>PLXR01000121.1 GCA_003151495.1 Opitutaceae bacterium
CACTGCTTCGCGGCTTCCTCCGAGGTGAGTGCGGGCAAGGGCGTCGCGACCCCGATGTCATCGCCGTAGGCGAGGCCGATCCTCCGCGTCCCGTGGTCTATCCCGAGGAACCGCAGCGCGCCCTTGGTCATGCGAGCAGCTCCTGATGCGCCGCGGCGTATTCGCCAGCCGCCTTGGCGAAAGCTGCCTTGAGGCGGGCTGAGACCGAGTCCCCTCCCCTCCTGAACCGCACGCCGTCGATCTCGGCCACCGGGACGACGTCCTTCGTCGTCGAGAGGAGCATGCACTCCTCCATCGAGCCGAAGTCCTCCGGGCGGATCGTCTCCTCGGAGGCAGCGACTCCCGCCGAGGCTGCTATCCCCCCGAGCACAAGGGAACGGGTGATGCCCGCAAGGATGCCGGCCGAAAGCGGCGGCGTCACGATTCCTCCGGCCCTCACGAAGGCTATGTTGGACACGGACGCCTCGGTCACCTCCCCGGCGGCATTGAGGATCACGACCTCGTCGGCCCCGCGCGAGCGGGCCTCGCGCAGGCACAGCAGGTTGTTGAGATAGTTCCCTGTCTTCCATGCCGGGTCGAGGCTCTGCGCCGGGTTGCGGCGCAGCGTCGTCGCGACGGAGAGCCGCATTCCCTCGCGCCACTTTTCCGGGGAGAGGTCCGGGCAGGGCTGGACGAGGATCACAAACCCGGGACTGTCGGCCAGCGCGACGTCAAGTCCTATGGGGCCCGCCCCCCGCGTGACCTGCAGGCGCACATAGAGGTCCGCAGGGCCGGGCACCCGCGTGCGGTATCCCGCGACGGCGCGGCGGATCTCCGAAAGGATCTGGGCGGGCGTGAACTCGAGCTCCATGTGCAGGGCCTTCGCCGAGTCCCTGAGGCGCCTCCAGTGCTCCTCCCAGGCGAACAAGACGCCGTGATAGGTCCTCCACACCTCGTAGATGGCGTCCCCGTAGAGGAAGCCCCGGTTGAGCGGAGAAATCGACGGCTCGCTCGCGGGATGCAGGAGCCCGTTGGTGTTCGCCTGGATGTAATGTGTGGCCATGGGGATCGGCCCCCGAGAAAAGGAGGGCCCCCGCTCCACAAAGCGGGGGCCCGGCGAAACTGGCAAGACTGGGATGCCGTCAGGCCCGCGCCTTCACGAGGCCGAGGGCCTTCTTGATGTTCTGGACGCTCGGCAGCGAGATGCCCATGGCCTTTGCGATCTGCGAGCCGGTCTTGCCGGCCTCGACGAGCTTCTTCACCCCGGAGCGGGTGTCGGCGGTGATGACCGCGCGCCGGCGGCGCTTGACCTTGTCCACGGCCTTGGCGGGCCTCCCGCGGCGGCCCTTGCGGGGCGATCCGGAGGCCTCCCTTACGGCGCCGACAAACTCCTCGAGTGTCGAGAACCCGTATTTCCCGGGGAGGGACGCAAGCTCCTTGCTCATGCGCTTTGCAATCGCCTTCTCAAGAGACGCGATCTTCGCCTTAGTTACCTCTAGTTCTTTAATTTGTTTTGTTACCATTGTTAGCCGCATGTAGCTCGGAAATTTTCCCATAGCAAGTCATATATATACATACATCCACGGCTTTCCGCGCCAGCCTGTTTTCTGCCTTTCGCCGGGATACGTACCCCAAGACCCATGAATCCCCCTCCCAGTTCTCCCGATTCGGGAGCCCGGCCGACCTTCGCGACCGGAGCGGACCTCTTTGTGAAGCTCCTTGCGGCCTCGCACCTGTTCGCGTTCGCCTCGATCTGGGTCCAGAAGGACGGCCTGATCGGCCGCTCCGGCCTCCTGCCCGCCCGCGAATTCTTCAGCGAGGCCTATGCGCAGCTCGGGGCCAGGGCCTGGTACGAGGCCCCTTCACTCTGCTGGATCTTCGGGGCCGACCGCTTCCTCGGCGTCCTCTGCGGTGCGGGCGTGGCCCTCTCGGTCCTGCTCTTCCTCAGGGTCGCCCCAGCCGCGTGCCTTGCGCTGCTCTGGGCCTGCTACCTCTCGCTCGTGTCGGCGGGCCAGATCTTCTTCGACTTCCAGTGGGACGCTCTCCTCCTGGAGAGCACCCTGCTCGCCCTCTTCGTCGTCCCCTGGACGCTCGGGAGGCAGGCGGCCCCGCGCGACCCCCCGCGCCTGGCGCGCTACCTCGTGTGGTGGCTCCTCTTCCGCCTCATGTTTCTCTCCGGGATCGTGAAGCTCCGGGGCGGCGACCCGACGTGGTGGAACCTCACGGCTCTCACGTTCCACTACCAGACACAGCCCCTCCCGACCCCGCTGGCGTGGTATGCGAACCTGCTGCCCTCGTGGTTCCAGGTGGCCTCATGCGCCCTCATGTTCGCCCTTGAGCTCGCGGGTCCCCTATGCATCGCGCTTCCCAGGAGGTTCCGCCATGCCGGAGCGCTCTCGCTGATCGCCTTCCAGGTGCTCATCGCGCTCACGGGCAACTATGCATTCTTCAACCTGCTCACGATCGGCCTTTGCCTGAGCTGCCTGGACGACGACTGGTGGCGGGGCATCCACTGGGGCGTCGGGTCAGGGGTCCCCGGGGCCGCCCAGTCGCGGGCCGGGGCTACCGCGCTGCGCTGGTTCGCCGCATTCGCGGTCGGCATCACCTTCTTCGAGTCGGCGGCATCGCTCTCGCGCATGGCCGCACGCTCGCCCCTCGTGCGCGAGGTCGCCGAGGCGGTGGGCCCGTTCCGGAGCTTCAACGACTACGGTCTGTTTGCACGGATGACGGTCGAGCGCCCCGAGCTGATCATCGAGGGAAGTATGGACGGGCGCGACTGGAGGGAATATGCCCTGCCGTACAAGCCGGGCGACCTCTCGAGGCGGCCGGGCTGGGTGGCGCCTCACCAGCCCCGCCTCGACTGGCAGCTCTGGTTCGCAGCGCTTGTCCCCCCGGAGAGCAGCCCGTGGGTCGGCACGCTCTGCGAGCAGCTGCTCCGCGGGAACCGGGACGTCGCCGGGCTCTTCACCCGAAACCCGTTCCCCGACTCCCCGCCCCGCTACATGCGCGTCGTGCGCTACCGCTACGAGTTCACGGGGCCGGCGGAGCGCGCAAGGAGCGGAAATTGGTGGCGCCGGACGCCGATCGATTTTTACATATCCCCCGTGACCCTTCCCGAGACCAGCCGATGAACCCATCAGGACGCGACCGATTCATCGCACTGCTCAGGGAGGCTGTGCGGGGCGGGACACTCGTGAAGCTGACCCTGGGGAAGCCCGCCGGAGGCGACCCGACGCTGGTGAACCTATTCGTGCGGCCCGTGATCCTCAAGGCGGGCCCCAGGCTGGCCTTCGTCTGGCGCCACGCGACCCGAGACGTGACGAAGAACCACGAGACCGAGGACGCGCTCGGCGTGCTCGAGCCCCTGGTCGGAGCGGACTTCCTCGATGCCCACCTCTTCACCACCTCCGGGACGGCGCAGCTTGAGATGGGACCCGGAAAGGCCCGGCTCAGGGTGAGGGCCGTCGGCCACGCCCCTGCGGAAGGGGGCGGCAACGACCGGGAGAAGGTCCGTTCCATAGACTCGCGCGCACCGTGGCTGCGAGCGCTCGGGGTGACGGACGCGCGCGGGAAGCCGCTCGCCCCGATGACCGACAAGTTCAGGCAGATCCAGAAGTTCGGCGAGATCCTAGGGCACCTGCTCAAGGAGGCTCCCCTTCCGGCCGGGCGCCGCCTCAGGGTCTTCGACATGGGATGCGGAAAGGGCTACCTCACCTTCGCGGCGAGCGAGTTCCTCGGGGACCGGGCGGACGTGTGCGGGGTTGAGGCGCGGCCGGACCTCGTGGACTTCTGCAACCGGACGGCCGCCGAGCAGCGGATGCAGGGGCGCCTCTCCTTCACCGTGGGCTCGATCGCGGATGTCGATGCCGCGTCCGCGGACGTCCTGATCGCCCTCCACGCCTGCGACACCGCAACCGATGACGCCCTTGCCAAGGGGGTCGCGGCGGGGGCCGCGCTCCTGGTCGCGGCGCCCTGCTGCCAGAAGGAGGTCCGGCCCCAGATGGTGCCGCCGCCCGTGATGTCCTCCGCCCTCGGCCACGGGATCTTCATGGAGCGCCAGGCGGAGTTCGTGACGGACGCCCTCAGGGCCCGGCTTCTCGAGTGGGCCGGCTACAGGACCCGGGTAATGGAATTCGTATCCACGGAACACACGGCCAAGAACACCATGATCACCGCGGTGAGGGCCAACCCCGCGGGCGACCCGTCGATCGCAAAGGAGATCCGGGAGTTCGCAGCTTTCTACGGGGTCAAGCACCAGTCCCTGGCAAGGCAGCTCAAATTCGACCTCGCATGACCTGGGCGGAGATCGACTGGACCGCCCTTGGCCGGCACCGGGAGCGGTTCCTGGGGGCGGCGCCGAGCGAGGGACCCTACTGGGAATCGGAGCGGGACCTGGCCGGCTACGACATGACGTTTGGAGAGCGGATCGGGTGGAAGTGGGACGCCGTCCTGGACGAACTCATCATCCGCGGCTGGAAGCCCGACGGGGGAACGGTCGTCGACTGGGGCTGCGGGAGCGGGATCGCGGGGCGGCGGGTGGTGGGCCGGTTCGGCCATGGAAATTTCAAGTCCATGGTCGTGTGGGACCACTCGCCCCTCGCGGCGGACTTCGCGCGCACCCGGGCCGGCGCCGCTTTCCCTGGACTTGACGTATCGGTCGCCCCACCCGGATTCCTCCAGGGAGACGAACCCATAGGGCTCCTGGTCGTGAGCCACGTGCTCAACGAGCTCTCCGCGGCTGCCCTGGGCGAGGTCGGAGAGCTCGTCGCCCGCTCCCGGGCCGTCCTATGGACCGAGCCGGGCTCCCGTGACTCCAGCCGGGCGCTGGGAGCCCTCCGCGAGAAATGGGTCGGCCCATTCCGTGTCGTGGCGCCCTGCACCCATGCGAATCCCTGCCCCATCCTCGGGCCCGGCAACGAACGGCACTGGTGCCATCACTTCGCCGCCCCGCCGCCCGCAATCTTCGCCGACTCGAACTGGGTCAAGTTCGGGAAGCGGGCGGGAATCGACCTTCGGAGCTGCCCCTATTCCTTCATCGCGCTCGACCGGGACTGGACTGGCGGGTCCAACAGCCTGTCCCGGGTGATCGGCAGGCCCGAGGACTTCAAGCCCTATGTGCGCCTGCTCAACTGCGATTCCTCCGGGCTCGCCGAGCTCACGGTCATGAAGAGGAACTGCGCCGCCCTGTGCAAGGAGCTCGCCAAGACGAGGCGGCCGCTGGTCTACGAATGGGTGCGCAACGGGGCGACAATTGCCTCGGGCTCTTCGGCCCTACGCTAGGGTTGTCCAGCGTTGCATGCGTCGATCACGATTTTCCAGCGTGGTCGCCGTACTCCCAATCGTATGGGATCCCAGTGTCGCCAAGGATGAACCTGACAAGGTCGGGAAACCCCGCCTCGGACCGAACATCGTTGGAAAGGATGACGACGCAACGCTGGCTGGACTCCAGGCAGACCATTGTGTTCGCAGTCTGGCCATCGTGCCCGCCCTTGTAGAAACCGTGCCCCTGGGGCCCGTCGAAGACAACGACGCCCAGACCCGCTGACAGGTCCTTGCGTTGCTCGCTCGAAGGGAGATCGGGGGCGAAGGGGGGAAATTGGTGGGCTGTACCGATATGGAGTTGCGGCCTTGTCATCTCGAATCGCGCACCAGCACTCAAGCCCTCGCCACGCACCAATGCGGCGGCGAATTTCGCGAGATCTGCGATCGTCGTGTCCATCGAGCCCGCAGCACGGACCTTGCTGCGCTGGTCGTGCTCCTGCGGCTGGCCCTTGTCGTTCCAGCCATCGGCGAGATTTGAGGCAAAGTCGTTGCGCCAGACTAGGCTCGTGCGGTTCATCCCCACCCTCTCAAAGATTGCCCTCGTCAAATCACCCACATCTAAGCCGAGCCCCTGTGCCTTGCGGCCGTGCTCAATGACGAATTGAAGCAGGATCAGGCCCTCGCCCGAATAGCTGAAACGCGTGCCGGGTTCAAAATGGATTCGCAGCTTTTGGTCGGGTTCGATGAACCAGAAGTTGTTGAAGCCTGTGGAATGGGTCAGGCACATGCGCGGCGTGATCTTTTCCCACCGCGGATCGTCGGCCAGGTCCTTGTAGGGTCCGTGCTTGTCGGGAAAGACGGGGTCGGGGCCGTACGAGGGAAGCGGGCGGTCAAGATCGTCCCTGATGGGCTTGTCAAGGTTGAGGACACCTTTGTCGACCAGTTGCAGGGTGGTGTAGGCGAACACGGTCTTTGTCAGGGATGCCCCGTACATTACCGTGTCTTCCGTCAGGGGTCTCCCGCTGGCGTTACGAACGCCATAGGCACGGACGTAGCCGACCTTCCCGTGATCGATAACAGCAACAGCGATTCCCTTGGCCTTGGTTACCGTCATCAAATGTTCCACTTCGGAATCGATGGCGGGTCCGTTCGGAAGCGCGTGGGCAAATAGCTCAACTGCCGGCAGAAGTGCGAGGACGGCCAGAAATAGAGCGCGCATTTACGGAGGCTGCGTGGGTTCCACGATTGCCACAATGCGAGACGGATGGGGTGAAGCCCGTATAAAGTGGGCGGCAACAGCTTGGAAATCTCCATTCCCCACCGTTCACAGCAAGCTCGACACGTGTTTCATCGAATGTGTGAGCCCCACTCACAGGCCACCTGCCAGCCCTAGGTCTTGACTCGCAGGGGACGTTGGGGTCTGATGGTCCTTTCCCCTCATCACAACACCATGGGCCAGCAGCTAAACAAGATCATCAAACGCAAACGCCGCGCCGCTTACCTGAAGCGCAAGAAGACGGCTGCCGCTGCCGCTAAGAAGAAGTAGGCGGCGGCCGGGCTGGATTCAGCGGCCTGTTCCCTCTCGCGGCATGATCAAGGTCAGCCTCATATCCCTCGGCTGTGCCAAGAACCTTGTGGACAGCGAGATAATGGTGGGGCACCTGCACCAGGCCGGCATGCAGGTCATCGCCGACGCGGAGAAGGCGGACGTCGTGATCGTGAACACGTGCTCGTTCATCGACTCGTCCAAGGAGGAGTCGATAGGCCACATCCTGGAGGTCCATGAGAACCGCGGACTCCGGAAGCGCCGCAAGGGGCAGAAGCTGATCGTCGCGGGGTGCATGTCCCAGCGCTTCTCAAAGGACCTCCCGGGGTCGATCCCGGAGGTCGATGCGTTCATCGGGCTCGACCAGATCACCAAGGTCGCCCCGATCATCGAGCAGATCTATGCAAAGGAGCGCGGGGCAAGGGAGGCGCCCGCGAGTTTCGTCACGCCGCGGTCGACCTACATCCCCGATTACGACACGCCGAGGTTCAGGCTCACCCCCGCGCACTTCGCGTACGTGAAGATCGCCGAGGGCTGCAACCACCCGTGCACGTTCTGCATCATCCCCCAGATCCGGGGCAGGCACAGGAGCCGGACCGTCGCCAGCGTGGTCGCCGAGGCTCGCCAGCTCGTCTCGGAGGGCGTCAGGGAGCTCAACCTCATATCCCAGGACACGACCTTCTTCGGCATGGACACGTGGGACGAGCGGCCGAACCCGCGCACCCCCGTCGACTCGTCGCGGGGAACCGCCCTCACCTCGCTCCTGCGTGAGCTGAACGCGATCGAGGGGGATTTCTGGATCAGGATACTCTACACCCACCCGGCCCACTGGTCCGACGAGCTGATCGCCACCATCGCCGAGTGCCCGAAGGTTGCGCGCTACGTGGACATGCCGCTCCAACACATCAGCGACCGGATGCTCACGCTCATGCAGCGCGAGACCTCGGGTGCCTACATCCGGGACCTCGTCGGCCGGATCCGTGCGGGGATCCCCGGGATCGCGCTCAGGACGACCTTCATCGTGGGCTTCCCTGGCGAGACCGAGGCCGATGTCGACGAGCTCTGCGAATTCATCCGGGAGACACGGTTTGAGCGGCTCGGCGTCTTCAGGTACTCCCAGGAGGAGGGGACCCGCGCGGGCAAGATGGCGGACCAGGTCCCGGCGAAGGAGAAGGAGCGCCGCTGGCACCGCGTGATGGCGCTGCAGAAGGAGATCGCCGCGTCGGTAAGCCTCCGGAGCGTCGGCAAGTCCGTGCGCGTCCTTGTCGACGAGGTCGGTGTCGCCCGCGGGGAGGCCGACGCACCCGACATCGACGGGCGCGTCTATGTGCCCAGGGACATTCCGGTGGGTTCCTTTGCGACCGTCATGATCCAGGGCCACCAGGATTACGACCTGCTCGCCCTGCCGGCGGGCGAGCGCCCCGTGGAGTTCAAGGTGGCCAAGCAGGCCCAGTAGTCCGCCGCTCAGGCCCTGGCGGAGTCGGCGAACCGGCCGATGATGCCGTCGAAGGAGCCGTTGGTGAAGAAGATGACGACCCTCGGCCTGCCCCGGGCCGGGAGCGCGTCCGCAGCCAGGGCGTCGTGGAGCGCCGCGTTCGTGGAGAAATGCCGAGCATTAATGCCCTGGGCCTCCAGGTGCTGCGCCACCGCCTCGGAATCAAACCTCTCCTCCTCGCGCAGCGACGAGGCCCGGTTCACCGGCCCGAGGTAGACGTCGTCGGCGTGGGACAGCGCGCGCTCAAAGCCGGCCTGCAGGGTCCGGACGCGCGCCGTGTTGCTCCTGGGCTCGAATGCGACCGTCAGCGCAGCGGAGGGGTACTTGTCCCTCAGTGAACGCAGGGTCTCCGCGATCGCGGTCGGGTGGTGCCCGAAGTCCTCGATGACCGTGAGGAGCGGCGAAGCCACAAGGACCTCCTGCCGACGCCTCACGCCGCGGAAAGTCCCGAGCGGCCCGAGCGAAAGGCCCGTCGGGCCGTCCCCGGCGACCGTGAGGCCGGCCGCCGTGGCCGCCATTGCGGCATTGCGGGCGTTGTAGATGCCGGAAAGCGCCCACTGGACCTTGCCCCACGGGGAGCCCCGCCACAGAAGCGTGAAGCTCGAGCCCGCCCCTGTCTCCGAGAAGTCGGCGATCCGCACGTCATTGCCGTCGTCGACCCCCACCCTCACCACCTGGGTCCAGGGCATCGGTCCCAGGGCCCGCAGGTTGCTGTCGTCGCCGTTCACGACCGCAAATCCGTTTCGGGGGATGATCCGCGCAAGGTGGGCGAACGTGCGCTGGACGTCGGCCAGGTCGCGGAAGATGTCCGCGTGGTCAAACTCAAGGTTGTTGAGGACGGCGATATGGGGTGCGTAGTGGATGAACTTGCTGCGCTNNCGAAAAACGCGCTGTCGTACTCGTCGCCCTCGATGACAAAGGGGGCGTCGGGGGACCCGAGGTGGCTCCCCATCGGGGGGTCCTGGGGAACTCCGCCAATCAGGAAGCCCGGGTCCCCGCCCGCGGCGCGAAGGAGGAAGGCCGCGATCGCCGTCGTCGTGGTCTTCCCGTGCGTCCCGCAGATGACCACGTTCTTCCGGTGAAGGAGGATCTGGTCATGGAGCATCGCGGGGAGCGACGTGAACGAAATGGCCCTCGTGTCCAGGAGCCATTCGACCTCAGGGTTCCCTCGGGTCATCGCGTTGCCTATGACCACCATGTCGGGCGCGAGGGCCTCCAGACGCTTCGGATCGTATCCCTCGTGCACCTGAACTCCCGCCTCCGCAAGCACGGTGCTCATGGGTGGGTACACGTTGGAGTCGGCCCCAATGACCGTGTTGCCCGCCGCCCGCGCGAGAAGCGCCGCGTTTCCCATCGCCGTTCCGCAGATGCCCATGAAGTAGATCCTTAGGCCGACCTTGGCTGGGCTCGTTTCCATCAGATTGTTATTTTGTCGTGTCGATGGAGTGCAACCGGATCGGCAGGTGCCTGCTGTACCCCACAAAATCCCTGTCGTCCGTGAATATGGCAAGATCATGCTTAACGGCCACTGCGCAGATCAGAAAGTCGGTCGCCGAGCCCTGGACGCCCTTTCCCCGGCAATGGTTATAGTAGGACGCAGCCTCCTCGTGGTCATCGGTCGAGATCGGCAGGTCCACGAACGCCCTCAGGCTTGACCGAATCGCGTCAAACTCGGTCCCTTCGCGGACACCCGAAAGGAGCTCCTGGCGGATCGGCCCCACGATCTCCACGACACCGTGGCCAACGAGGCGCTCCATCTCCCTTCTGTAGGGATTGGCGGCGCCCAAGGATCGCCTGAATGCCGCGGACCAAATGGGTGTGTCCGGGAGGACCCTCATCTCTTCGCGCGCAGCCTCTTGTGGTCGAATCCCGCAGCGAATTCGACGGTGCCAAAGAGATCCACGATGGACCTCTGCTCACGGCGGCGGACAAACTCGGCTAGCGCGCTGTTCACGGTCTCCCTCTTGGTCCTGAATCCGCCGACCCTCTGGGCCCTCGCCAGCATGCGGTCGTCAATCTGGAGGTTTGTCGCCATTCCCACACATATGCCCACACAATCGTTGTGTCAACCCCGTGAAAGACTCCCGCCATGAAGTGGCCCACGAGGCATTCCCTGGAGGCGGCAATCCCCTCTCTCATTGCACGGTTAGGTTCACGTCCGAATACAGGAAGAACCTCTGCACCTCATAGGCCGATGCCGCGCCCGGCCCGCGTCGCACCACGATGAGTCGACCGGAGAGAATCCCGTTCGAGAATCCCGCCACGGATCCGCTTGAGACCGTGCCGGAATTGGGGCCGGCGACTATCGCGTTCACGGCGGGCCCCACGTCCACCCATGCGGTGTCCGTCTGGCTGTTGTTGGCCAGCGTAAGGGAATACTTGGGCTGCACGATGCGCTCTACAAGGAGGCGCGATGCGTTTGTGCGGTTTGCCGACGACTGTGTGTTCCAAAGCGCGAGCTGGGCCGGCGTGAGAAGCGTGCCCCACAGCACGGGCGCCTGGGACTGGGTGTATTCCCAGCTCTGGTCCCAGATTGAGTTGAATGTCTGGGTCGCGTCGGCGGCGGGAAAGGCCAGCACCCTGTAGGGGGGAACCATGAGCGACATGAGAAGGTAGCGCTGCCGCCCTGACTCCGAGGTGGGTCCTATTACAAGACACCGCTGGGCGCCGTAGGCGTTGAAGGCGACCGCGGTATACTGGTTCTGGGTGAGGAAGGTGTAGCTGGCCCCGGGGACGTACGAGGTGACGCCGCGCTTCGCGGCCAGCTTCGTCACCCATCCCGCGGGATCCACCACGATGCTGGTTGCGAACACCCTGGCGGCCACCGCATCCCCAAGGTCGAACGCCGTGAACACCGTTCCGGGAGGCAGGCCGTCCCCGGCTATGGATGCCACGTTCTGGCCGTTGAAGTCCGTCGAGTCGTAGGTCGCCTCGAAGTCCCTGCGCAGCGACCGCAGCGTGTCGGTCTCCGCCCTTATCTGCGCATCGTCCAGCTTGTTGGCAAGGACCGGCGCGAGGATGCCCGCGAGGATTCCAACGATGGCGACCGCCACCAGGAGCATGAGCAGGAACTCCGCGCGTATCGCCTTCACGCTAGTGAACCTGGTTGACGACCTCGACGACGGGGAGGACCACCGCGAGCGCCACCCCAAAGACCCAGACCAGGACCAGGATGAGCATGGCGGGCTCGATCATCCCGACGGCCACGGCCACCCTGTGCTTTGACTCGGAGGAGTAATATTCCGCCAGCCGGCCGAACACCTGCGGCAGGGAGCCCTCCCCGCTCTTGATCGCGAGAACCACCTCGGGGGCGAATACGCCCGCCCGCTCGAAGCCCTCGCCAACCGACGAGTTCCCGCGAACCGCCGCAACCACGGCCTCAAGCGCCCTCGAATACACCGCGTTTCCGGCCACGGCAACGCAGGCCTCGAGGGCCTCCACCACGCGGATCCCTGACTCGCTCAAGGCCCTGTAGGTGACGCACACCCTCGCCATGGCCAGAGCCTCGACCACCCCCCTCACGAAGGGCAGTCTGAGCACCAGGCGGTCGAGCATCGGCCTGAAGCGGGGCATCGAGGCGAGCCACGCGAGCCCGACGGGCACGGCGGGGGCGAGCGCCGCGAGCACGGGGTGCCGGACCACAAGGTCACTCACCCCGAAAAAGAAACCGGTGACCCAGTTCGTCTTCACGACGCCGATGTCGTGGAGCATCTTGGAAAACCGCGGGAGCGTGAACGTGCACAGAACGCCAAATGCGCCGAAGCCAACCGCGCACACGAGCGCCGGGTAGGCCAGCCCGCGCGCCGCCTCTCGCCTGATCGCCATCATCTGCGCCGCGTAGTTGCGCGCATGCCTGACCCCCTCCGAAAGGCGGCCCGCAGCCTCATGGGCCGTGATCACGCCCACCATCGAGTCATTCAGTATCCTGGGGAACGGCCGGATCGACTCCCCGAGGCAACCGGTCTCCTCCACCCCCTTCACGACCTCCGTCCAGAATCCCCGCGCTGCGCCGGCGGGGGCGCACTCCGCAAGGGTCCTGAGGGCCGTGTTGACCCTGACCCCGTTGGCCAGCATCAGCTCGAGCGAGTCGAGAGCGGCGATGAGCATCGGGCCGGGCATCCTGGACCGGGCCCTCGCACCGGCCCGCCCAGACACCCGCCTTATGCTTATAACGAAGGCCTTCCCATGGGATTCGACGTGCCTTGAGAGGCTGGCCATGTCGACCGCGTCGAGCGTGAGCGTGCTGCGGCGCCCGCTTCTTCCCACGCACTTTGCCCGGTAGAGAGGCATATTCCCTCAGCCTCCCGAATCGGACACGATGGTTGTCTTGCCCCGGGGTGCCACTAGCAGGCGGCCCAGCAGTTCCAATATCACCCCTTCGCGCACGACACCCGACACCGAAAAGTCCCCGAGCGAGTCTCCCCGCCTCAAGATGCGCCCGTTCACGATCGCGACCGGCCCCCTGTCCCCACCTATGATGACGGACCCGCAGAAGAGCTCGGTGTCCCGGCCCTGGTGGTGCGGACGGATCCTCATTTCCCATGGATTGCTGACAGCGGCGCCCGTGGACGCGCCAGGGCCGGGAGGAGGTGCTACGACTATCCGGCCTCTGGAATCCGGCCATTGCGCGCCCTCGGGAACATCGGGCGCCGCAGGCACCGGTCCGGCTTCCCCTGTCTCCTCTGCCGGGGGCTCCTCGGGTATCTCGATCCGCAGGGTCCGCCGTTGCCCCGCTTGGTGCTGGACCCCCGCCGGCGCCGGCCCCACATAGCGCACGTCCGCCTCCGAGGGCGCGGTGGGTTCCCTGAACACGCCCATTACCCGGGAATCACGCGAGGCGGGCACGTAGGCCACGACTTGATCCCCCAGGGCGCAAGGGGCCAGGCCTGCCGCCGCGCAAAGGACTTGGATCCCAATGCACCTCATTTGGCACCGTGACGAAAATCCACCTCGATGCCGCCTCCCGGGCCCGGAATCTCTCGAAGCACAAGGCAAGCGCCCCCAACCCGTATCCTGGCGATCCGAGGGTCCAAGGCGTCCCGCTCCACCGAAGCACCGCCTGGCAGCAGCCCCGCCATCATAGCGGCCAGGTTCGGCTGCCCCCCGTCGCGCCGAATCTCGGATGCAATTCCCCGGAAGACTGATAGCGCCCCCTCCTCTTCCTGCGAGAGGACCTCCGGTCCGGGCCTGCAGACTGCCTCGCCGAGGCTCATTTCGACGATTCCTCCACGATCCGCCTGGCATCCTCGACTGCGGAAGCGACGGCGTCGAGGGCCGCCCTCTGGCGAACGAGCTTTTCCGTGAGGCGCGACGACTCCCTCGCCTTCAGCGCAATGTCGCCCAGGAGGTCGTCCCTTTTCTTTTGAAGCTCCGACAGTTCCCTCCGTACCTGCTCGCCGGCCGTGGTTGCGTGCAGCCGCTGCTTGAGCTCCGAGGCTTTCCCCTCGTCGTTCGTGAAGACCTGGAGAAACACGGGGTTGCCGTACAACTGGGCGATCTCCTCCACGGCTGCCTGCATCTTGCCGAGCATCTCCTGGTACCTCCTATCGGCCCGGTCCTCGGCGTCACTCCTGACCGGCAGGACACCCGAAGGGGCCGGGGGAGGGCCGGAAGCCGGCAGCGGGGGCTTCTCGGGAGCTTCCGCTCCGATCCGTTGGGGCAGCCCGGCCAGGAACGCGGCTGCAGTGATGATAAGTGTAGTCTTCATGGATTTGTTGAATCGGATCCGTTCGCGCGCGCTCGGACGGACACAAGCACCCTGACCGTGTCCAGGCTGCCCTGCTCGCGCCCGCCGCCCGCCTTCATCTGAAACTCCACGACTCCGGCCCCGGGAATCGCCTCGAGTTTCCCGATCGTCTCAAGGATCTTCGCCCAGTCCGCGACCGTCGGGGAAATCATCGAGAAGCTGCCGGTCCTGGTCGCGAGGTCGCCGGTCTTGACCCAGGGTCCGGCCTCCGAGCGCCACCGGACTCCGAACACCCTTCCCACGCTCTCCCATGCCCCCGCATCCCCCAGGTGGGACCTGAGGCGCCCGACCTCGGCCCGCAGTGAGGCCAGCCTCTCCGAAGTGTAGTCGGACCTTGCGGCAATCCTGCCCAACAGGTCGCCCTCGACCGAGGCGGACCTGCCCAAGTGCGCTGCAAGCGTTGATCCAAGGTGCGCCCACAGCAACAGCGCCCCCGCGGCGGCCGCAGCCGCCGCGGATGCGAGCAAGGCGGAGTCCCGTGAGCACGTGAACCCCCTGTTCATTCGGCTTGCCCCTCTATCTTTCCTCTCACGCTCAGCTTGCCCGTGGGGGTCGCATAGACCCATCCGCCCGAGGGGTCGGGAACGAACCCATCCCGCTGGAGAACGCCCCGAGTGACGTCCGGGTTGAACTCCCCCCCGACCCGCTCCGCCTCGAGCGCGAATCCTGCGTCCCTTCCAAGGCTGAGAGACGTGAGGGTGAGCTCGTCTGGAATGTCCCCGGCAAGCCTGAGCAGGATCCGGTGCGCCCCGGGAACCCGGTATGCGGATATGCCTCCCCTTTCCTCCTGCAGCCCGGTCATTTCAACCCTGTTCCCATCCAATGCCTCCAGCCGAGAGGCCAGGACCCCTTCGCTGGCGCGCGCCGACGCGTCCGCATCCGCCAGTCGCGACCTCAGGACCACCGCCCCGAGGGCGAAGGCGATCGCCAGTGCGAACGCCGCGGCACCGACGCCGGCCGCCAGCCGATCAAGGCGTCGGGGGACAGGGAAAGACTCCATCAGGTTGCCTGGATGCACGCTGGGGATGGCCCGGGCGGCCGCCGCGACGGCATCAAGGTCGGCGACAGACTCTATCCTGCCCGACGCGACGACCTGCTCCCAGACCGGGCATGCCTCCTCGGGCGCCCCCTCCGCCACGACTGAGATACCCGCTCTCCTTGCCGTCGCATCGGCGGCGGAGTTTGCGGGCCGGGCTCCGGGGTCCCCAAGGCAGGCCAGGAGCGCCTTCCAATCCCTCTCCGTCATGGGCTCGGTCCACGCCCTGAATGAGCGCCTGCCCGCGGCGAATGAAGCGACCGCGACGAAGCCCGGGAGCAGGAAGAGCAAATAGCCAACCCTCGAGCCCCGTCCCCTGGAATTTGCGCACGCCGCCGCGACCGTGTATGCGGACCAGACCGTCGGAGGCCGTGACCCGGACAGTGCGCAGGCATCGCACAGGTGCGATATGCCCGGAGCCAGCTCGTAATGCATCAGTGTCGAATACGCGCCACCGGGCGCGAGCTCGGGCTTCTCTATGCCCCACCCCAGTCCCTCCGACGCGACAACCGGGTGCTCGCTTCGCACCCTCGCGAGGGTTGCAAACACGGACCGCCTCACATTCGGGGTCTCCACCCCCTGGTGGGCCATCGCGCATGGTTCAAAGACCAAGACCGTGCCACCCGACCTCGCATACGAAAGCATCTCGCAGACGCGGGCGACGGCTTGGGTCGCCCCGGCTGCGGGCTCCTCCGGGACCTCGCGCCGCCACGATTCGCCGTCCTTCGTCCAGACGCTCCGACCCAGCACCATGGCCACGTGCGATTGCATCGCTCAAAAATTCCCGAGGTAGACGAACACGTCGGTGACTCCGCCGACAGCGGCGGCATAGGCCACCTGGCCCCGCAGCTGGGCGACTCCGGCCGAGCCGGTGTTGTCATCCATGAACGCGGGAGTGTTGATCGCGCTCGCTATCTGGGAAGCCTCTGCTCCGGGCACAGCCTTTATCAGGGCATACGCGACCCGTCCGGTCGGCAGGTTGGTGACGCCGTCGATCCTGAAGTTGGTGCCCCCGCTGCCATCCATCGTCCCCGGCGCCTGCAACGTGTCCACGGCGGCACAGTCGAGGCGCGAGACCCCGGAGTAGCCGTACCCCGATCCGATCTTCGCGTCGGGCAGGTTGTAATAGGTCCCCGTCGCCGAATTGTACCGAGGGTCCACGATCGCGCTCCCGCCTGCGGGGGTGAATACCTGCGACCCGCATGCGGGTGCGAAGTATCGGTCGAGCTTCGCGTTGGGCACCGAGATCAGGACCTCGTCGAGCCTGAGCGCGCTGTTGAAATCCGCCACCGATGACCCTGAGAGGCCGGGGCTTGCGGCGGCGTTCACCTCGGGCGCGAGGGCCGCGTAGCCCTTTGTGAGGGGAAGGGTTCCCCCGAGTTGGTTTGCCGCATCCGCGGCGAACCCGCGCAGCTGTTTCAGGTCGGCGATGGTTCGATTCACGTGTGCCGCCAGCAGCGCGCGGTTAAGAGCGGGAAGGAGAATCGCGGCTAGGACGCCGATGATCGCCACCACCACCAGGATTTCAATGAGCGAGAAGGCGCGCACCCACAGCGCCCGGATGATGGAAGTCTTGTCTTGGTTGTTCGTTTTCATGGTTGGAAATTCCTCTCCTAGGCGGCCTCCATTGTGGCGCCAAACACCTCCTCCGGGGTCGTCAGGCCAAGCGCAGCCTTCAGTATTCCGTCTTCACGCATGCTCCTTGACCCGACGTCGCCGTTGAGGACGGCGGTTGAGACGGTGAACTCCGCGGCCTTCGGATCGAAGCGGGACCTCTGCCTCAGGAGCATGTCCGCAACGGGCCCCCTGATTTCCCTCGCCTCAAAGATCCCGAGCCTCCCCAGGAACCCGCTTTGCTTGCATGATTCGCATCCGCCGCCCGGTTCAAAGAAGCTGCATCGCTCGCTCCCGTGTCCCCGAATCGTCCCGGTCTTCCTGGCGGCCTCGAAGAGTGGCCCGTGACGTTCCTCCAGCGCCTCCGTCCTGCGATGGGGGTGCCGGCACACCGGGCAGAGCCTCTTGACCAGGCGCTGACCCAGGAGCAGGCGGGTCGTTGCCGCGAGCATCGGCGCCTCGACCCCGAGATCCAGAAGGCGCGAGATAGCCTGTATCGCCGAATTCGCGTGGACCGTGGTCAGGATCAGGTGCCCGGTAAGCGCAAGGCGCATCGCGAGTGAAGCCGTCTCGTCGTCGCGAATCTCGCCGACGATGACGATGTCGGGATTGTGCCTGAGGAATGCGCGAAGTGCCGACGCAAAGGGCATCCGGGGACTGACGGGTGCCTGGGTCACGGTCCTCAACCGGTATTCGACCGGGTCCTCGACGCTGAGCACCCTCTTGTTTCGCGAATCCAGCAGGGGGACAGAGGCGGCCAGCGTGGTGCTCTTGCCGTGTCCTGTCGGACCGGAGACAAATACAATCCCGTTGGGTCGCTTGAGCACGGCCCTGAGCCGAATCGCCGAGTCCTCGAGCATTCCGAGATCCTCCAGGGTGCCCACCTGGGCGCTCTGGTCCAGGATGCGGATCACGATGCTTTCCCCGTTGATCGCGGGTATCACCGAGTACCTAAGCGAAACGCGCTTGCTCCCGTACACCCGGACCGCGGATGCGTCCTGGGCGTCCAGGCGATTCGCGACATCCAGTCCCCCAGAGGTGGCAACGTTTCGCGACTTCCCATCGGGACCCCTCGTTGACGAGAGCTTCAGCTGCGCCGAAAGCGTCTCCTTCATCGAGCCTGGAAGCGTGCCCCACGGGACGAGGTCGCCGTCGATCCGCCAGCGTATCTCGCAGCTTCGATCGTCAGGTATGCAATGGATGTCCGAGAGTCCGCGCGTGTGGGCGGCCTCCCGGATCATGTCCTCCACGAACCCCTCGACCTCATTCTCCCGGACCTCGAGGCTCGATCGGTAGGTCTCCGCCACGCGGGCCTCGATGTCCGCCTGCGGCGATACCACCCATTCAATCGTGTTCCCCTCGAGAGCGTATCGCACCTGGTCGAACTGCGGACCGGACGGGTCCGCGACCGCCACCGTGAGGTGCGTCCCATTGCGCGCAATCACGAGCGCATGGCGGTTCCGGGCGATCGGCTCGGAAAGGGCGGTGTGCGCGTCGCCCTCGACCCTGAGCTCCTCGCGCGGGACGTACCTCCATCCGTGGAAGGCGGCGATCCAAAGCGCCATCGACTCGTCGGTGGCGAGACCCAGCTCAACGATGGTGCGGCTTACGGTCTGGCGGCTCTCAACGTCCCGGTGGTAGCGGAGCACCGCCTCAATCTGGCGCTCGGAGACCCCCGTCGAGAGGAGCCTCTCCAAAAGGAAAGCCTCTGACGGATCCCCCGTGGGAAGAGGGGCTGGCTCGACTCGGGTCACGATAGGTCTCCCGAGATTTCGAGCCGCTCGACCCGGCGCTCCCGTTCGTCGCCCGACGGCCGCGGCTGCGGACCCTCCGCCCGCGCCGGGCCCTCCGGCTCGAGCGGCACCATGGCCGGGGGCTCCTCGGCATTGACCGTCACCAGGAATACGAGCTCGGTGCGCACTTTCGCCCTCGCGGCTGTCGAGAAGGCGCTGCCGAGGACCGGGACGCTCGAGAGCACCGGGATGCCGCGCCTGTCGTTCGCGGCAGTCTCGGTTATGAATCCCCCGATGACCGCCGTCTCGTGGTTGCGCAATGTGACGGTCGTCCGGGTCCTCTTGGTGCCCGTGATGGGCGCCGTCTCCAGTCCGTCCGGCGAGGTCACGGTCCCCTTGAGTTCCGTCATCGCCGGCGAAACGGAAAGCTTTGTCGTGAGGTCGTCGGCGATCTGCACCGTGATCTCGAGTACATTCCCGAATGAGACTGTGCTCTCCGAGAAGTTGGTGTTAACGATCGGCTGGGTTCCTGCCTGGGTAACGCCCCCCGCATTGATCGTCGTGGTGCTCGTCCTGCTGAAAAACGGCCGATCCTCGCTCACCTGCACGAACGCCGTCTGGTTGTTGAGCGCGGCGACCTCCGGCTTCGACTCAACGCGGACGGTTCCCTGCTCCGCGAGCGCGTTGAGCGTCGCCTGGACGCCACCCGCCGTGATCGTCCCGGTGAAGGCGCTTGGATTGACCGAGATCGAACCCAGCTGTGCGATCGATCCCGTGAGTGTCGACGCTCCCGCGATTCCGACGGTCGTGTTTGCGAGCCGCCCGAGGGTGGCCTGCGCGACGCTCCAATCGATCCCGGCCTTTGACTGGTCGTTGAGGTCCACCTCGACTATCTTCACCGAGATGCGCGCCTGCCGGCCCACCCGCCCGATGACCCGGCGGAGGTAGCCCTCGACCATGGCGTGGGTCCGGGTTGATCCCCGCAGCTGAACGAGGCCCGCAAACCGGTTGACGAGCAACGTCTCCCCCTCCCCAACCATCCCCTTCAGGTCGGAGTCGAGCCGGCCCCAGAAGTCTGCGTCGTTCTGCTGCGAGACGCTGAGGGTCGAGCTTCCCCCGCTTGCGCTGGCGGGCACTCCGGCCTGGGTACCCTGGGCGCCTGGCGCCGCCGATCCCTGGAGGCCTCCGAGGCCGCCGATCGAGGCCATACCCGCCCCGCCAGCGCTTTCGCTGAGGCTTATGCTCGCGGAGCTCGAGCCCGACTGGGTCATCTGCAGGTAGTCGACCGGGTAGATTCGGGTCACGAACCTCCTGACGAGGAGATAGCCGCCCTCTGACACCTCGTAGCTCCAGCCCCTCGGCTGGCACAGCGCATCGAGCACCATCCTCAGGGTGGCGTTGTGAACCTCGAAGGTTGAGGTCCCTGAGACATCCGGGTCCACGACCAGGGGGAAGTGGTAGGCCGCCCCCAGGCCCTCGAACACGACCCGAGCTTCCTGGCCCTGGACTCCAAAGTCCTCAACCGGCGCCTCGAGCACATGCTCGACTGCCGCGCGGCTCTGGGCACCGGCCGGGGCGGCCACGCCCAGCGAAAGAAGGGCGCAGGAGAGACGCAGCGCCATGGAAAATTTCTTCATCGGTGGGCGAGCGTCACTAACACGGTTATTATGACAAGTCTAATCTTCTAAAATTCATGCGCTCGCGCCCACTGCGGAGGCAAGGCACGCTGGCCTCCAAGCTCCGCACCCGCCATTCGAACCCGGTGAAGCCCACCGATGAGCTTGCCATCGACCATTCCCGCCCCCTTCTTGCATGCTTCGGTGGATACCCGCGCGCAACCAAGCCCCATCTGGTCCATAGCTTCCTGCCCAATGCGCCTTCTTTCCGGGTCGAGTTGGCCGCAAAACTGCTTGGGGACCCCCGGCTAAGGCAATCATCCAAACCATGCCCAACCCCCATCCCGAAGGGCCCGGCCCGGCCGCAAAGGCGGCGCTTTGCCTGGGGGCATTGGGGGTGGTGTTCGGCGATATCGGCACCAGCCCGCTCTACACGATGCACGAGTGCATCGCGCACCTGCCCGCGGGCTCCGGCCAGGACGGCATGCTCGGGATCCTCTCGCTCATCTTCTGGTCCCTCGTGCTCGTCGTGAGCGTCAAATACCTCGGTTTCATCACGAGGGCGGACAACCACGGCGAAGGCGGCATCTTCGCCCTCCTTGCGCTGATCCACGCCCACCGCGAGGCCGCCCCCCATCGTGCGCCCTCGCGACGCGGGCTCGGGATCGCGGTGGTCATCATCCTCATCGGCGCCGCGCTCCTGTTCGGGGACGGGATCATCACGCCGGCGATCTCCGTGCTCGGGGCCGCGGAGGGCCTGAACGCCATAGGCCCCGGATTCGCGCCGGTGGTCCCGTGGATCGCATGCATTGTCCTGGCCGCTCTTTTCTGGTTCCAGAAGAACGGCACGATGCGGATCGGCGCCGTGTTCGGCCCGGTGATGCTGGTCTGGTTCACGACGCTCGGGATCCTCGGCGCCTGGTACGTGTTCAAGGCTCCCGGGGTCCTTCGCGCCCTCAACCCCGTCTATGGCCTCGCGCTCCTGCGGAACCCGCCCGCCGAGGTCGCGGCGCTCCTCGGGTCGATCGTCCTCGCGATTACGGGCGCGGAGGCGCTCTACGCCGACATGGGACACTTCGGCAGGCGCGCCATCTCGATCGCCTGGTACGGCGTGGCGTTCCCCGGCCTCATCCTCAACTACTTCGGCCAGGTCGCGTACATGACGATCAACAAGAATCCCGGCGAGAATCCCTTCTTTGCGATGGCCCCCGCGGGGATATCGCGGGCGCTGCTGACGGGGATCTCGATTGTCGCTGCGATCATCGCGAGCCAAGCGCTCATCTCGGGTGCCTACTCCCTCTCCCGGCAGGCCATCCAGCTCGGGTACTTCCCCCGCCTCAAGATCAACCACACGAGANNGCCTACGGCATCGCGGTCACCGGCACCATGGCGATCACGAGCGGGGCCTACTACATGGTGGCCCGGCGCAACTGGAATTGGCCCTTTTGGAAGGCGGGCTCGGTCTGCGCAGTGTTCCTCGTGATCGACCTCGGGTTCTTCGGCTCCAACGCACGCAAGATCGCCGACGGGGGCTGGTTCCCGCTCGTGATCGCAGGGGCGGTGCTCGCGGTCATGCACACGTGGAAGACCGGGAGAAACGTCGTGTTCGAGCGGGTCTACGGGGGAAACGTGACCGAGGAGGAGCTCGTCACCATAGCGCGCAGCCAGCACGTCTTCAGGGTGCCCGGGGCTGCGGTCTTCATGGTGGGATCGCCCAAGGGGACGCCGCTCGCGCTCCTCCACCATGTGAAGGCCAACCGCTGCTTGCACAAGACGGTCGTGCTCCTGAGCATCTTGACCGAGGACCAGCCGACCGTCCCCGCGGCGAACCGCCTTAGGCTGCGGGAGATCGGCGAGGGGGTCTGGCGGGCGACCGGACACTACGGGTACATGGAGTCCCCCGACGTGAGCGACCTGGTGTCCCTCATCAAGGAGGCGGGGCTCACCATCAAGGCGCAGTCCGCGACATATTTCTTCAGCCGCGAGATGGTGATGACGGGGGGCAACACCGGGATGTGGGAGTGGGAGAAGGGCCTGTACAGCTTCCTCATCCGAAACGCCCGCCCCGCGAAGGACTACTACAACATCACGCCGTCCCAGATCATCGAAATCGGACTTCCCGTCCAGCTTTGACGGCCGGGACTTCTTGACTCGGCGGACGCGATCAAAAACGGTCCCTTTATGCATCGGCAAAGAGGCGGCGCGGGATTCGCGGTCGCCACGGCCCTTTTGTTCGCCGTGCCGCTCCTTTGTGGGCAGGCACCCCGGGCCGGGGTGACCGCTGCGGAGGTCCTGTCGGCCATGGAGCGCGTCGCGGACTGGCAGATCGCCCACCCCAGCGCCCACAGCCCCACCGACTGGACGCAGGCGGCGGGGAATACCGGATTCATGGCGCTCGCCGGGATTTCCGGCAACGGGAGGTACAGGGAGGCCATGCTCGCAGCCGGCGAGGCGAGTCACTGGCAGCTGGGCCCGAGGCTGTATCACGCCGACGACCACTGCGTCGGGCAGACCTACGCGGAGCTCTTCATGGCCTACCGCGAACCGAGGATGATCGCGGCGCTCAAGAGCTGCTTTGACGGGGTCATGGCGAAGCCCTCGGGGGTCGAGAGCCTGGACTTCGGTCAGCCCGGCGAAAAGGCGACAGAGAGGTGGTCCTGGTGCGACGCTCTCTTCATGGGTCCTCCCGCTTGGGCGCGCCTCTACGCGGCGACCGGCGACCTCCGGTACCTGGACTTTGCGACCAGGAACTGGTGGATCACCACGGACTACCTGTATGACAGGCAGGAGCACCTCTACTTCAGGGACAGCACCTACTTCGAGAGGCGCGAGGCGAATGGCAGGAAGGTCTTCTGGAGCCGGGGAAACGGCTGGGTCATTGCGGGGCTCGTGCGCGTCCTCCAGATTCTGCCCTCGACAAGCCCGGAGCGCGCCCGCTTCGAGCGCCTCTTCACCGAGATGGCGGAGAGCGTCCTAAAGTGCCAGCAGCCGGACGGCCTCTGGCGCGCGAGCCTGCTCGACCCCGGCGACTACCCCATGCGGGAGACCAGCGGGTCGGGGTTCTTCACCTACGGCCTCGCATGGGGAGTCAACCAGGGCCTCCTGGGCCGCCCCCGGTTCGAGCCCGCCGTCCGCCGGGCGTGGGCCGCCCTGGCGGAGTGCGTCGCAGCCGACGGCAAGCTCACGCATGTGCAGCCCATTGGGGCCGACCCCAAGAAGTTCTCGGAGGACGCCACGGAGGTGTACGGTGTGGGGGCGTTCCTCCTGGCGGGCAGCGAGGTGTACCGCCTTGCGGCAACAGGGGTCGGGCACGGTGTGCTTGCGAGGATCGAGGTCTCCAACCCGGGAGCATTCCGCAGCTGCGAGACCGTGGAGGTCGATCCCCGGCCGTTCGAACCCTCTGAGCACCTGGCGGTGATGGACGGGGTGTCCTCCCGAATCCTGGACACCCAGGCCTACGCCTCGGAGCCCGGCGGCCGCGCGGACCATCTGCTCTTCCAGGTGGACCTGGGCCCGGGCGAGACGCGCTCGTACATTGTCCTGGACTCGGCCGCCTGCCTTCCCGCCGCGCCGCGGCCCCTCCTAAAGACCTACGCCCGCCAGGTCCCGGAGCGTTTCAACGACATCGCCTGGGAAAGCGACCGCATCGCCCACCGGACCTACAGCCAGGACCTGATCACCGGAGAGGGCACGATCAGCAGCGGGATCGACGTCTGGGCGAAGCGGACACGGGCCCTGGTGATCGACGAATGGTATCGCAGGAAGAACTACCACGAGGACGACGGGGACGGACTCGACGACTATGAGGTCGGCCGAAGCCGCGGGTGCGGCGGCCTTGGCGTCTGGAGGGACGGCAGGCTCTACCCGTCCCGGAACTTCAGGTCGGCACGGATCATCACGACCGGACCCGTCCGCTCGGAGTTCGTGCTGACCTACGACGCGGTGGACGCCGGCGGCAGGAAGGTGTCCGAGACGAAGCGAGTCCGGATCGACGCGGGCTCCAACATGAGCCGCGTGGAGGCCACGCTCTCCAGCGACGACCCCTCGCCGATCGAGGTGGCCATAGGCATTGCGCAGCGGGCGGACCCCGCCGGCATCGTCACCCGCGATGGCGACGCCGGGTGGATGACCTACTGGCAGCCGGCCGACCGGGACCGCGGGAGCATCGCATGCGCCGTCGCGCTCGCCTCGGGGGCCATCCGGGAGTTTTCCGCGGAGGACGCCAGCGTCCCCGCGGTGCCCGCCGACAGGCGCCTCGTCCCGCATTCCGAGGGCCTTCCCCCGGTCGGAAATGCGCTCGCAATCGCGACGGCCGAGGTCGGCAGGCCCCTCGCCTACTACCTGGGCGCCGGTTGGAGCAAGAGCGGCGACTTTCCCGACAGCGCCTCCTGGAACCGATATGTGGCGGGATTCCTGGAGCGCCAAAGGACGCCGCTCAAGGTCTCGGTTGTCCCCGGGGGCTGAGGCCTACGACCCCTCGTAGGGATAGGGCCGCCGGAGGACGCCGATCATCTGGTCGGTCTGGTCGCAGATCGCCAGCTGGGCGTCCAGGGATGCGAGGTAGTCGGCCGCCTTGCGGACGGCCTCGGGATTCGAGGGGTCGACAAAGCTGTTCGCCTGGCTCCTCAAGTGGTTGAGGGTCCTGCGCTGGCTCTCGTTGCTGGCCCTGGCCTTAGCGGCGTCAAAGTCGTGCCGTACCGCGAACGTGTGCGCGAAGCGCTGGATCGGGAAGAGCCCCGCGGCGATCCCGTCGCGCTGCACGAGCCTTGAGAACATCTCCACGGCGCCCGCGTCGCCCTCCAGGGCGATGTAGTCGCACACGGCCGCGTCCACCTCGACATAGGGCGTGCCCCGCCTGTCGGCCTCGCGCCTGAATGCGCCCGCAAGGGGGTCGTCCCCCGAAAAACGGCCGCCGTCCCCCCCAGCGACGGTGGATCCGTTGTGGTGGATCAAAGCCCGGGTGACGTAGCCCCGGCACAGGACGCCCCGCTGGAGGAGATTTGTGACCGCGGTCCATGCCTGGTTCACCAGGTTGATGGCGCCCCCGGGGGAAACCTCGCAGGAGTGAATCGCGAAGCCGGACGCCTGGGTGACCTGATAGTCCAGGTTCCGCCGGACCGTCCTGCTCTGCGGGCAGATCCTCGGCCCGTCCTTCTCGAAGTGAAGCCTGTCCCCGTCGCTGCCAAGGAGCTTCTCAAGGACTCCGATCTCCGCGGCGGAGAAGCCGCGGCCGGCCCTCGACTCAGCTACCAGGTACCCGAACCCGATGATGTCGAGGTAGGCGATGAACTTGTCCTTCATTTCCATGCCGTTTGCGGGGATTCCTTCCCTACGGCAGACTCATAACGCCGGGGCGAATGGGACACTGAAATTGGCCATTGCGCCTGACTATCGGGAACACCCGCAGCCCACAAGGCATCGGTGCCCGTCCCTGAGTGATCGGGAGGCCTGCGCAGCACCCGAAATTCAGTCAAAATTCCACATAAGATCATTGGACCATAATCACTTGTGCCACCACAGATCACGGTGCTTCGCCGCCAGAAGTATTGGTGCCCGGGACAGGACTCGAACCTGCACGCCTTACGGCACACGCCCCTCAAACGTGTGTGTCTACCAATTCCACCACCCGAGCAGAGAAAAACAGGGGAACGCGGACTAAGAAGGCATGCCTGCGGCTTGTAAAGCCCTGAAAATCGCCACCCCCGTCCCCTTCATTTTCGCTGCCGATCGGCCAACGCCCGGGCCACTTCCGCCGCGAAAAACGGCCCGCGGTAAATCAGGCCGGTGTAGAGTTGCACCAGCGTCGCGCCGGCATCGAGTTTCTCGCCTGCACTCGCCGGATCCATGATTCCGCCCACGCCGATGATCGGCAGCCGACCGTTCGTCGCCCGCGCAATGTAGCCGATGATCTCCGTTGAGCGCTGCCGCAGCGGTGCGCCGCTCAACCCGCCGGCCTCGCTCACTGCGGCAAATGGGCCCGTCCGCGCCAGCGTGGTGGTGGTCGCGATGATGCCATCGAGTCCAAACTCCGCGATGCATTGCAACACCGCGTCAACCTGGCGGAAGTTCAGGTCCGGCGCAATTTTCAGCAGGAGTGGTTTGCGCGCCTGCCCCGGTCGCGTGACCCGGGCGCGATTCGCCGTGGTCACCGNNGAGATAGTCCGCCACCGCCTGGTCGAGGGGAGCGAGTTTGGATTTGCCGAGATTAATGCCGAGCGGAATGCGGCGGTGGCCCGGGCCGGCCCGGCGCGCCAGCCGGGCGGCGACAGCTTCGGCGCCGTGATTATTGAAACCAAGACGGTTGATCACCGCCTCGGACTGGGGATAGCGGAAGACCCGCGGACGATCGTTCCCCGGCTGGCGCAGCGCCGTTACGGTGCCGATCTCGACGTGGCCGAAGCCGAGCACTGCAGCGGCCGGCCAGGCGCGTGCATTCTTGTCAAAACCCGCAGCGAGTCCGACGGCGTTGGGAAATTTTAGCCCGAAGGCCTCGACCGGCCGGCGTTCTGGCCCCGTTAAACCGTTCCATTTCTCCATCAGCCGGCAGAGGGGCGGCATTGCACCCAGCAGCGCCAGGGCGTCGATGCCCAGCTCGTGGGCGTGCTCGGAGTCGAGTTGGAACAGCGCGCGCCGGACGAGTTTCTCGTAAAAGACTCCCATGTCTTCGGACAGTGAAAACGCCCCGGCAAAAAGCAAGTGCCCGCACGGGTAAACTCCCTAACGCAAGGGATTTTCGGAGGAAACGGCCCTGGATTTGGCCCCGCGCCGCTGCCGGCCTTTTTGTGCTTGTTTTTTAATTCTCCGCTTGCACGCTGCGCCAAAAATCTCACCTGCTCTCCTTACTCATGGCCAAAGCTACTTCTACCCTCGATTGGTGCATCGTCCGCCTCGGCGAGGATCATAACTGGTGGGTCGACGAAACCAGTGACCCCGTGCGCTGGGATGTCGACGGTCTGAGC
>PLXR01000049.1 GCA_003151495.1 Opitutaceae bacterium
TCATGTTCGCCTGCACGCTCTACCCCGGCGACCGGGAGTTCATCGCGAGCTCGCAGGCCGAGGCGGAGCACCAGGTGCGCCGCCTCCGCCACCGGGCGTGCCTCGCGCTCTGGTGCGGGAACAACGAGGTGTGGGGCATCAACGCCCACGAGCTCGTGGACCCGGGGAAGAAGGGCCTTCGCTCCGACTACGAGAGGCTCTTCCACGGGGCGCTCCCCGAGGTGGTGGGGAGGCTGGGCGGGGCCACGCCCTATTGGCCCTCGTCGCCCTGGAGGGGCGACCCCGACACGGGCCATGGCGCGGGCGAGGCCCGGGGCGACACCCATTTCTGGGACGTCTGGCACGGGCGCAACCCCGTCAAGGACTATGAGAAATGGAACTTCCGGTTCGCCTCGGAGTTCGGCATGCAGAGCTACAACTCGGTCCCCACGCAGGCGACCTTCTGCCCGGCCAGCGAGGGCAACATCTTCGGGACGGTGATGGAGGACCACCAGAAGAACAAGGGGGGCAACCAGGTCATCCTGGACTACGTCTCCCGGCGGTACCGGTTCCCGAGGGACCAGGCGTCCCTCATCTACCTCTCGCAGCTCAACCAGGTGCACTGCGTGGAGACGGGCGTCGACCACTACCGGCGCAACATGCCGCAGTGCATGGGCGCCCTCTACTGGCAGCTGAACGACTGCTGGCCGGTGGCCTCGTGGAGCTCGATCGAGTTCACGGGGCGCTGGCGGGCGCTCCACCACGCCGCGCGGCGCTTCTTCGCGCCCGCCGTCGTGAGCGCCCACGTGCCCGGCGACGAGGTCTTCACGACGAACAACTACAGGAACTCGACCGTGCGGCTCGTGCACGTCCACACGAGCCACGACGGCCCGCGCGCGGTCAGGGCGACCGTGCGCTGGGACCTTTTCCACCTCGACGGGAGGGTGCTCCTCTCCGGGAGCCGGAAGGTCGTGCTCAGGCCGATGCGGAGCGTCCGCCAGAAGACCCTCGACCTGAAGGGCCCGATTGCGGAGCACGGCCGGGACAACCTCTACGTGCGGGTGGCGCTCGACATCGGGCGACGGCGGGCCAGCGAGGCGACGGCGCTCCTGACGCTCCCCCGCTTCATGGACCTCCCGAAGCCCCGGACGAGGGTCTCCATCCGGCTCAAGGCCCCCCGGTACGCCGTGATCCGCTTCACCTCGCCCGTGTACCAGCACCGGTTCGAGTTCGACTTCGCCGGCCAGGCGTTCACCTCGAGCGACAATTTCTTCGACCTCCATCCCGGCGAGGCCAGGGAGGTCGAGGTCGACTTCGCGGCGCGCGTCACCCCGGACATGGTGAGGAAGGCGCTCCGGCGCCGCTCGCTCGCCGACACCTACTAGGATCGCCGTGCCCGAATCCGCGCCCCCCACCCTGCTGACGGCCCCGAGGCTGTGCCTTGCCGCCGGCCTCGCGGCCTACGCGGTGCTGCTTTACATCCTGATCGGCGCCGTCCCGGGAGGCTCCGACAACTCGGGGTATTTCAACGAGGCCCGCCTCTTCAACCGGGGAACGGTCCACGCGCCGATGCGGATGCTCGCCGCCATCCCTGCGGCCGACGTCCCCTATTTGTACGTCCCGCTGGGATTCAAGCCCTCCGCGGGCGACGCCTCGCGCCTCGTGCCCACCTACCCCCCTGGGCTGCCCCTCATGCTGGTGCCCGCGGCGCGCCTGATCGGCTGGCAGCACGCGGGCGACTTCCTGCTGCTGGTCCACTCGCTCGCGGGGATCGCGCTCACGTTCGCCCTCGGTCGGCTGTGCGGGCTTCCGGGCTCCTGGTCCCTCGCGGGCGCCGCGGTCCTCGCCGCGAGCCCGATCTACCTGATCACGTCGCTTCAGGCGCTGAGCGACGTGCCGGCGACCGTGTGGGCGACCGCCGCGGTCGCGACCGCGCTCATGAGCCGCGGGCGGGCGGGATGGGCGCTCGCCTCGGGCCTCTGCATCACGGTCGGGTTCCTGGTCCGGCCCTCGAACTTCCTCGTCGCCCTTCCTGTCCTCCTCGCGGTCGGCCTCTCCCCCCGGCGCCTGCTGCTCGTCGCGCTCGGGTCGGCCCCGGGGATCGTGGCGTGGATGGCGATCAACCGCGTGGCCTACGGCGACGCCCTCCAGAGCGGCTATGGGGCCCTGGGCGGGGAGTTCGGGGCGGGGCTCGTCCCGGGAACGCTCGGCTTCTACGCGCGCTGGCTGCCGCTTCTCCTGAGCCCGGTCGTGGTCGCCGCCCCATTCCTTCCCGCGGGGCCCGGCGGCCGGACCCGGGTGGCCGCGGTCCTCCTCTCTTGGGCTGCGGTGTTCCTCGCCTTCTACTCCGCCTACCGCTGGACCCACGAGCAATGGTGGTTCCTCCGGTTCATCCTCCCGGCAGCGCCGGCGCTCATCGTGGCGGGCCTGGTTGCACTCCGGCTTTGGACGGAGGGACTGGGCCGGGCAAGGGCCTGGGCGCTTCTCCTCCCGGCCCTCGTGGCCGCCGCCGCCGTGGGCGTTGAGTTGGGCCAGACCCCGCAGCTCAGGGAGACCTGGGCCATCGGCCACGGCGAGCGCAAGTACGGGAGGGTCTCGCGCTGGCTCAAGGCCAACGTGCCGGGGGATTCCGTGCTTGTCGTGTCGCAGGCGAGCGGGGCGCTGTATTACTTCACGGCATTCACGCTCCTGCGCCACGACCAGATCACCCCGCCCGTGGCCGATCGGATCCGCTCGTCCGTGTTGTCGGAAAAACGGGCGCTCTACGCCGTTCTCTTCCCCTTCGAGCTAAACGCCCTGAAGCGGCTTCCCTGGGCCTGGACCAAGGTCGGGGCGATCGACGATGTCTCTGTCTGGCGCTGCGATCTCGAGAGTCCGAGGCCGGGTGGCAACTAGCGGCGGTGGGTGCTCTGCCGGCCGGGATCGGTTGGCGAGGCGCCCCGCCTGGACCCAGAATCCGACAACGGCGATGCCTTACGCAGCTAGAACAGATCAAGGCACCATCAAGGGTATCGCCTGGCGGGTGAACCGCCGGTAAATCCTAAAGTCCTGCGCATCGGTCGTCACGACCGTGTGTTCACGGTAAAGCTCTGAAAGCCTGACCAGACAGGCATCGGCATAGTCCATTCGCTTCCCGTAGCGGGAGAGCAATACTCTTACAGCAGAAGACTCCTCAGAAAGCATCGGCAGGACCCGCAAGATGCCGCGTTCGACAAGGACGAATATCTTTTGCCGCGCATCCGGCACTTCGCGCAGCAGGAAGCACGCCTCCGAAATCACCGCGTCGCAGGTTATGGCAGGCCCCTGTATCTTCGCGAACAGCCCTGCTGCCCATGCATGCCATTGGTCGTCGCGGTCCAGCGATCCCACGAGGGGGCCGGTATCGAGGATGGCTCTAATCACGACCGTATCCGGCCAGGGTCTTCTTGGACCGTCCGCTCTGGACGGAACCGATCATGTCGCCCATGGCCTCGGCAAGGCTCACCGGCTTGGTTTCAGTGGCGCGGAAAACGAAGGCGTTGCCTTCGCGGTCCCGCACGCGGACCTCCTTGCCCGCCAATGCGGCACGGCGAAAGTTCGGGAACTTGCGGGTGAATTCGCGAGTGGTGACCTGCATGACAGCCATTATTGTCAGCCATCGTCACAGTTCAAGTTCGATGTCTAAAAATCTGGCATCTTCGCGGCACCATCACGTGTCCCGAGGCGTCTCCAATCACTTCTCTTGCAGACGGGCTGAGTACACCGTTCGTGTCTCCAACCCGCCACAGTTGATCGCTCGTGCGTGAATCCCACGGACTATCGCGCTTTGTAAGGCGATCCCCGGTCAACGCCTCGGCATCTTCGTACCAATGCGCCCCTCACATTGCGCTGGTTCTCGGAAATCAATCGTCAACGTTCTTCCGCTCACCTCAAGAATGGGCTTCGAGGCGGAGGCCGGCTCGATTCTCGGCCGGTTCCACCCTTTCCGCAGCTTGACCTGCACGACATTTGCACGACACTTGACCCATGAAGACCAAGTGGATCGCCTCGCGTGAATTTTCAGCCAGTCCTGGCCGCACCTTGGCGGCCGTGAGCCGCGCCGGCAGGGTCCTGGTGACAGCAAACGGCAAGCCGAAGGCGATCCTGATCCCCACCTCCGAGGCCACCTTCGCATCCGACCTGGAGCTGCTTGACCGCGTGGACCTGGCACGTGCGATAGCTGCTATCAGGCGGGAGGCTGTCGTCAGGGGAACGGATGCGCTTTCGATAAAGGAGATCCGGAAGGAGATTGCCGCGGCGCGCGCCGCCCGGAGGCGTCGATGAAGTATTGGGTGGTCGACACGAACGTGGTGGTTTGCGGCCTACTGAGCGCGGACGGCCCTTGCGCCCGGGTCCTGGATGCGGTCATGGAAGGGAGGGTCAAGCTCGTCTACGATGCGCGCATTCTTGCTGAGTGCCGTGACGTGCTTTGTCGGCCCCGCCTGAGGCTCAAGCCCGCCCAGGTCATGCACTTCATCGAGGCGTTGGGTGGCCAGATGCCGGTCGTGTCCGAGAGGATCTCAATCGCCGGACCGGGTCCCGACGACCTTGCATTTTTGGAGGCCGCGCTCGCTGTGCCCGTTAGCGCAATTGTGACGGGAAACCTGGCAGATTTTCCGGACGAGATTCTCCGGGGCGTTCGATTGCTGACGCCCGTGCAGGCATTGGCGGAACTGGACCGGTAAAGGCCGTGGTTCGAAGGGTCACGAGAGCTTCACCTCTTTGCCATCGTAGGACGGCCAAGCGGCTCTTCGGCTGCCCACCATTCCTGGCCTTGCGCTGAATCGGACGGCGGGCATACGAGCGCATAGACCACCATTAATCCATGGGTCGGCGATGACCCCATCCAGTTGTGGATCGTCCCGCCGCTCACCTTCCCCGCCGACAGGGGTACGGAGAGCAGGGGAAAAATAGGCATACCTGGCTTGGTGTGTTCCCTTGCGTGCGCACGGGGGGCGCTGCGGGCCGCTATCTTACCTCGTAAACCTCGATCAGCGCCACGCCCGTGTCGCCACTGGCGCCGGAAACATGAACCGTGTAGGCTCCCGGCGACAGCGTCGCGAGAATCGCCGAGTCGCCGGTCGCGGAGCTGCCCCATGAAAATGCACCGACCAAGGCCGCCGTCGCGCCGATCTGAGCGTCCCCAATCCATCCCGTGTCAGACTGAAGCAATGTGGACGTCCCGTCGGGGTTGCTCCGAAAGAGCTGAAGCTTCGGATCGGGCAGGACGCCTGGGACGCCAAAATGCGTCAGCGCCGGTCCCGCTCCCCTCGCCAGGACGGAAATGGAGGTGTCGCCACCGACAACAAACCCGGCGATCAGGATGTCCCCTCCGGTTCCCACATGGGCCCGGGACGAGATGTTGACCACGCGTGGCCCCGCAGTCACGTTGCCTCCGGCCCAACCTACGTCGTAGACCTCCGCAAGTGAGACTCCGGTGTCGCCGCTTTCCCCCGAAATCTGAGCCGTGTAGGCCCCGCCCGCGAGCGACTCCACGAGCGCTGAGTCGTAGCTCGCAACGTCATTCCAAGGAAATGCGCCCACCAGGGCTGCATCCGCCGCCACGGTGTAGTTTCCGGACCATCTGAAGTCGATTCCCAGGGAACCGGTTGAATTGTTGAGCGTAACCTGGGGATCCGGCAGGACGCCCTGGACCCCAAACGCGGTAAGCGCCGGACCCGAGGCCCGGACAAGGAAGGGCTCATCTCCGGACGTCCCCGCGCCCCCCACTACGAATCCCACGATCAGCTGGTCCGCTCCTGTGCCCACTTGCGCCCGGCACGAGATGTTCACCAGCCTGCCCGGGCTCGACGACTCGACGACGCTTAGCACTGCGGCAGCCGACATCACGGAACCACTGGAATTCGTCACGAGGCAGCTGTACCGGCCGTCGCTTGCGGAAGTGGCCGCCACCAGCACATAGATCGGTCCCGTCGCCCCTGCGATCGCCGCGCCGTTGAGGAACCACTGGTAGCTCGTGACGCCCGTCGCCCGTGGCGACAAGGCGCCCGTGCCGGCTTGCGACGAGGCGGAGGAGTTGACCACTCCCAACGTCGCCTGGAACACCACGGAGGCCCCGCTCGCGATTGTCTGCGACGCCGGTTGCACCAGGATGGAAGGGGGAGAAACCACCCCTCCCGTGTTGAGCGCAAGAGTGGCCGGGCTGCTCACGACCGTGCCGCTGGAATTCGCGACCGAGACGGTGTACGAACCCACATCCGATTGTCCCGCGCTTGGCACCGTGAAAATGGAGTTCACGGCCCCGGGTATCGCGGTCCCATTGAAGCTCCATTGATATGTCGGCGAGGGAGATCCCGTCGCCGAGACCCAGAACGTCGCAGAGGCCGCGGGATTTGCGGTTTGGGGCGCCGGCTGAACAACGATTGACGGGGCGACCTGCACTAGCGGCGTCGGAGTTGGGGTGGGTGTCGGTGTCGGCGTCGGGGTAGGTGTGGGTGTAGGTACCGGCGTAGGCGTCGGCGTGGGTGTAGGCGTCGGACTGGAAGATGCCGGAATTCCAAGACGAATGGTGTTATTTTGGGAATCGGCCACGTAGATGTTCCCGGCGGTGTCCAATGCGATTCCCATGGGTATCCGGAAGAAGGCGCCAATGCCTGTGCCGTCGTAAATCCCCCCGGCCCCGAGCGAAGGTCCCGTGCCCGATTGCCCCGCGAGAGTGGAGACAACCCCTGACGCCGATATCCTGCGCACATTGTTGTTGCCCTGATCGGTCAGGTACAGGTTGCCCGCACCGTCGACCGCGATTCCAGCAAGGGCATAGAACGCCGCAGCTGCGGCCGAGCCGTCCAAATCCGAGACTAGAGGCGAATAGATATGCCCCGCGTGGGTGGTCACTACGCCTCCTGGTGAAATCTTCCGGACCAGCGGAGAATCATTAACATAAATATTTCCGGCTGCATCGACGGCGATTCCGGTCGGTCCCGAGAAGCTGGCGGCAGCACCGACACCATCCGCGTGACCGAATACCCCTGGCGACCCCGCGATCGTCGTCACGGCGCCCGTGGGGGTCAGCTTCCGGATGGTGCTATTGCCGTTGTCAGTGATGTACACATTGCCGGCGGCGTCCACTGCCACGGCGGTGGGCATCCTAAACTGAGCCGACGTCCTTGGGCCGTCCGCGCTTCCAAATTGTCCGGGAAGTCCTGCTACTGTTGAGACAGTGCCCGCCGGGGTTATCATTCGTATCGTATTATTGAGAATATCGGCAACGTACACGTTGCCGGCGCCGTCAACCGCTGGGTAGGACGAATAGTCTTCGAAGTCGAAGCTGGCCGAGCCTCCCGTGCCATCGGCGTGTCCCACATTTCCCGCGGTGCCTGCCAGAGTCGTTACTACGCCTCCAGGGGCGATCTTCCTAATCGTGTTGTTCTCAGAATCGACTACGTAGGCGTTTCCGGTCGAGTCCACAGCAACTCCAGTCGGCACGTTGAACCTTGCATTGGCGCCGCTGCCATCGGCGCTTCCAGAACTCGCTGGTTGCCCCGCAATCGTGGAAACCACCTGGCCGGGCGAAATTTTTCTGATGAGGTTGTTACCGAAATCGGCAACTATGAGATTCCCGCCGGTGTCAAAGGTCATCCCTCTTGGCGACGCGAAGCGAGCGTTGGCGCCGGTCCCATCGGCACTACCCGGGGTATGAGTCAACCCCGCGAAAATAAACTGCGCCCCGTTTACCGGAATTTCCCAGATGGAATCGAACACGCTGACGTAGAGATTTCCAGAGGAGTCGATCGCAACACCCAACATTTCGTCCCCCACGGATGAAGCTACAGTGGTCACAACGCCGGCCGGCGTTATCTTTCTCAGGCAACCATTCGCATTGTCGCCCACATAAAGATTTCCGGATCCGTCTATTGCCAGGCCGTAGGGCTGATTGAAACGCGCCGCGGCGCCCGTGCCATCGGCGCTCCCCGGCATGCCCGCCGTTCCGGCAAGGGTCGTCACAACTCCCGCCTGTGTAACCATCCTGACCGTATTCCCCAAATCGGTCACATAAAGGTTGCCGCCCGGCGCAACAACGATGCTTGACGGATAGTTGAACGACGCCGCGGCGCCCCTTCCGTCAGAGCCGCCGTACGTGCCTCCGGCCAGAGTCGTCACCGATCCGCTTGGCGTGATCATTCGGATGCTGGAATTCCCCATGTCCGTCACAAAGACGTTTCCGCCGGCATCGACCGCCACGGCTGAAGGCTGGTTGAACAAGGCCGCCGCGCCTACCCCGTCCGCGGTGCCCCTAGCCGCCGCATTGCCTGCGAATGTCGTTACAGCCCCGCTGGGGGTGATTTTTCTGATCGTGCTGTTCTGCTGGTCTGCAACGTAGATGTTCCCCGCCGAGTCACAGGCGACGCCGTAGGGCCAGTAAAAGGAGGCCGAGGTACCCGTTCCATCGGCGCTTCCGGAGTTGCTGGGGGACCCAGCCAAGGTGGTGATTGAATAGGGCTGGGAATAGTCGGCCTGAGAAAGGCCGCGTTCAGGCATGAAGCCAAAGGCGAGAGCCAGAGTCGCGCAGAAAAGTCTTCGCCTCGGACAACTGCCCCTCAGGCAAATGTATTTTCTCCCGAATCCGGAGGAGTCGGGAATGAGGGCGGGGCGGTTCAATGGTACTTGCATCAGGGGTTTCATATGGGAGCTCGACGATCCAATGCCTGTCGCCACGCTCTGTTTCACCGAGAGCTATATCGAACGAAGGGACGAAAACCAATACTACATGGAAATGCTTAACCGTCGTCCCCCGAGGACCTTGCTCTTGAACCGGCGGAAGCGCATAAGCTGACGACCCGTTCCGAAGCGCCCATCAATCATGCCCCAACAGCCCAACAACCCGTTCATGGAAGCAGCGATCGATGAGGCACGGAAAGGCCTCGGCGAAGGGGGTGTGCCCATAGGATCCGTGCTCGTGTGCGGCGGGAAGATCATCGGGCGCGGCCACAACCGCCGCGTCCAGGACGGGAGCGTCATCCACCACGCGGAGATGAACTGCCTCGAGAACGCCGGGCGCCAGCCGGCCAGCGTCTACGCCAGGTGCACGGTCTACACGACGCTCTCGCCCTGCCCGATGTGCAGCGGCGCGATCCTCCTCTATGGCATCAGGAAATGCGTGATCGGCGAGAACCGTACGTTCATGGGGGCCGAGGACTTGCTGCGCTCCAAGGGGGTCGAGGTCACGGTTTGTGACAGCGGTGAATGCTTCGAGCTCATGAGGTCCTTCATCGCCCGCTCCCCCGAGGTCTGGCGCGAGGACATCGGGACCTGACGGCTCAGCCGTCCCCGATGCACTCGTTCCAGAGGTCGGGCCGCTTGTGCTGGAACGCCCCCGTCATCGAGATGCACTCCGGCGACGCCAGGTCGACGATCTCTATTCCCTGGGCGCGCAGCCACTCCATTCCGCCCTGCGCGTTCACGCTGTCCCCTACTATCACCTTCTTGAACCGGAACTGCGAGATGAGCCCGGAGCAGTAGCGGCACGGGGCAAGGGTGGTCACGAGGATCAGGTCCGTGTAGCGGGGCTGCCTGCCCGCGGCGCGGAACGCGTCGGTCTCCCCGTGCATCGACGGGTCCCCGTGCTGTACGAGCCTGTTTCGTCCGGCGCCGAGCAGCGTCCCATCCTGGCGGAAGATTGCGCCCCCGACCGGGATTCCCCCCTCGGCGAGGCCTGTGCGAGCCTGTTCTATCGCGACGTCCAGCATTCCCTTGTCATCAAGTGCGGGTTTCATGTGAGGGGTTCCAGCGAGGGCTGCACCTTCGGCTGCCTCGCCTGCCAGCCGTTGATGCCGGCGGCCACGGCCAGGTAGAGCAGGAAGATATAGGGAAGCCAGTTCTTGGGCGCCTCGGGAACCGGGTAGAGCGTCCCCGCGAGGACGAGGGCCATGGCCGCGACCGCGAGGACCGACACGGCGATCGAGGAGGTCGAGAGCTTCCCCCTCCGCTTCAGGTAGAGCGGAAGCGCCACGGCCACGAGCGCATAGACCACGATGAAGCCGTAGGTCGCCAATGACCCCATCCAGTCGTAGATCGTCTCGCCGCTCACCTTCCCGGCGGACAGCGGCACGGAGAGCAGCGTGGTGGCGACCGCGGTGGCCACCACGGCCGCGTGCGGCGTGCGGTTGCGTGCATGGACGCCGCCCAGGCGCGGGGCCACGAGGCCGTTGAGTGACATCAGCATGAGGACCCTCGCCGCGGCGGTGATGCAGGCCAGGGTGCACGAGAGCATGGTGATCATCGCGCAGATGTCGATGAAGGGCCCGAGCCTCGCGACGCCGGCCACCTTCGCGAGCACACTCAGCGGGGCGTCACTCTGGTCCAGCGCTCCGGCGGAGGCCGGAAAGGCGAGGACCTCCGCGTAGGACGCCACCATGAAGAACAACCCCGAGATGACGGCGCTCTCGATCACCGCCCTCGGGATCGTGCGCAGGGGATTGCGGACCTCCCCGCCGAGCGTCGTCGCGCTCTCGAACCCGACGAAGCTGAACATCGCGAGCACGAGGCCCAGCCGGACGCCCGAGAAGTTGACGCCGTGGAGCGACAGCTGCGCGGCGTCAAAGTGAAGGCCGTGCTGCCAGAGCAGGAGCGCGAACACCGTGCTGATGACCAGCACGGAGACCAGCTCGATGTAAAGCATCATGCGGGCCGATGCCTTGACGTCTCGGTACGCGACCCAGGCCGACAGCAGCACGCAGGCGATCCCGAGCGGAATGTCGGGAAGCGTCCGGCCGACGAATTCGGCGAGGACCACGTTGGCGTAGTGGACGAAGCCGCCCACCACCGAGGCGCCGGCCGCGACGTAGGCGAGGAGCAGCGCCCACGCCGCCACGCTGCCGAGGACCGGCGGCAGCGACGAGGTCGCGTAGGAATAGAGCGACCCCGGCGACGACGAGTCCCTTGCGAACCGGGCGATGCACAGGCCGACGAAGAGCGTGCACAGGGTCGCAAGGAGGTACGACACCCACGTCCCGTTGCCCGCGGAGGCGAAGACAAGCGGGACGGTCATGGCCGCGGATGCCGTGGGCGCCATCGTGGCGACCGACTGCGCGAGCGCGTCAAAGTGCCCGAGCACGTTGCTGTGGAGGCCGTAGCCCGTCCCGGCCCGGGCGCCCTTCTCCTCCTCTGGGGACGGGACGGGGGTGTTCATCGTCAAGGTGTGGGATTTCGGGCGGCGGATTGCGGGCCGCATCCGGGAACCGGCCCCAAGTCAGCACGATCCGAGCCAAACCCCGGGGTTCCGGCCCGGATCACGGTGCGGCGGAAGGGCTGCCGGTCAAGGCCAGCGTGATCACGCACTCCAGGTGCCGGGTCTGCGGAAAAAGGTCGAAGGGCTGGACGGCGGTGACCCCGTACCCCGCCGCCAGGAAACCCTTCAGGTCGCGCATCTGCGTCGCCGGGTCGCAGCTCACGTAGACGACCGCGCGGGGGCGGAAGGTGAAGAGCTGGCTTAGGAACGGCCCGTCGCAGCCCTTGCGCGGGGGGTCGATCACGACCGCGGTCTCGGCCCCCGGGAAGTCCAGGCCAGAGAAGATGCCGGAGGCGTCCCCCGCGATGAACGTCGCATTCGGTATCCCGTTGGCCGCCGCGTTCTCCCGGGCGAACGCGACCGACGACTCGCTCACCTCCACCCCCGCGACGCGCTCGAACGCGCGCGCCGAGGCCAGCGCGAAGAGCCCGCTTCCGCAGTAGGCGTCCACGAGGAACCTCGCCCCGGTCGAGCGGGCCTGGTCGCGGACGTACGCGGCGAACGCCGGCAGGATGAAGGGGTTGTTCTGGAAGAAGTCCCGGGCGAGGAAGCTCAAGCGCAGCGTCCCGTCGGAGCCGAGCGGCACCTCCTCGGTGACCTTCTCCTCGTGGTGCCTCGTCACCTTGCCCCCCGCGTCGCGCAGGAGGAGCGTCGAGCCGCGCTCGAACCCGCCCGCCTGGCTGCGGATCTCAGCCCGGGCCTCGACCAGCTTCTCGTTGATCGCCTCGGTCGCGATCTCGCAGCGCGGCACGTCCACGATGTCGAACCGGTTGCCCTGGCGCAGGAAGCCTATGGCCATCTCCTCCCCCTCCCTCGGCGCGTTGAAGTGCGGCGTGATCTTCGACCGGTACCCGTAAGGCCGCGGCGAGGGGATCACCGGCGAGACCTCCAGGGTCAGCCCGGCCATGTGCAGGACGAGCTCCGCCACCTGCCTGCGCTTCCACTCAAGCTGCTCCGCGTAGCCCAGGTTCTGGTACTGGCAGCCCCCGCACTGCCCGAACAGGGGGCACTTGGGCTCTATCCTGTGCGGGGACGCCTCAAGGACCTCGACGAGGTCGGCCTCCGAGTAGTTCGCATGGTTGCGGTAGACCCTCGCCCGGACCCGCTCCCCGGGGAGCGCGAAGGCCACCATGACCACCCACTTGCGGTCGCCCTCCGTCCCCTCGAGGGCCACGCGCCCGAGCCCCAGCCCCAGATTGGTCAGGGTGGAGACCGTGAGCTCGATCTCCTGGTGGTAGGCGAAGGGCCTGTCGTTGAATCTTTTCTTTTTCGACACGGGAGCACCCTACAATTCAAATAGGGCGATGCCCGTCGAGATAATCACCAGCCTCCAGAACCCGCGCCTGAAGCGGCTCGTGCGGCTTAGGGACCGGCGGCCGCGCGATGAGGAGCGCAAGTTCCTGGTGGAGGGCTTCCGGGAGGTGCGCCGGGCCCTCGAGAAGAAGGTGACCCTGGACGAGGTATATTTCTCAAGGGACTGGTTCCTCGGGTCCAACGAGCCCGCCCTCCTCGCCGAGGCCGAGGCCTCGGGCGCCTCGCTCTTCGAGCTCTCCAAGGAAGCCTTCGCCAAGGTGGCCTACCGGGAGCGCCCGGACGGGATCCTCGCCGTGGCTCCCCAGTGGCAGCGGACGCTTGCGGACCTCCGGCTCCCGGCGGTCCCCTTCATCCTCGTGGTCGAGGCGATCGAGAAGCCGGGAAACCTGGGCACCATCCTCCGGAGCGCCGACGCCGCGGGCTGCGATGCCGTCATCGTGTGCGACCCGGTGACCGACCTTTTCAACCCGAACGTCGTCCGCGCCTCCACGGGGGTGCTGTTCTCGGTCCCCTGCGTCGTGGAGGGGGGCGAGGCGGTCCTCGCCTGGCTGAAGGATCGCGGGATAAGGTCGGTCGCCACGACCCCCGGGGCGAAGGCGCTCTATTCCGACTCGGATCTACGCGGCCCGCTCGCGATCATCATGGGCAGCGAGCAGTACGGCCTGAGCGAGTTCTGGCTCAAGAATTCCGACCTTCCGGTCAGGATCCCCATGGCCGGACAGGCGGACTCGCTCAACGTCGCCATGGCCGCGCTCATCACCCTCTTCGAGGCGGTCAGGCAGAGGGGTGCGCCCGGAGCCACTCGATGAGCTCGGCGGTCCCCTGGGCCATCCCGACCCGGGGAGCGTAGCCGAGGTCGCGCCTGGCGGCCGAGATATCGAACCAGTGGTCCTTGGCCAACTCGGCCGCCACGAACCGCGTCATGGGGGGCTCGCCCTGTAGAGGGAGGAGCGTCCAGGCGGCCTCGAGCGCGCCCCCGATCGCGGACGCGGCCCAGAGCGGCATCCGCCTTGTCACGGGCGGCCGCCCGAGCCCGGTTAGAAGCGCATTGATCCAGTCCCAGAGGACGACCGGCTCGCCGTTCGTGATGAAGTAGGCGCGCCCCCCGGCCGGGCAGCCCGGCGCGGCCAGGGCCCTCTCCGCAGCGACGTGGGCGTCCGCCGCGTTCTCGACGTGGACCATGTCGACCCTGTTCGTCCCCCGGCCCACGATCCGGAGCCGGCCGGCTCGTGCACGCGCGAGGATCCGCGGAACCAGGTGGGGATCGCCCGGGCCCCAGATCAGGTGGGGCCGGAGCGCCACGGTCTTTAGCACCGCGCCGTGGGCGCCGATGACCTCGGCCTCGGCCTGGGCCTTCGTGAGGGGATACGGGCTCGGGCAACGCGTGGTGAGGGGGAGCGACTCGCCGGCGCCGGAAAGGCCGGCGCCGTTGTAGACCACGCTGGGGGTGCTCGTGTGCACCAGCCTGCGGATGCCATGCGCCTTGCACCCGTCGATCACCGCACGGGTCCCCAGCACGTTGGTCCTGTGGAAATCCGCGGCGTGGCCCCAGACCCCCACCCTGGCGGCGACATGGAACACGGTCTCCATCCCCCGGCACGCCTCCCGGACCCCAGCGGCGTCGTCCAGGTCGACCCGGATGAACCTCACCCCGCGCGCCTCAAGGTCGGGTGCCGGCCTCCTGCCCGCAACCGACACCTCGCGGCCCTGCGAGAGGAGCCTGTCGACGATCCTGCGCCCGAGGAAGCCGGTTCCGCCCGTCACCAGGACGGGACCCCGACAGGAATCCTGTGTCTCAGCTGAGGTCACGCGGCTCCAAGGTTACCATGGCGGGGCCGCCCTCAGGCGACCCTAAAGGCGCGCGCCCCCGCGGCCCACCGCGCAAGCGCGAGCCGGTGGATCTTGGCGTTGTGGCGCACGTCGACGGGGAGATGCGCGCGGAAGAAGAAGGTCTTCACGGGCGACGTGTGGGCGTGCCCGAGCGCCAGGGCCCGAAGCTCCCCGGCGAGGCGCTGCGCGTCTGCGCTTCCCCCTGCCCTCGCTTCGACCACGAGCGCGGGCTCGGGGCCCAGTCCGATGAGGGCGCATCGCCGGGCCCGGGGATGGGTGCGGAAGACCTGCTCGCAGGGCTCCGTGAACATCCTTCCCCCAGGGCCATCGACGCATTCGGCCTTGCGCCCGAGGAACCATAGCCGGCCGGCCTCGTCGATCATGCCGCAGTCGCCCATCCGGTGCCAAAACGCCCCTGGGGACGAGGGGTCGGGTATCTTCGCAAGGTGGTTCGCGTCGGGCAACCCGTCGTACTCGCGGGTGACGTTTGCGCCGCGAACGACGACCTCGCCCACGGCGCCGGCCGGGAGCCCTGGCCCCATTGCTGTAACGGCCTGATCCGAGATCGGGATAATGCGGACGTCCACGCCCGCCACGGGCCGGCCGACGCACGCCCCGCGCGTGGACCCGGCGTCGATCTCATCCACCGAGACCGTGCAGACCGGGAGCGCCTCCGTGGCCCCGTAGGGGCTGTGCAGGCGCCCGCCCGAAAGGAAGCTGCGCGAGGCCTCCCACAGGTCGGCGGGAACCGGCGCTCCCGCGCAGAGGACCCGTTTCAGGCTTGGGAGCTGGACGGAATGTGCGGCGCAGTGTTCGGCCACCTTCCGCCACAGGGTCGGGGACCCGAATGAATTTGTGACGCCCTCCTGGCGGATCGCCTGGACTATCCTGGCGGGGTCGGCCCTCGCGGGATGGCGCGGGTCGATCTCCGGAATGATGCTCGTCATCCCGAGGGCAGGGTTGAAGAGCGTGAAGATAGGGAGGAGCGGGAGGTCGATTTCGCCGGGTTCTATGGCGTAGGTGTCGCGGATCATGCCGACCTGGGCCTCGAACATCCCGTGCTCGTAGCGCACACCCTTCGGCGCCCCGGTGGACCCTGACGTGAAGAGGATGGCGGCCAAGTCTCCCGGCGCCGCCGTGGCGGCATCGGCCGCCACGCCGCCCTGCGTCCGGACCTGCGCCGTGTGCGATCCGCTCACGGGCACCCGCACCTCCACGCTCCGGAAGGAGCCCAGGCAAATGCGGGAGAGAAACTGGGCAACGGGGATCCCCACGAGCGCGCGCGGCCTCGAGCTCCGGACGCAGGCGAGGAAGTTCCCAAGCCCCATCCCCGGGTCGATGATGACCGGGACCGCCCCGAGCCTGAAGAGCGCGAACGCAAGCGCCACCAGCGGGAGCCCGGGCCTCACCATGACAAGCGCGCGGTCGCCGCGCACTATCCCCTTCGCCCGGAGCCTCGCGCACCACGCATCGGTCTCGGCAAGGAGCTCGGCGAAGCTCAGCGCAAGGTAGTCGATCCCTCCCGACGCCGTCCTTCCCCTCGGCACCTTGAGTGCGGTAGCCCCGGGCTGCGCGGCGGCCATCCTTTCCAGATGCCGGGCGATGTTTGCGTTCACGCCTTGAGCGAAGGCGCCTCGGCAAGCAGGGCGGCCTGCCAGGGCAGGAGGATCTCACCGAGCTTCCGGGGCTCCCGGGCGATCTGCGAAAGCTGGGACCGGTTCGCGATCAGCGTCGGCTCGATGGAGATCTTCGCGGCGATCTTGTCCCGCTCCTCCTTGATCCGGTCGAGGAGGGCGATCTCCGCCTGGGTGAGCGGAAAGTGGTTGGGGTCGCGGCCTGGCCGGCGCGGGAGCGTGCGCGGGTCCCGCTCCAGGCCGGCGCGGACCGCCGCGGCGAGCGAGCCGATCAGCCGCCCGTGGCGCTTGCCGAGGTTCACCTCGGCAAGGATGGAATCCGCCGAACCGCCCTCGTCCGCGGCCGATGCGAGCCTGACCAGGAACTCGTTCGAGCAGACCTTGAAGGGGGGGGTGTCGAGCCTCTGCGCCTGGTCCTGCCTCCAGTGCCAGACCGAGTGCAGGACGCTCTGCCCCGCGGCCCTCAGGCGCTCGGACTTGCCGATACGCCAGTCGTTCTCGTCCGGCGGCGAGAACCCGGTCACGCCGGCATCGATCTGCGCCTCGCACTGCTGCTCCATCCACCCGGTGCGGCCAAGCCTCTTGAGCTCCCGCGCGAGAAGGTCGCGCAGCGCAGGCAGGTACCAGACGTCGAGCGCCGCGTAGTCGAGAAGCTTGTCGGTGATGGGCCTCTTGGACCAGTTGGCCTTCTGGCCGTCCTTGTCCAGCTTCACGCCGAAGTTGTCCTCGATCAGGGAGGCTAGCCCTATCCGGCCCCGGCCCAGCAGCTGTGCCGCGAGCATGGTGTCAAAGAGGCTCTTCGCCCTGAACCTGCAGAAATCGTGGAGTAGCCGGAGGTCGAAGTCGCTCCCGTGCATCACCAGGTGCTTCTTCGCAAGGCGGCGCCACAGCGGCTCCAGGTCGATCGGGGAAAGGGCGTCCACGAGGTAGACCTCCCCTCCCACAAAGAACTGAAGCAGGCACACCCGGACCCGGAACCGGTACATGTTGTCGGCCTCGGTATCCATGACCACCTCGTCCGCCTTCTCTATCGCCTCGAGCAGCGGCTGGATCTGGCCCGGCTGGTCGATCAGGGTAAAGCCCGATATACGAGGGTGTTGTGTCTTTACGCCGAGAAGACGGCGCACCGGGTGCGGCAGGAAACGGGAAATCATCGCAGTCCCGGGCAGCGTGGCTTGCCGGGGGGGCTAGGGCGATTCTTAAAAACGGTCCAACTTCCGGACCTGCTATTCCCAGGTCGTCAATGGAAAAGGGATCCCAAACAAAACGACGCCCCCCTTCCTTTCTGGATCGAGCTGCCTGCGGGGTCTAGCTCTTGCGGGCCCCCTCAGTTCAATTTGCATTACCCTTCTCGTTCACCATTTCTTTCGAACTGCCGTCGGTGACCTCGATCGAGAAAACGGTCTTATAGCTAACGGATCCGCCGTGTGTATCGCTGATCTTGTCGCTAATAACCAATCGATACACGCCCTTGCCCGGGATTACAATTTTGAGCGGCTCCGGAAATTTTAGGCCCAGAGTTTGTCGATGGGCCAGATGCAGGTAGGAAATATTTTCCGCCCCACTGACCGACTTGTAAATTGGCATCTCCTCGTTGTCTTCGGAGAGCACATGAATCTCGGGAAAATGCACCAATCTAATTGTATCGCCGTCGATCGCGACAGGTATCACCAACTCTGAAGAGCTTCCCCCTGTTTCAAGCACCCGAATTGTAAGGTGCCCCATAAACTCGATTGCAATCTCGCGGTTTCGGGCAACCGCACTTGAAATCTGAAAGGAACGCTGACCACTAATGATCGCCTCAATCGTCCACTTGCCGTCAGCTCCGAACGCCAAAGATCCCGCAAACAATATACCGAGAAAGATACCTCTAGCTAGTTTGCTCACGATTACGAAGGACATTTGGGGGTCATTTTGAAGCATCAATGAATTTCTGTTTTTGAATTGCCTTAAAGTCGGTAACGTCGCGAATCCGTTGGCCAACCTGACCTGCATCTGCGCTTGAAAGTTTACTCGTGTCGATTTGCTGTAGGTTGTTCAATTCTGCCTCATACGCTAAATACTCATTTGCCGCATCGACCTTGCCGGGTCTGTCCCCCAAGTATTTTCCTGCGTCGCATTTGGATGAAATATTGGGATTGGCGGCGAGCGTTCTGTCTATGTGATTTTGTTCGTGAGCAATAGCGGCAGCTTGCACAACGGTCGATGTATAGCCGAACCCGTCAGGCGATGAAAAATAGGGATCCAACTGCGGTGTAAGCTTCCCGTTGTCATTCACGACTACGTATCCCACTGCCAGTGGATCATGGCCATCCTTCAACGTGAAATCCGAGGCCTTGAATTTGAACGAGTGAATCTGGTCTTCTGTTGCGTCTAATCCAAAAGGGTCGGACCAATTTATTGGATCGTTTCCGCAATAGGCATAAAGATTCAGCCCTCCGGCAATTCCTATGGGGTCGCGGTTTAGCCACCTTCCCAGATTGGGATCGTAAGCCCTGTAAAGCGTTAAGCTAAGCCCACTCTCCCTGTGGAAATAATCCCCAGTGTACCCAAAGTCGGCATCAAGATCACCGGAGATCTTTGTTACTCGCCCATAGGGATCGTATTCATACCTCGCTCGGATCGCCCCTGTACGGTCGGTCATTTCCCGAATTGAACCTAGGTGATCCCGGGTGAAATAATAAGAGATCCCACTAATCTGCTCCCCTTGCGCATAGAACCGCTTCGTGACAGTGCCCGAGCCATCCCTTTCCTCGCAAGGCCGGGATCCGCACCAGACCCATTGCTTAACAATCGCGCCGTTCAGTGTTTCCTGCACCCTTCGATCCATACCGTCGTATTCGAAACCCGTGATGCCCGAGGCCTGGGTGATCGAGATAAGGCGGTTTTCTGCGTCCCACTGGTAGGTTTGTCCTGCACCATTGTCTAACAAGTTTCCATTCGCATCATAGACAAGCGATCTAGTGGCCCCGCCCTTTACGGTCACCTGATAATTCTTGCTCGTGGTGTTTCCGTTTCCGTCCACTGCGACTATTCCCACCGTTTGCGTTCCGGGCGTTAGAGGCACATCAACCGAAAATTTCCCGGATACGTGAACCGCCGCAGGTATACCGTTGGCAGTCACATTGGCGGGCTCATTGACCGTTCCCTCAAACCGAATCGGTCCGGACGGCGAAAGCGCCGCGAGCTGGTTCATGTTATTGGTCGTTGCCGTGGCAACACCTTCGTCCACCTGCTCGCTTGAGCGGTTTCCCGAGGCATCGTAGCGATAGATGAAATTAGTGCTCACGGATGGTGTCACCAAGGTCGGTCCGGTAGCTTGGAGAAGTTGATCGGCGGAATCGTACTGGAACGCCGTGGATACCGATGTCGAAGCGTCAATCGCCCTGGCCCAACTCTGTATCGTTCCCTCGACATTGTAATTGTAGGCGAACGTCGACAAGTTCCCGCCACCAACTGAGAGATTCGTGATCTGCTGCAGACGCTTGTCGCCGTTACCCATGGAAGCGCTCACATTTGGAAAATAGGAGAAACTGGTGACCTGTCCATTTGGTAGCGTGAAGTGATCGAGCCGGCCGGTAGTGCCGACATAGCTGTAGGAAAACGAGCCCAAGGGGTTCGTAATTGAGGATATGCGCCCCAGCGGGTCGAACACACTCGAGCTCGCGTTTGCCACGCCATTGATTGAGGCGGCAGTTACCCGACCCAGTTCATCATAGCTGTACGCAATTGTCGCATTCTGCATCGGACCAGCAACTGTTGCGAGGCGGCCGGCGCCAAGAGTGGGGATAGTCGGGACCAAGTTATACGTATAGCTTGTCGTTCCCGAGCCATCGATCCTGCTTGTTACGCGGGGATAGAAGGCATCGTAAGTGTAGTTAACACTTGGTGTGGCGACATGGGCGTTGGTGTAACTGAGCTGCTCAAGAGAATCGTCGCCGTAATACTGGTAATTTGTAACCTGACCCATCGCATCAGTCACCGTCTTCGGCCTGCTTGTTGCTGTCTCATAGCCGTATGTGACTCTTGTCCCGTCTGCGAATACCTTCTGAGTCAAACGGCTTTGGACATCCCGGACCCACGTTGTCAAATTGCCAGATGGATCGATGATTCCAACCAACGCTCCGCAAGTACACCACTTGTAGAAGGTGCTTCGAAACAGTTGATCTTCGGTCTGAACCAGATGTTGCACCGCATCATGAACAAGGTGGGTAAGGCGGCCTTGCCGGTCCCGCCGCCACTCCAGATCCAAACGATTATAGCTGTTCTGCCTATAAGTCCCATCCGGGTAGGTCACAACCGTCGGCCGATCGAATCCATCGTAGTCTCTCGTAATCACATATCCGTCTGAATCTGTGGTGGTTTGCACTCGCCCAAGCCCATCATACGCGACGGCCAAGGTGGCTCCAGCAACCGGTCCCGTCACCAGATTCAGGTATCCATTGGCGTCGTATGAGAACGTTGTCTTTTCCCCTTTTGCATTGGCCGATGTCGCAAGTTGACCGCGGGGGTTATATGTAAATCTTGTCGCCTGGCCCGACGCATCCGTAGCGGTCAAAGGGCGATGCTGGGAGTTATAGGTGAATTGGGCCAGAATATCGTGTTGCCCCCCGCTCCCAGTGCTTTGGTCCATTTCCATGAGGTCCATTCCGTAAAGGGAATCGTAGACAAAAGTTGTCATTCGACCGACCGGGTCGGTCGCGCTGGTCACTTTACCGAACGAATTATAGGTGTACGTTCTTAATTGGGTCGTTCCGTCGTCGAGAACGCGCCCCACCGTTGATACATTCGACGTCGTGCCGTCGTACGACAGGACTGTTTGGCCCTCATAATTGTACCACGTCCGGGACGACTCCAAGGCCAGTTTCTCATTCTCGAGCAATCCGGAGCACTCACCGGATAACCCATGATTCCAATGGTAGAGATGGGCGGCGGTCTCATCGCCTGGCGCATCCATGTAAGCCTTCTTATCCCAGTAATACGTGTTTCGATAGGCCTGGTTGTCGGAAGTCACAAACATGTTCGCCGGGAGCGGCCCGGTTGCAGGGGGATTTTCTTCGGGTCCCGCGATGTAGTGGACTTCCTCGGTGCCTCCGAGTGGATCGGTAAGGTACAGGAATCGATCGGCGCCTATATCGCTAAATGAAAATATGCTCGTGCCATAGGGTGTGATTAAGGAGCTGATGAACGTGGAGGAACCCGAATAGTTGACGGTCGATTTGAGGCCCAGGATGTCGGTGATTGAAACCAATCGTCCCAGTGAGTCATATTCGATCGAACAAGTCCTCTGAAAGGGATCCATCACCCCGGTTATATGAAGGGAATCCAGCGGATCACCGTAGGACAAGGTGGTGACCTGGCCGATTGCATCCGATATGGCCAGCAGCCGCGCGGACGAATCATAGCTGAAGGTCTCGGTGTTGCCGGACGGGTCGATGGCCTGTGTGAGAAAATAGCGGTAGCTGAACGCCGGGCCAGTGCGGAGGCCATAGACAAAAACGGATCCGTCAGGGTTGACCTGTTGGTAAGTGTTGGCGTCGACCTTGAAGAGATGAACATGGCTCTTCATTTGGAATCCATAGTCGTAGCTCGCCGGCACGGTGTGAAAAATGCCTGAGCTCGGGTAAATTGCGCTGCCTCCCCCTGGGACGCGGACGATCGGAGTAAAAACGATACCAGGCGACGGGGCCCCGGACGCGCCACCAGGCAAAGAGGTGCCGATTTCATCGACGAACGACAGCCAGTTGCTCACCCACTGCTGTCCAAAATTCCCGTAGTCAAACGTCGACGGCTGGCTGGCCTCGCGCTGGTTGTACACCAAGTTCAACGCGATCAAAGGGCCAACGGGGGGCTTGTAGCGAAGGGGCGTGTCACTAAGCCTGAGACTGCAGAGCATCAGGACGGCGCTGGCCCTGGGCATGCCTCCATCCATGATGTTGCCCCCATCGGAGATATCGCCCCCGTCGCTCACATTTGGGTCAAAGTCGTCTTCGCTCGATGGATGAGGATCGTTCGCGACAGTGGGAACCCGGTCAGTCGGCGGCAGCACCGGGCAAGTGGTGCTAGAATCGTCGGGAGTGGTGCACGAGTTGTCCTGGCCATTCGGAACCCCTTTACCCCAAACCGTGGCCCCTTCCGTCTCTGTAACCGATCGGTACCCCTGAGGGAGTTTCCCGGCTGCTATCAGCATGTATCCCGTTGACTCCGCGTTCAACGCCTCGTCCGTCGCGACAAATCGGGTGTTGGGGGAGCCAAACGTCGGGTCCTCAATCCGAGCTATGCCGCCCTCTTCCGATATAATCGCGGCAAAATGCCCGACCTTCCAATGGACAACCGCTGGCGCAACAATTTGAGCACCCGGCGACCGCTTCACCATTTGGAGGTTCAGACCCGCTTTCTGTGAAAGCTGCCAGATCCCCGTCAACGAGAACCCGTCTTTGCTCGACTTGGCGCCCAGGAGACAGGCCGGCATGGGGGTCTTCGGCGACGTGAGCATCTCGATCTTCTCGAGCGCCGAGGGTCCGCATAGAAAGGACGCTTCAGGATGGTTCTGCATCATCCAAAGTCCGCCCCGTGCTCCCGAGGCCAACTCGCTGTCCGTGCCTGTAAATGTCCGACCACCTATTTCCTTGTTAAGGGATACCAGAGCGTCGACACGCCCCACCCTGGCGTTAAGGCGCAGGAGCTGCGCAGCCGCATGATTCGCCAACCTGCCGGCAGGGGCGCCGTCAACAGGGGACGCCAGCTTCCATGCATTCTCGAACGAGGCAAAGGCCTTTGTAAAGTAACAGGTCCGCAGATATGCCTGCCCGAGGTTTAGCGACACACTGGCTGCCCATCTGGAGTTTGGATGCTGGGTCAGAAACGCCTCTAGCGGGAAAACACTGGCCGGCTCCGCGACATAGGCCCTGATCGCCCTGGCTAGGTCCGCATTGTCCGCCATGCTGACCGACGCGGCCGTCGGAACGAATGGGTCGGCCAAGACTCTGGCAGAGAATATTTCGAGGTCGGAGGGAATATCGGGCAGTCTGCTTTCGCCGTCTAGGGCCCCGGCAGGAACCACTCCTTTCGGCAATTGCCGATTGATCGAGACCGAGGAGGGTGTTCGGACAAGGGCGAGCTTCGGAGCCTGCGGACCGAATGCCGCAGGGGTTCCATCGCCATTGGCCACGGTGTTCGGGCCAAGGATAAGGCAGAGCACCCCCAAACCGATATTCGCCGCTAGCAACGGCTTTGACGACCGCCGGCAGCAGACAAACGGATAGCGTTTGTTGGACATCAGATAGGAATCCCGAGCATTGGCAGGAGCGCTGCTAGTTTTCCGGTATGGCATCAGCAGGAGCGGTCAGCGTTATTGTCGGTGGTGTGGTGTTCCCCGCCACAGGAGCGAGCGGCTCCTGCTCCAGAGGATCGGAAGGAGTCCCGAATGGAGCCCCAATGCTCACTTGAAGCGGACTGCTATTCCCCGATGTGCCCGAGAAGCTCGAGACACTCACCTCATAGGTGTAGGTCTGCCCCGCGACCAGGCCGGTGTCGGTGAAATTGGCCTCGTTTGTCACCTGCCCCACCTGGACAAAATTTCCCGAGGATCCCGTTTCTCGATAAATTGTCGCAGATGTAAATACTCCGGGCAGCGGGTCGCTCCAGGTCAGCGTGACCCCGCCCGGAACAGAATTGACAGCATTGAGATTTTTCGGAACCGGCGGGACTGGAATGCCGGAGGGCACATATCGCGTCCCCAGGTAGTTCACTATTGCCTGCCGCTCCGCATCCGTGAGAACCCGATTGTAGACAAGGATCTCGGCGAAATCCCCGGAAAATAGACTTCCCACCCCCAACACCGGATTCTGGTTATAACTTCCTATCACCGGGAATGCGGAAAACGATGTGACCAACCCAGACCGGGTCCATGTCTGTATCCCGTTGTAGCGGTATGTCGAAACCCCTCCTCCCATCGATGTGTTGTAGATGAAATACTGCGTCACCGCAGACGGGTCGCCAATGGAGGCGGTATCGTTCGTCCCAAAGTCATCGTAGTGGAATTGACCGATGAACGAGGAGCCATAGCCGCTCGTCCCGAATGTCCAAAGAGTGTTGAACAGATCAGCCGGTTGGCTTGCCAGTTTCGCCACGGCAATGATTTCACCACCTTGTGCATTCTGCATGATGTTTGGAAGATCGAGGTATTGGGATCCGTTGAACCTGACAACGGGCAGTCCGTTGATCTGGCCCGCCACAACCTGTGGCTGGGCGCCTGCGCTGGCCTGGGCGGCGTTGTTTCCATTGCCGCTAAGGTCAGTCCATGAGGCGAGGGAGCCGCTGGCTGGCACTCCGGCGTCGGCCCTGAGCCAAAGTTGCAGTCCGGCAATGTTGACCGGGGGCGCCGTTGTTGGCGTGGTTATTGTGACCGCGTTGCTGGCGCCCGAACTTCCCGCGATTCCAGTCAGGACCACCTGATAGGTGTAGGTCAGGCCTCCTGTTACCCCGGAGTCGGTAAAGCCGCTCCCATCGATGACTTGACCGATTTGCGTAAAGCCACCCGACGTTCCTGATTCACGCTGGATTGAAGCGACCGTGTGCAATGAGGCCGGCACGCCGCTCCATGAAAGAATAACGCTCGTCGGGACCACGCTGCTTCCAAGCAAAACCGGAGGAGGAGGAATGACGATCGCGGTAGGCGCGTACTTGGAATTGAGGTACTGGTTGACCGCGAGACGCTCCTGATCTGTCAGCGTCCTGTTATAGACAATGACTTCGGCTATGTCGCCGACAAGGCTGCCGTTGCCGTAGCCGCCTATGTCGGGCGCGATCTGGAATCCAATGGTCCCTGAATCAAGGTTGGTCCGGGTCCATTCGGCGTATCCGTTGTAACGGAACACCGAAGTCCCGTTACCGACCGCGGAATCAAACGCCGTGTCGTAGATGAAGTGCTGAGATGTCTCGGAGGCGGGCTCAAAGACGTTTTGGGTGTCACCCGTTCCGAAATCATCAAGATGGGCGGTGTTGTTGTAATAGCTGCTTCCCGTGCCCGTTCCGAAATTGAACAGCATGCTATAGTAGGGATTCGTCCCGAGCTTGGCCACCGCGATGATCTCCCCGGCCTGGGCGCTCCCCATCATATTTCCCGGGAGGTTGAGAAGGTTTGTCCCATTGAAGCTCACGGTCGGCTGGCCATTGACCTGGTTAAGAACTACCTGGGGTTGGAGGGCGGGAGTAGGCTGGACCGCATTGTTGTTGTGCCCGCTTTGGTCCATCCATGACGACAGCGCCCCGGCCCCCTGCGTGCCTGCGTCAGCCTTAAGCCAAAGCATGAGTCCATTGGGCGGCAACGGCCCCGCCGTCAGCGGCGTCGTGACGGTGACTGAGTTGCTCGGTCCAGACGACCCGGCCAGGTTGAAGAGACTCACCTGGTAGGTGTAGGTCTGGCCGGGGACTGCAGTCCCGTCCGTAAAGGTGGCTACATCGCTTGCCTCGGCGATCTCGGAAAACCCACCCGATGTCCCGTTCTCACGCTGGATTGAGGCGGTGACGTGCACGCCAGCCGGCATTCCTCCCCAGGTGAGGACGACACTGGTCGGGCTTGTGGCCAATCCTGCGAGACCAGAGAGCGCGGGCGGCACACTCACCCCCGGGGGATTGTATTTCGAGAAGAGGAAGCTGTTGACCGTCGCGCGCTCTTGGCCGGTGAGGACGCGATTGTAGATTATCATCTCCGCAATCGCCCCGTTCATCGCTCCGATCGACGGAAGGGTTCCGAATGAGACGCTTTCCCCGGTATGCTCGGCTATCTGTACGCCGTTGAAACGCTCGATCCAGTCGTTTGCCTGAACCGACACGTTGTAGACGTGGTACTCCGACGTCTCTGAGGCGGGCTGCGCCGGGTAGAAAGACCCGTCGGATGTACCGAAATCATCGTAATGCGAACTGTTAAAGTATCCCGATCCAAGGCCGTTTCCAAACTGCCACATCGTGTTGTACAAGTTCACCGTAGGGTTGACCCGGACCACCGCGAGGATCTCGGCCGATGAATCCCCCACGAGAAACGAAGGAACCCACATGAATTCGCCGCCCCCGTTGAAGGCGACCGCCGGCTCCCCGTTTATCGCACCCTGGGTGAGGTAGGGCTCAAGGTTCAGCTGAAACTGGGTCGCGTTGTTGTTCAGGCCGCTCTGGTCGAACCAGCTGCTCACGTCGCCGTTAGAGTCGGTGACAACGGCCGCGTCCGCGCGGAGGTGCATCTGGAGCCCGGACTGCACGGGCACAGGCGTCACCTTCGTGTTTATGAACGGGTTGGTCCCATTGATGTAGTCCTGAACAATGGGAATACCGTCTCCGGAGAGGTTGAGGTTCCGGTCGTTCACCGCCAGGTTCAGCCCATAGAGGCTCTCCCAGGCGTCATCGATGCCGTCATTGTTTGCGTCGGAGAATGGCAGCGGGTTGTCGGCTCCAATGTATATACCGTCGATGAACGATGACGACGAGGCGTCCCCCTCGACCAGAAGCGCCGAGAAATACGAGCTCGTCGAGCTGACAAACGGGACGTCCGCAGCGACCATGGCTCCGTTTGTGTAGAGGTCCCATGCGCGCCGCGTGAAATCGAGCCGGGCGGTGAGGCGAACCCACGACTGCGTCTGATTGCCCGAGTTCAGCGTAGCCGTATAATTCGTGGGCGCCCAGGTTCCGCCGCCATTCCCGTCCCCTCGGAAGACTTGAAGCACGCCGGCGCCGTTCGACCGCTGGAATCCGAATTGGGCCCCTTCCGCGGTGAAGATGGTCGACGAGGCGACCGCGGTCTCGGCGACCGGCTTCGCGTAGAAATCACAGAACACAACGGTCTCGCCGGAGCCCGGGGCAAAGACGGTCGATGCCACGGCCACCGGTGTGCCGGCAGGGAGCTCTACGGACTGCGAGCCGGAATAGAAATCGTTCGTCGAGACATTCGCAATGCCCTGGGGATTGTACCACCCGGCCTGGCCGTCAAGCGGGCCGACCGTGAATCCATCCCCCAATTCAAAATCCGTGATGTAAGGCAGGCTGTAGGCGACCGTGACCGTCACCGGTGTCGAGTTGACGCTCGACCCCGTTTGGTCGTATGCGGCCGCAAAGTAGGTGTATTTCCCAACAGGCAGCGGATTTGGCTCGGAAAACGTCCACGTCGAACCCGAGGACGGGCTGGTCAACGTGGCGACAAGGCTCGACCCGCGGTAGATGACCACCTTCGTAACCGAGGTGGATCCGGCAGTTGTCGTGAAAGACAACGACACGTTTGCGGTCGAGCCGAATACAAGGCCACCCGAAGGCGGCGACAGTGTTATGGTGGGTGGCTGTTTCACCACCACCTGTACGCCAACCGAGGCCGAGGTTGATGCGACGCCAAAGCTGTCGTATGCCTTCGCCGTGAGCGAATAGGTGCCGACGGGAACCGCCGTCAAGGTCAACTCATAGGGGAAGATGGTCGTTGATCCCAGCAGCGTCGTCACATTGGAATAGAATTCCACCTTTGTAACCTTGCCTACGTATCCCACGGTCGCGGCCAGATCTATGGTCGCAGGCGCATTGAAGACCGAGCCATCGGGCGGATTCGTGAGAACGACATTCGGAGGAGTATCCGCCCGGAATCCAACCGAGGAGGATGTGATCGAGGCGCCGAGCGTGTCCGTCTCGATTGCCGACAGGTAGTAAAAACCCTCAGGCGCTCCGTTCCATGTGAACTGATAGGGCGACGCCAGGGCGGTTCCGAGAAGCGTGTTGCCCGCATAAAAGCTGACCGAGGACACTCCGGCAGGCGCAACCGGGGTGGCGGTCAGGGTGACCGTCGCCGGGGGCGTCAAAATCTTTGTTCCGGCCGATGAAGTCAGCTTGACGGACGAGGTGGTTGCCGAGGTTACGGTGATCGAGACCGGCGCAGAGCCAGGGGACACCGCGCCCAGGGTGTCCTTGGCCGTCGCCGTGATTGAGTAGTTCCCTGGCCCAGGCTTGGACCACGCGTACTGGTACGGGGGCGTTGTGACGGTCGCCAGCTTGTTGCCATTCTGGGAATAGGTGACACTTGCGATTCCAATCGGCGGCGCCTCGGTTGTCGTCGCCGAAGCCGTCAGGCCTATCGTCGACTGCGGGGCGTAGGTCGCACCGGAGAGCGGGGTGAGCACCGTTACAGAGGGGGCTTGGTCGGCACTCACCGTCACCCCGACTGTCGCCGCCGGCCCCGGAACCAGAAGGTTGTCAGTCGCTACGGCGCTTATCGCATAGCTGCCCGGCTGCACCTTCGTCCAAGTATATTTGTACGGGGGATGCGTCTCAGTCGCGAGGGGACTGCCGTTCACGGTGTAGACGACCTTCACTATGGTTTCGTTGGCTGCAGGTGTCGCGATTGCCGACAGCACAATTGTTGCCGGGCCGACCGCGGTTGATCCATCCGTCGGCGTTAGGAAGGTGACCGTCGGGGGCTGGTCGGGCAGGACCGTCAGGCCAACGGGAGCTGAGGGGGTCGTCTTCCCCACGCTGTCGGTCGCCACGGCAAAGACCGAATAGGTGTTCGGTTGAACCTTCGTCCAATTGAAGTTGTACGGAGGGGTTTTGACCGTCCCTATCTTCGTGTTTTCATGCCAGAATGCCACGCTTGCAATCGTGACCCCGGGAAGGATCGCATTGGCCGTCGCGCTCAGTGGAACCGTCGTCGGGCCGACGACACTCGTCCCGTCGGCGGGGAGGGTCATCGCGACAGTCGGAGCCTGGTCGGGGACGATCGTTATCGAGACCGCAGGCGACGCGGCCCCGGTGTGCCCCAGGCTATCCGTCGCCGTTGCGGTTACAGAATAGGTGCCCACAGGCGCATTCGTCCAATTGAATGAAAAGGGCGGAGCGGTTGCCGTCCCTATCTTCTTCACGCCCTGGTAGAACGTGACGCTTGCCACCGTTACATTGGGAGAGCTCGCACTCACCTCCAAGGGTATCTTCGTGGGTCCGGCAATCGAGGCCCCGTTGGCAGGGGAGGTTATCGTCACCACGGGAGTCTGCCCAAGGGTCCGCAAGGCCATGCCCGACAAGAGGATTCCAAGAAATAGGCGCGCGGCGGGATGCGACACGCGCAGGAGTCGAACGCAGCTGGTGGCCCAGTCGATGCCTAATGCCGTCATAAGTGCACCTAATTTTACGTAAATCCGTGTATTCGCATGGCCGGCGCTCGTGCCGCTGCGCGGCCAAGACCGTCTCACCAGTATCTAGACCCTACACACGCCATAAGAGGCGGATCAGCCGCGAGGGCCGGGCAGTGCCTGGCGCTTCAAATAGCCCGAGTCGGCAGAATCACGTCACCCGCCTACGGGACCACCTTGTCCAACCGGGTTGCGTAGGTCCTCTTCCGGTTCCTTGCCGCTATCTCAATCGTGTAGGACCTCCCGTCAGGCGCCACCGACATCCTTATCAGGTTCGCCGGGCATTTCCCGGAATCCGACCCCATGTTGGCGATGTACTCGTCCGCGGTGTTGTTCGGCTCCTCGCCCGGCCGGACGTTCCGGTGGACCTGGTAGATCGCCTGGATGCCCGGGGACGACCTGAGCCCCTGCACCGTGACGGGAGCCGTCCCCTTGGTCGGCCCGTTGTTCATCACGGCGACGGTCGGCGCCAGGCTGTGGATCAGGACCGGGTTGTTGCTGAAGCCCAGGCCATGGTGGTCGACCTGGTAGACGTCGACCTGGCCGACGAGGTTCACCGGTGTCACGAGCCTTCCCTCCATGTTCCAGGTCAGGTCGCCGCCGTCGAACATCCGGAAGGGCCCGAACTCGATCACCCAGACATTGCTGTTGGCGTTGTCCGTCGTGTCCACCTCGTGCGGGATGTTCTCGGACTCGAGCGGGTTCCGCGGCGCGCCCGCGGGCGCGTCGACAAAACGCTGCCGTGCGCCGAGGCAGCGCATCGAGAGCCTGGGGGAATCGGGGCGCTGCGAGAGGGGGACCAGGTCCCCCGCCCCGACCAGGTGGTGCGGGAGGGTCAGTTTCCGGTACGGCTGGCTCACGGAGCGCCAGAACCCGGTGTCCGGGTTGTGGTCGGGATCGGCGTCGGGGATCCCATTGTCCCAGAGGTGCGCGATTGGGATGCCGGCGGCGACGACCGGGACTCCCCCGAAGTGGTCGGTGTGGAAGTGGGTGACGATCGCGTAGTCGATCCCCTTGAGGCCGGCGACCTCCCTCGCGGCCGTGACGACGCGGCCGGCGGTTCCCGGGGTTCCCGCGTCGATCAGCACGGATTCGCCAGCGGGAGTCACCACGAGCGTCGAGCCCCCGCCCTCCGAGTCCACCCAGTAGACGTCGAGGGTCCCGGTGGCCTGGTCAGCGGAGAGGCGCGTTGCGAGTGCCAGCGCGGAGAGGAAAATCGCCGCTCGGAAGCGGGACAGGGAAGCCTTCATGGGGTTGGGAGGGTTCATATTCCTGTCACGAGTCAGGCGGACCATGCCTTGAGGAACTCCCCGACGAGCTCGGGGAGGTCGGCGCTGTACCCGCCCTCGAGGACGGCCGCAGCGGGGATCCCGGTGTGCTGCAGCCATGTCCCGAGGGAAGCGAAGTCCTCCACCTCGAGCGACATGTCGGTGATCGGGTCCCCGACGTAGGCGTCAAAGCCGGCCGAGACCAGCACGAGCTCCGGCCTGAAGCCGATGATCGCGTCGAGGGAGGCCCTGAGCGCGTCCATGTGGGCCTCGCGGGGCCCGTCGGGGGCCACCGTCCAGTTCCGGATGTTCCCCAGGTCGGTGAGGCCCGTTCCCGGGTAGCCGGGGGACTGGTGCACCGAGCACATGAGGAAGCCCTCCTTCCCCACGAGGATCGACTCGGTCCCGTTCCCGTGGTGCGCGTCGAAGTCCCAGACCGCGATGCGGTTGATGCCGAAGTCCCTCCGTGCGGCGAGCGCCGCGACCGCGACCTGGTTCAGGTAGCAGAAGCCCATCGCCTGCCCCGCGGTCGCGTGGTGCCCCGGGGGGCGCATGAGCGAGAACGCAGGGCGGCCGGTGTCGTGCGCGTGCCGCGCGGCGAGGAGGGCCGCGGCCACGGAGCGGCGGGCGTGGATCCCTATGCCCCTGACGTACCTCGTGTCCGCGTCGAAGTCACGGGGCTCCTCCAGGCGCGCCAGGTGCGCCTGCGTGTGGGCCAGCAGCAGCGTCGAATCGGGAACGTCGCCGAGCTCGGACCTCCATGTCCAGCCCGGGTAGGTGTCCTGCAGGTAGGCGGCGGTGCGGGTCACGCGCTCGGGCCTCTCGGGATGGCCGAGCACGTTGTACCCGGCGCACCGCGGGTCGTGGAGGACAAGCATGGGCATCGGTCGTTTGGGGCCGGTCTGGCTTTCCCGTCAGGTCTTGGGAAACACGGCGACAAGCTCGACCTCGAGCACGTGGGCCGGATCGTAGAGGCGCGAGACCTGGACCCACGTGGCCGCCGGCAGCTCGCCCGCGTAGTATTCCTTCCGGATGGCCTTGTACTTTATGAACTCGTCGAGGCTCGTGGTATAGACGTTCTCCTTCACGACATGGCGGAAATCCAGGCCATGGGCGGCCAGGGTGGCCTTCAGCTCGCCGTAGGCCTGCCGGATGGCGGTGGCCATGTCCCCCGCCCCAACCGACCCGGAGATGTAGAGCGTGTCCCCCACCCGCACCGCCTGGCTGTAGCCTATGTCCCGCTCAACCTGCTCGTTCAGGTGGAACTCCGATTTGGCCAGCGGCGCGGCGGCAAACGAGGGCAGCGCGAGCAGCAGCAGACATGGGGTTAGTTTCAGCATAAGGTCTCCCGCGGAACGGCGGCTCATCCGCGCATCCCTGCGGTGCCGTCCTTGGCGCGCACCTTTTCCTTGAGGTCGCTGGACGGGCACCCGCAGTCGCCGCCGCACCCGGGCTTCCGGCGCCTCGCGAACGCCCTCATGACAAGCCACACCGCCGCCGTGGCGACGACGAGGAGCGCTGCGAGAGTCTGGTATTCCGGGGCCATGACGGTGCTAGAAGCCCAGGGCCGTGCCCGACTGGTACACGATGAACGAAATGACCCATGCCGCGCCGGTCATGTACGCGGTCTGGAAGATCGGCCAGCGCCAGGAGTTGGTCTCCCGGCGGACGACGGCGATCGTGCTCATGCACT
>PLXR01000014.1 GCA_003151495.1 Opitutaceae bacterium
GGCCTGGCACCGCCCGCGCCGGCGGGGACCCCCTCCGCGGGCCCCATGCCGGGATCGGCGTCCAGCTCTCCCCCAAGCGAGTCGGGGTCCGCCCCCTCCTCCAGCCTTCGCACGACCTCCTCCATCGGTCCCTCCAGCCTTTCGCCGGTTAAGTCGGCCATCCGCCGCATCATCCGCCCCATCGACCTCGGGTCGCTCTCGTCAGCACGGGAGAGCTCACGCTCCATCGCCCCCATCGCGGCCTCCATCCTCGCGTCGGGTGGGCCGCCGGAGGGTTTCCCCGGCCCGGCCGCCCCGGCCCGGCCGACGACCGCGAAGGGCGAGAGGATCCTCCGCAGGGTGAACCGCGGGTTGTCGGGACAGGGGGGCACGGTCGCCCCCTGCGCCAGCGTCCTTGCGTAGAACTGGTATATCCGGTGGTTTTGGGGACAGTAGAATTCGTAGATCGGCATCGCAGCCTCGGGCACTTTGTACCAAATCGATCCTGCCATGGCAGCCAAGGAACAGTCAAACTTCGACGCCGCGCAGTCCCGCTCGGCCGCGCAGTTCGACCGCCAGAGCGACCGGTACGGCCGGTCGCACATCCTTGCGGACACGGCTGACGTCGCCGAGGCGCTCGCGGGGGTCGTCGCGCCCGCCGGGGGCCGCGCGCTCGACGTCGCCACCGGCGGCGGCCACACCGCCCTCCTTCTGGCACGAATGGGCTGGGTCGTCACCGCCGGGGACATCTCGCCCAGGATGCTCGAGAACGCGGGGGCGCTCGCGCGGGACGCGGGCATTCGGGTGGAGACTCTCCTTTTCCCGGCCGAGGAGATGCCGTTTCCCGACGCCTCGTTCGAGCTCGTCACGGTGCGTGTGGCCCCCCACCACTTCAGCTCCCCTGCAAGATTCGTCGCCGAGGCGGCCCGGGTCCTGGCACCCGGAGGGCATCTTCTCGTGATCGACGGTTGCGTCCCCGACGGGGATGCGGAGACCGAGGAGTGGCTTCACCGCGTGGAGAAATGGCGCGACCCAAGCCATGGTCGTTTTCTCCCGCGCGCGGCCTGGGAGGGCCTTGTCCGGGAGTCGGGCCTGGAGGTCGTCAGGAGCGCGCTCTACCCGAAGAAGCAGCCGGACCTTGGCTGGTATTTCGAGACGGCCGCCACCCCGGAGGCGAACCGGGCGCTTGTCCTCGATGCCGTGCGCACGGCCCCGCCCCGGGTCCGGGATGCCCTGCGCCTTTCCGAGGAAGACGGAAAGATCGTGTGGTGGTGGCCCATGCTGAGGATCCTGGCGCGCAAGCCCTAGAGCGCGGGCAGGCGGGTGAGCCGCCCGGGCGGTCACCTCAGGAGCTTGAAGGCATGGGTCCAGTCGTTCTGCCGGAACCCCGGGATACACCAGAGCATGCACAGGGGCTCGATCGCCCGGGCCGCCNNAATGAACATGGTCGGCTTGCCGCCCTTGAACTGGGGGTTCACCATGCACGCCGCGCCCACCGAATTGAACGCCTTCACAAATCGGGCCGCGCCAAACTCCCGCTGGAGCTGCTCCATGAGCGAGTCCCCGAGGCCCGTGAAGAAACCCAGCACGCCGTTCACCGGAGCCGTGTCCGCGATGGGATTGGTGGCGTCGATGACGGTCTTCTCCGAGAGGTTCGACGAGCCCGCGAGGCGAAGGGCCTCCGCGGCCACCGTTCCCTTGACCGCGAGCACGACGACATCCGCAAATTTCGCCGCATCGGCGAAGCTCCCGATCCTGGCCTTCGGAACCGACTTCCCCCAGGCCTCCAGCTTGGCCGGATCTCGGGTGCCGATCACGGCCTCGTGGCCGTGGGTGATGAAGCCACCGCACAATGTCCTCGCCACGTCACCCGATCCGATGATGCCGATTTTCATGGGCAAAGGCTTCCACACTCCCTGGGAAAAATCAAATTACGGCCCCAGGAGGAGGGGGTGGTCGATGGATCGGGACGCCATCATCCCGCCACCGACGGGGGGCCGCGGCGCGCGAGAAGGGGGGATTGCCATTTCGCCGGCCGTACGGACAATTTCCGGATGAATCTCGTCGCTCATTCCTGCCTCCTCCTGGCGGCCGTTTCGGCGGCGGCCCAGCCGGCCCAGGGCCCCTCCGACGAGGCCGCGGCCAGGATCCTCGAGCACATCCGGGTGCTGTCCTCGGACGAGTTCGAGGGTCGCGGCCCCGGGACTCCCGGGGAGGAAAAGGCGGTCGCCTACCTCCAGGGGGAGTTCGGCAAGCTCGGCCTCCTCCCCGGCAACCCCGACGGGACCTTCATCCAGAGGGTCCCGATGGTCGGAATCACCTCGACGGCGGCCGCGACGTTCAACGCTGGGGACAAGGTCCTCGTCCCCGCCGTCCTGAACGACTACGTGGCGGTCTCGCGCCACCTTTCCCCCGCGGTCGAGGTAAGGGACAGCGGGATCGTGTTTGTCGGCTACGGCGTCGTGGCGCCCGAGTACGGCTGGGACGACTTCAAGGGCGTCGACGTGAGGGGCAAGACCGTGGTCATGCTGATCAACGATCCCCCGGTTCCCGATCCCAGGGATCCGGCGAGGCTCGACGAGACCGTGTTCAAGGGGAAGGCCATGACCTACTACGGGCGCTGGACCTACAAGTACGAGGAGGCCTCGGCCAAGGGAGCGGCGGCGTGCCTCATTGTCCACGAGACGGGCCCGGCCGGCTATCCGTACGCCGTGGTCTCCGGGAGCTGGGGTCGGGAGAACTTTGTCCTCGAGTCGGCCGACGGGAACTCGGGGCGCGTGTCGGTGGAGGGGTGGCTCACCCTCGCCTTCGCGAAAAGCCTTTTCGCGGCCTCGGGCCAGGACTTCGACGCCCTGAAGGCCTCCGCCGCCCGCAGGGACTTCCGCCCGGTCGAATTCAGCGCGAAGGCGAGCTTCACGGTCTCCAACAGAATACGCCCCCTGGCCTCGCGCAACGTGGTCGCCCGGATGGAGGGATCCGATCCCGCAAGGCGCGGCGAGGTCGTCGTCTACTCGGCCCACTGGGACCATCTCGGGAGGAACCCGCGCCTGAAGGGGGACCAGGTCTTCCACGGGGCCGCCGACAACGCCTCCGGCTGCGCGGGCATCCTTGAGATCGCCCGCGAGTTCGCGATGCTCAGGCCGGCCGATCGCCCGCGCCGCAGCATCCTCTTTGTCGGCTTCACCGCCGAGGAACAGGGACTCCTGGGTGCGGAATACTACTGCCGCCACCCCCTCTACCCGCTGGAGAGTACCCTGGCCGACATCAACATCGACGGGACGGGAGGGCTCCAGCCCGCCGGCCCCGCGAGGGACATGGAGGTCGTGGGGTTCGGCAGCTCGACCCTCGATGACCTTGCGGCCGAGGTCATGGCGAGGGAGGGAAGGCACCTCACGCCAAACGGGGACTCCGAGAAGGGGCTTTTCTACAGGGCGGACAGCTTCGAGTTCGCGAAGGCGGGCGTGCCCTCGTTCTACGAGAATTCCGGGCTTGAGATCATCGGGCAGCCCGAGGGCTACGGGCGCATGCGCCGCGACGCCTATATCGCCAACGACTACCACAAGGTGACCGACGTGATAAAGCCCTGGTGGGACCTGCGCGGGGCGGCCCAGGATGCCGATGTCCTGTTCCAGATGGGGCTCCGGTTGTCCGGGGCGAGCGAGTGGCCGGCGTGGAAGCAGGGGAGCGAGTTCAAGGCGCGCAGGGACGAGATGATGGCAGCCGCACCGCATTGACGACGCCCGCACACAGGCACATCGTCCCGGGGATGCCGCCCCCAAGCGACGGAAGTAGCCGCGAACATGGAGCCCCGAACGGGGGGACGATCGATCCATGATCCGCTTCGTCGCGCAGCGCCTCCTTCAGACCGTGCCGGTCGTCTGGGTCATAGTCACGGCCACGTTCTTCATGATACGCTTCGTGCCGGGGGGGCCCTTCACCGCCGAGCGCGCCGTGGCCCCTGAGATCATGAGGAACCTCGAGGCCCACTACGGCCTCAACAAGCCCCTCTACGTCCAGTACCTCGACTACTGCGGAAAGGTCCTGCGCGGGGACCTCGGCCCCTCCTTCAAGTACCCCACCCGCTCGGTGAACGAGATCATCGCCGAGAAACTGCCGGTGTCGGTGGAGCTCGGGCTCATCTCGCTCGCGGTCGCCCTCGGCGTCGGCCTCCCGCTCGGGGTGGTCGCGGCCGTGAAGCGCAACACCTGGATCGACTACCTGTGCTCGTCCTTCGCGATGGTGGGCATCTGCATCCCGACCTTCGTGATGGGGCCGCTTATGATCCTCGTCTTCGCGATCCATTTCGGGTGGTTCAACGCGTCGGGATGGTACGGGCCGATGGACCGCGTCCTGCCGAGCCTGACCCTCGGCATGGTCTACGCCGCCTACGTGGCGCGGCTGACGCGCGGCGGCATGCTCGAGGTCCTCAGCCAGGACTACATCAGGACCGCCCGCGCCAAGGGTGCGAGCGACGCGAGGGTCATCCTGAAGCACGCGCTCAGGGGCGGGCTGACTCCGGTCGTGTCGTTCCTCGGGCCCGCGATCGCCGGGATCGTCACGGGGTCGTTCGTGATAGAGACGATCTTCCAGATCCCGGGCATAGGGCGGGAGTTCGTCAACTCGGCCTTCAACCGGGACTACACGCTGGTCCTCGGGACCGTGGTGCTCTACGCGGCCTTCATCATCGGGATGAACCTCGTTGTGGACGTGGTGCAGGTGTGGCTCAACCCGAAGCTCAAATTCGAATGAACCCGGTGGAGACCGAGCGGGGCCATTCCCTATGGAGCGACGCCTGGCACAGGCTGAGGCGCAACCGGCTGGCCATCGCCGGGGGCATCCTCCTCATCGCCCTTGCGATCGCCTGCGCCGCGGGCCCCATCTTCTCACAGTCCTACGAGGAGCAGAACCTCGACCTGGGCGCCGCCCCCCCGTCCCAGGCGCACTGGCTGGGGACCGACACCCTCGGGCGGGACCTCTTCGCGCGGATCCTCTACGGGGGCAGGATATCGATCACGGTCGGGCTTGTGGCCACCTTCGTCGCGCTGGCGATAGGCGTGACCTACGGGGCCGTCGCGGGCTTCGTCGGCGGCAAGGTCGACTCCGTCATGATGCGGGTGGTCGACATCCTCTACGCGCTCCCCTTCGCGATCTTCGTAATCCTCCTGATGGTCTTCTTCGGCCGGAACATCTTCCTGCTCTTCTTCGCGATCGGGGCCGTGGAATGGCTCACGATGGCCCGTATCGTCCGGGGCCAGGTGATGTCCATAAAGAAGATGGAATTCATAGAGGCGGCCCGCGCCCTCGGCCTTGGCCGGCGGCGCATCATCTTCAGGCACCTGATCCCGAACGTCCTCGGGCCCGTGATCGTCTACACGACGCTCACGATCCCGGCCGTCATGCTCCTCGAGGCGTTCCTGAGCTTCCTCGGCCTCGGTGTCCAGGCCCCGATGAGCTCCTGGGGCGTCCTCATCAAGGACGGCTCCGAGAAGATGGAGGAGTTCTGGTGGCTGCTGGTCTTCCCGGGCACCCTCTTCTCGCTCACGCTCTTCTCGCTCAATTTCCTCGGCGACGGGCTCCGCGACGCATTGGATGTGCGCGCCTCGAAGGACTGACGACCCCAGGCGACACCCCACAATGCTGCGCAGATTCAAGCCGTACCTTCCCTACCTGAAGCCCGTCAGGGGGACGCTCATATGGGCCATCCTCGCGGGGATCGTCTACGGCGCCTCCAATGGCGCGGGATTCCCGCTGATGATCAACTACGTCTTCCCCCGGGTGTTCGGGGAGGGCCAGGCGCAGATGACCGCGTGGAGGATCATCGCCGTGGCCATGTGGCTGCCCCTCGTGTTCACGGTGCGCGGGCTCGCCGGGTACATGAACAGCTACCTGATCCAGTCCGCCGGCGTCCGCATCCTGGAGGCCATCCGGCTCGACTACTTCAGGAAGCTGCAGGTGCTCCCGCTCTCGTTCCTGCAGCGCCAGACCACGGGCGACCTGATCTCCCGCGGCCTCGCCGACACGAACCAGATGCAGTCGACGCTGACCACCGTGGCGAACGACGGGATGAAGCAGCCGGCGACGCTCCTCTTCGCGCTTGGATCCGTCGTCTACGTCACCTCGCGCGAGCGGGGAAGCGCGCTCATGGTCGCGTGCCTGGCGATCATCCCGCTCTGCGTCTTCCCGATCCGCTACGTGGGAAAGAAGCTCGTGAAGCGGGCGTTCCAGATGCAGACCCAGATGGGATCGGTCACCAACAGCCTCACCGAGAACCTGGGCGCGGCCAAGGAGGTGCGGGCCTTCGGGCTCGAGGAGCGCCAGGCCCGGGCCTTCGCGGCGGAAACCTCGGCGCTGATCAAGGTGCAGCTCAAGGTGGCGAAGTACGCGCAGGCGCTCGCGCCCGCCATCGAGATCATCTCCGCCTTCGGGATCGCCGTCGTCTTCATCTACGCCTACTACGCCGGCGTCCAGCTCAAGTCCTTCCTGACGATCGTGGCGGCGCTCTACATGAGCTACGACCCCGTGAAGCGCCTCGGGGCGATCAACAACGAGGTCAAGCGTGGCGAGGCCGCACTGGACCGGCTCGAGGTCGTCTTCAAGGAGCCGGTGACCCAGATGGACCCGCCCCACCCGGCGAGCGTCGGGCGGGTGCGCGGCAACCTCGCCTTCGGGGCGGTGACGTTCGCCTACAAGGCAGACGAGCCTGTCCTCAGGGACGTGTCGGTGGATATCCCCGCCGGGACGGTGTGCGCGCTCGTGGGCCCGAGCGGCGCCGGGAAGACCACCTTCGCGAACCTCGTCCCGCGCTTCTTCGACGCCGACTCGGGAGGGGTCTCGATCGACGGGATCGACGTCCGCCAGATGCGGCTCTCCGACCTGCGCCGCAACATAGCCCTGGTCTCGCAGGACCCCATGCTCTTCAACGACACGGTCCACAACAACCTGCTCCTGGGCCGGCTCGACGCGACGCCGGCCGAGGTGCGGGACGCCGCCGTCCAGGCCCATGCCGACGAGTTCATCAGGTCATTCCCGGACGGCTACGACACGATCGTCGGCGAGCGGGGCGCCCGGCTCTCCGGGGGCCAGAAGCAGCGCCTCGCGTTGGCGCGGGCGTTCCTGCGCAACGCCCCGGTCCTCATCCTGGACGAGGCCACCTCCGCCCTCGACTCCCAGAGCGAGCAGATGATCCAGGACGCGCTGCGAAAGCTCGTGGTCGGCAAGACCGTGCTCATCATCGCGCACCGCTTCAGCACGATCCGGGACGCGTCGCTGATCCTCGTCTTCGACCGGGGCTCCATCGTGGCGCGGGGAAACCATTCCGAGCTCTACGCGGGCAACGAGCTCTACCGGACGCTGTACGACCGCCAGCGGACCGAGGCCAGCTGATGGGGGCCCGCCCCCCGCGCTCCCGATGCCCGACAACCCGAGGATCCTTGTCATCCGGCGCCGGTACCTGGGCGACATCGTCCTTCTTGGCTCCCTCTTCCGGAACCTGCGGCTGCACTGGCCGGGGGCCCACCTCGCCGCGCTCGTCGAGCCGGTCTGGGCCCCTATCCTCTCGCTCAATCCCGACGTCGACTCCGTGGTCGGGCTACCCTCCGCGCTCTCGGAATGGCCCGGGTTCATCGGTGCGCTGCGGCGGGGCGGCTTCACGCACGTCCTGGACCTCGACAACACCGAGAAGACGGCCCTCGTGGCTAGGCTCAGCGGCGCGCGGATGCGCGTCGCGCTCCACCACGGGGCCCACCCGCTGCGGATGCGGGCGCTCTACACCCACGCGGCCTACGAGGGCGAGGAGGAGCACGAGGGCCAGCCGATAAGCGAATACTACCTCAAGGCGCTCGGGCCCGCCGGCGTCCCGGTCGCCACCCGCGAGGTGCGGCTCGTCCCGCGCGAGTCCGAGGTCCAGGACTGGATGCGGGTCGTGGGCGCCCAGGGAAGGACGCTGCTCGTGCACCCGGGAAGCCGGAGCGCATGGAGGATATGGCCGGAGGAGCGGTTTGCGGCGGTGTGCGACCGGGTCCAGGACGAGCTCGGGGCCCAGGTGGTCCTTGTCGGCGGGCCCGCCGATGCGGGCCTGGTCGCCTCGATCCGGGCGAAGGCACGGACGCACATCCTCGCGGTCGCCGAGCCCCCGACCCTGACCCGCCTGGCGGCCCTCGCGCGCGCATGCTCCCTGCTCCTGTGCCACGACAGCGGCCCCATGCACGTGGCGGCGGCGGTCGGCACCCGGGTGGTCGCCCTCTACGGCTCCCAGAACCCCGTGCTCTTCAGGCCTCACGGGGAGGGCCACACCCAGCTCGTTCCCGCGATGCCCTGCACGGAGTGCGTCGCTCCGGGGAAATGCGTCCCGGCGGACTCGTACCGGACGCTCTGCGTCCGGCGGCACACGGTCGAGCAGGTCTACGGCGCCGTGAAGTCGGCCCTTTCCGCGGCCCCCTCCTGAGCCATGGCCGACCTACCCCACCGCTTCAGCAGGGTCGCCGAGGACCTTATCTCCTCCCTCAGGAGGATCCCGTCCGAGGACCCCAGGGGCATCCGGCGCAAGCCCTCGCACGAGGTCTCGGAGCTGATCGAGGCCATAAAGGCGAAGTACGGCATCGGCATGCCGACCGCCGAGCAGGCCATCCGCGACAAATGGCCGGAAGTCGTCGGGCCGGCGAACGCCTCCTACTCGAACGCCGTGCGCATCGACGAGCGCGGCCGCCTGATAATCCACGCCACCCACGCCGTCGTCAGGAACGAGCTCTTCATGAACCGCGCCGAGATCCTGGAGCGGATCCGCAGGATCCCCGGATGCGGATCGGTGAAGCAGCTCCACCTCATCCAGGGTTAGGCATAATGGTTCGCTTGTCCCGGCCACGCATGCCCCTGAAGAGCGCCACGATGGCGCAGAAGGCCCAGAATTTTGGCCTTGCGCCTTGGACCCCGGTTTTTGAGGTTATTCCCTTGCGTCAGTGGGTTCCCGTCAGTTGAGGGGCCCGCCATGACTGGTCCGGCATCCCGCCGGGCTGGAACGGTGACGCCGGCTTGGCCCGGGGACTCCCCCGGACGAGGCGGGCGGCACGGAGCCCGAAAGGGTTTCCTACAGTCATGCAACACAACTACATACCAAATGCCTACAGTCGTTAAGCCAGAGATCATCGCAGAGTACAAAACCCACGAAAAGGACACCGGCTCGAGCGAGGTGCAAATCGCCCTCCTCACCGCCCGAATCAACCACCTGACCGAGCACCTGCGCACCCACCGGAAGGACTTCCACTCCCGCCGCGGGCTGCTTCAGATGGCGAGCCGCCGCCGCAAGCTGCTCGACTACCTCAAGCACCACAACCTGCCCAAGTACAACGAACTGCTGCAGAAGCTAAATCTGCGCAAATAACGCTTTCGCCACACAGGCGACCCGATCCGCGGGTCGCCTGTTGTCGTTAGGACACTCGACACAGAACCGGGACATTTCCGTTTGCCGCCTGGCACCAGCCGGGGCCCCTCGGCGGCAAACGGAAATCTCTCGAGTCTCGTAGCGAGGCCGACGAAAGCCCGACCGGCCTGCGCGCCGGACGGCAATCCCATACAACCCCCTCCGCCGGAACTCCAAAAGTGCCCGCCGGAGGCCGTCTCTCAAAAAAACAGAAAACAAAGTCATGAATCAGAAACATAATGTTACGGTCACAGAATACGGGATCCAGTTCTCAACCGGCTCGATCGGCAAGCTGGCCAACGGCGCGGTGAACGTCACCGTCGGCGACACGAACGTGTTCGTCGCCGCCACGGTCGCGTCCACCACGAAGCCGGGCCAGGACTGGTTCCCCCTCACCGTCGACTACCGCGAGAAATACCATGCGGCCGGCCGGTTCCCCGGAGGCTACTTCAAGCGCGAGGGCCGCCCCACCGAGAAGGAGATCCTGACTTCGCGCCTTTGTGACCGCCCCTGCCGCCCGCTATTCCCGGAGGGCTTCCTCAACGAGGTGCAGATCGTCGGGATCCTGCTCTCGGCCGACCAGAAGAACGAGTCCGACATCGCCATGGTGAACGGCGCCAGCGCCGCCCTCGCGATCTCCGACATCCCCTGGAACGGGCCCATCGCGGCCTCGCGCATCGGTCTGGTCGACGGGCAGTTCGTCGCCAACCCCACGATCGAGCAGA
>PLXR01000125.1 GCA_003151495.1 Opitutaceae bacterium
CACCATCTCGGGATAGCTGACCCAGTAGGGGGCGGGGATGATCACCTCGTCCCCCGGCGAGCACGTGGCCATGATCGCCAGGTAGCAGGAAAATTTGCCGCCCGGGCTCACCACGACCTGGCTTGGGGAAACCTTTAGCCCATAGGAGGTTGCGTAGGATTCAGCTATCGCCTTCCGCAGCTCCTCGATGCCGGGTGTCGCGACATACTTCGTCTTGCCGGCCTGGAGCGCTGCGGCGCACGCGTCCTTTATGTGCTGGGGCGTGTCAAAGTCGGGCTCGCCGGCGGCGAAGCTGCAGACGTCCTCCCCTGCGGCCATGAGCGCCTTGGCCTTGGCGTCGACGGCGAGCGTCGGCGACGGGGAGATGTTGCGTGCCCAGGTGGAGAGCGGTCTGAGGGGTTCGGAGGACATTGTGAGCAAAGGAGTCCACTAAAATAACTTCATGGCCCCAAACGCAAGAGGAGAGCTCCCCAATTTTTCCCGGCCCCGGCCGGCCGAGACCGTTCAGCGGCCCTTGGACTTCTTTGCCGGCAGGCTCTCCAGGGCGAAGCGAAGCAGCTCGCCGACGCTCGCGTTCTTCTTCTTCGCGTAGCGCTTGAGCATGGCCCTCTGGGTCGCGGCGAGGCGCACGGACACCTGGCGGTGGGGGTCGCGCGCGGGCCTGCAGCCCTCGAAGTCGAACTTCTCAATCGCGAAGCGGACCACGTCGCTCGCCGTCTTGAGGCCGAGCCTGCGCCTGCTGCTCTCGATCTTTGCGATCAGGGAGATCGGCAGGTCGAACGTCAGCGGGGCCGAAGCAGAGCGTGTTACCATGACAATGGTGGGTCCTTAACGGGCCATGAGCAGGCACTCCAGACGGCCCCGCCGCAACGATATTCTTTGTCCCGCCCCTATAGATTCAGCCTTATGACTCTTTTAGTCGACGGAGGCTCCAGGGCCGATCCGAGCTGCGCGGGGTCGAAGGCCTGCGGGTCCTGGGGGACGCCGATGGCGACGCCCGTCAGGGTGAGCCTCGTCTTGTCGCGGGTGGCCTCGTTCCTGACGTCCAGGTCCTTGGGTATCCACCGGTCGCCTACCTTCCTTAGCTCCAATAGGGAAAGCGTCTTAGCCACGCGGCCGTCGGCGCCGGAGACCTCGGACTGCACCAGCGCGTCGTACTGGCTGTCTAAGTACGCCCGCACGGACCTGACGGAGGGATGGAGCGCCGGGAAGTCCCCGGGGGGGGTGAAGACGAAGACGTAGGCTTGGCGGCCGCGTACCCGGCTGAGTCCCACCATCTCCCAGTCCAGCCAGTAGAGGTAGGGCATCGGCAGGACGTCGAAGGGTGTCATCTCGAAGCCCGGGGCAAGGGGCCTCATCATCGCTCCTGGGTCCGGCGTGCCGGCGCCCGGGCCGTCGGAGGTCCAGACTCCGCCGCCGGGGCCGCCCTGCAGGAGGAACCGGTGGGCGAAGCCGCCCCCCCCGGTCGCCAGCTCAAGGCGCGTGACGGGTCCCAGTGCGTTCCTCCCGCCCCAGAAGCGTCCTTGGGCAAGCCGCTCCCCGCCGCGCCTGGGCATCTGGCGGAGGTCGAACTCGGCGTAGATGGGCTCCGACCACACCATCTGCCTGAACTGCTCGAGGATGGCGGCCGCGGCCTGCCTGTCGGGCGGCGTGGCCGCGGGTGAAGCGGCCCCCAGCAGCGCGGCGACGAGCGCGCCCGCGGCGCGCAACCCAACCGGCCTCAGGGACAGCTTGGGCGGGCTCTTCAAGAGCCTATCAGGGCTTCGTCGGCGCAGCCGGCGTCGAGGCTGCCCCCGGTGCCGGGGCCGCCTTCGCCGGGGCGACCGCGCCCGCCTGGGGCTTGGATGCCGAAACCGGGACCGAGATGGAGGGAAGCGCGTCGCCCGAGGCGGACGCATGCTTTCCCTCGTAGATCCTCCCGAGGTAGAGCGCGAAGCTCAGGACGAAGAACACGATCGAGGCGTTGATTGTCGCCTTGCTGAGCACATTGCCCGTGTCGGCGCCGAAGGTCGCCTCCGCCATGCCGCCGCCCATCGCCGCCCCCATGCCGCCGTCGGCCTTCGCCTTCTGGGCGAGTACCAGCAAGATAAGGATGACCGAGGTCAGGATCAGGATGAAAGTGCAGATGCCGAGAAGGATGCTCATGTCGAGGAAGGGTCACAAAAGCAGACCGGGGGCGCCCTTGTCAACGCCGCGGCGCAGCCCCGGGAAAGGGGGCAATTCCGCGCCTCCCCGGGCCCCGGCCCGGGAAATTGGGGCTTTCCAAAGGGGGCCATCCGTGTAGTCCCGGGGATCCCATGCACGACTCCCCGCTCACCGGCGCCCAGAAGACCTTCCTGCGGGGCCACGGCCAGCTCCTCGCGCCGGCCCTCAAGGTCGGCAAGGGCGGCCTGACGCCCGCGTTCTTCGCGGAGCTGCAGAAGGCCCTGGATGCCCGCGAGCTCGTGAAGCTGCGATTCCTCGGCGCCGACAGGGATGAGCGTGTGGAGTGGTGCGCCAGGGTCGCCGGCGAGGGGCGGTGCGCGTGCGTAGGCGCGGTGGGACACACGGCCCTCTTCTACCGGCAGAACCCCGAGCCCGCGGCCCGCCGCATCGCCCTGCCCTAGGTCCGCCGCGGACCGTCAAATCGGGTCGGCGCGCTCGACCCCCATCTTCTCCATGAGGCGCCGGAGGTCGTCGTTTCCGCGGTACTCGATGACGATGCGGCCCTTCTTCGGGGTGTGGATCACGGCCACGCGCGCACCCAGGTGCGATGCCAGCCTCTTCTCGACGCTCTCCACCGCGGCGGCGTCCCTGGGCGCGAGCCCCCTGGCGCGGCCCGGCCCCTTGGACGGGCCCGACACCTTGGCGGACTTCCCGAGCTTCTCGGTCGTGCGCACGCTCAGCCCCTCCTCGATGACGCGCCTTGCCAGGATCGTGCGCGCGGGGGCGTCCTCCACCCCGAGGAGTATCTTGGCGTGGCCGACGGTCAGCAGGTTCTTCGCGATGAAGCCCTGGATCTCGGCGTCGAGCGAAAGCAGGCGCAGGGCGTTGGCCACCGAGGCCCGGCTCTTGCCCACGCGCTCCGCGGCGGTCTCCTGGGTGAGGTCGAAGTCCCTGACCAGGCTCGCAAAGCCCTGCGCCTCCTCGATCGGGTTAAGCCCCTCGCGCTGGAGGTTCTCGATCAGGCCGATGGAGGCGGCGGACGCATCGCTCGCCTCGACAACCCTTGCCGGGATCGACTTGAGCCTGAGCAGCTGGAACGCGCGCCAGCGCCGCTCCCCCGCGATCAGCTGGAACTTGTCCCCGTGCCTGCGCACCACGATCGGCTGCAGGAGGCCCTCGCTCCGGATGCTCTCGGCGAGCTCCGAGAGCTGCTCGGGGGCGATCTCGCGGCGGGCCTGGTAGGGGCTCGGCTCCACGAGGTGCACCTGGACCTCGAGGTACCCCGGGGCGTGGGGCGCGGCGGGCGCGGGCAGCGGGTGCGCGCCCGCGGGCTTCGCGGCGGAAATGAGGCCGCCCAGTCCGCGGCCCAACCTGGATTTTTGTGGGGATGCCATGGGAAAGGGGGTGCAGTCGGGGGGCTTCTACTTGCCTCCCGGCACGAAGAGGACCTGCCCTGCCTGGATCCGCGACGGATCCATCAGCTTGTTGGCGTCAATGATGTCCTGGGACTTCGCTCCGGTCTTCTTTGCGATGGTCCCGACGGTGTCGCCCTTCAGCACGGTGTAGCTGACTCCCTCCCTGGGGTAGGAGTCCCCGAAGGCTGCGGGCTTGGGCTGCGCGACCGGGCCCGCCGACCGCGGCTGGGGCGCGGGCCCCGACCTCGCGACCGAGTCCAGGGCCGCGTTGGTCTGCTTCGCCAGGACCTCCATCTGCGAGGCCACCTTCTGGAGGATCTCCTCGCGGGAGGCCGCGACGGCCGAGCCGATGGAGGCGTTCAGGCCAGCGACGGCGCCGTTGAGCTGGGCGGTCGTGACGGAGTCCCGGCCCGCGTCCAGCGCGCCCACCTTCGCCCTGAGCTCGGAATTCTCGTGCTCGAGCTGCTCGACCCTGAGGGAAAGCTCGTTGACGCGCTGGGAAAGTCCCCTGACGTCCTCCCGGAGGTCGGCGATCTCAGCCTGCGCGGAGGCCCGGGGAGCAACGACCGGCGAGAGGAGTGCGGCGCAGACCAGCGTCAGGCGGCGAGAGTGGGACCTGCCAAGCATCGGCCCGCAATCTGGCCAAAACAGGCGGTGAAAACAAGCGGCATGTGGCGCCGCCCGCGCCCGGGGGAGCGGTTTTGGGCTAAACCGCGAGGGGAAACGCCCGATCTGGAGATGCTCATGAGTGCATCCAAGGGCTCATACGACATCCCCATCCCGCTCGGACTGCGCGTGGTCTGTGAGGACACCGAGCCGATCCCCTTCACGGCGGCCCTGGGAAGCGCCTTCTTCTTCGCGTGGCGGAAGAGCCTGGGCCGCAAGCGCGGCCACCCCGAGATATCGAGGGTGGAGGAATCCCGGCCGAGGGCCAGGCGTTCCTAGGGGCCGGGCGCGGGACCCGCGCGCCTGAAGGGCGCCGCGGATTCGAGGGCCGGCATGGGCCGGGACTCAAGGACGGTGCCGGCCGCGATCGGGAACCCGCGGAGGAATTCCTGCGCCTCGAGCATGCGGCCGCCCGGGCGCTGGAGCCTTCGCAGCCTCAGGCGTCCGGAGCCCGTTGCGACGAGCACGCCCTCGGCGTCGCAGCCCTCCACGGTCCCCGGGGCCCCATGCGCGGCCCCGTCCAGCCAGTCGGCAAGTCCAAGCCTCACCGGGGTGCCGGCGATGTCGACCCTCACGGACGGCCAGGGATGGAGGCCGTTGACGCGCGCCGCGAGCACGGGGGCGCCGACCGAGAAATCCAAGGCGCCGTCCGCCTTTTCCAGCCTGCGGCAGAAGCTTGCCCGCGCGTGGTCCTGCTCCCTGAAGGCGAGGCCCCCGGAGGCGATCACCGGCAGGGTCCTCGAGAGGAGCGGGACCGCGGCGCGAGAGAGCCCCGCCTCGACGTCCGCCGCGGTGTCCAGGGGGCCGATCGCCACGCGCTCGACGTCCGCCACAGGCCCCGCGTCGAGTTCCCGCACGATCCGCATGAGCGTGAACCCCGTCTCGCGGTCGCCCGAGGCGACCGCGGTCTGGATGGGCGACGCCCCCCTGTACCTCGGCAGGAGCGACGCATGGAGGTTCAGGGTGCCGAGCCTCGGGAGCGAGATGAACTCCTGCCTGAGGATCCGGCCGTACGCGACGACGAGCGCGAGGTCCGGGCGGAGGGCCGAGAGGGCGGCGTGCGCCGCGGCGTCCAGCCTCTCCGGCTGCAGGACGGCGACCTCGCGCCCCGACGCCCATTCACGGACGCCGTTGGGCCGGACGGCCTGGCCGCGGCCGGACGGGCGGTCGGGGCCGGTGACGATCCCCACCAGCTTCGCGACGGCGCCGCCCTCCCCCGCCAGCCAGTCGAGCAGCGGGAGCGCCAGCGGATCCGAGCCCATGAACACGAGTCTCACAGGTTGCGCCATGGGGCCTACTTCCAGCCGCTGCGGTCGACCTCGGCGCCCCTCGGCTTGCCGACCAGGTCGAATTCGATCGGGCATCCCGAGAGGTCGAACTCCTTGACGAGCCCCGCCTCCAGGTAGCGGCGGTAGCTCTCCGAGAGCCTCTCCTCGCGGTTGCAGAATATCTTTATCCGGAACGGGCGGTTCCCCGTCTGCGTCGCGTAGTAGATCTTGAACCTGCGGGCGCCGATCGCCGGGGGGGGCGTGCGCTCGGCCAGCCGCGAAAGCGTCTCGTTCAGGCGCGCGGTCGGCAGCTTCTTGTCGAGCGTGCGGTGGAGCTTCACGGCGGCGTTGAGCATGCGGTCCACCTCGAAGCCGCTCATCGCGGACACGAATATGAGGGGGGCGCCCGGCGTGAAGAAGAGCCGGTTGAAGAGCTCCTTCTCGTACTTCTCGCGGTAGTCCCTCTCGCTCTTCGCGCCGTCGATCCCGCCGTGCTTCTTGAAGGTCTCGTGGACCAGGTCCCACTTGTTGACGATGACCGCGATCGGCTTGCGGTCCTTGACGGCCTCGCCTGCTATCGCCTTGTCCTGGTGGGTCACCCCGTCGATCGCGTCGAGGACGAGGAAAACCACGTCGGAGCGCTGCATGGCGTCGAGCGAGCGCAGGCGCGAGAAATACTCCACCGAGGACGCCAGCTTCGTCGCCGACTTGATTCCCGCGGTGTCGATCAGCCGGAACGGGTGCATCTTCTTGTCGCGCCCCTTGAACTCGAACGGGAGCTCGATCGCGTCGCGGGTGGTGCCGGCAATGTCGTTCACGATCAGCCTGTCGCTTCGCAGCAGCCGGTTCGCCAGCGACGACTTCCCGACGTTCGGGCGGCCGATGAAGCAGATGCAGATGGGCCCGGGGATCCGGCCGTTTTCCTGCTTCACCCGCTCGATGGAGGCGTTCGGGTCCCTCGGGGGCATGCCGATCCTGGCGAGTATGGCGTCGCGCAGGTCGGACTCCCCCCGCCCGTGCTCGGCGGAGACGAAGATGGGGTCGCCGAGGCCGAGGCGCATGACGCCCTCGTGGTCCGCCTTCTCGTCGCCGAAGTCGGCCTTGTTGACGACGACGATCACCGGCTTGCCGCCCTGCCTCAGGCGCCGCGCGATCCTGTCGTCGAGCGCCGTGACGCCCTCCAGCCCGTCGATGATGAAGAGGATGAGCGCAGCCGTGTCTATCGCGAAGCCGACCTGGCGCTCCGAGGCCGCGATGATCGCGGCGGAGGAGGTCTCGCCCTCCTTGAGGCCGAGGCCGCCCGTGTCCATGAGCGTGTAGCCGTCGCCGACCTCGGCGGAGATGACGTCTCGCGTCACGCCCGGCTGGTCGTGGACGATCGAGATCCTCTTGCGCGCGATCCGGTTGAAGAGCCGGCTCTTGCCGACGTTGGGCCGGCCTACGATGACGACGGAGCGGAACATGGTGTCGTGGCGTTCACGAACCGTTCAATCCGATCGCAAGCCTCCACAAGTTGGTCGTAGCCGGTTGCAAAGCTCGCGCGGACGAATCCCCGGCCGTTCTCGCCGAACGCGGTGCCGGGGACGACGGCGACGCTCTGCGCCTTGAGGAGCCCGTAGGCGAAGTCCCGGTCGCTCAGGCCCGTCGCCGCGACGCTTGGAAAGACGTAGAACGCGCCCCCGGGGGCGCGGCAGGGGAGCCCGCCCTCGCTGAGCCGGCGCACCACGAGGTCGCGCCTGCGGTGGTACTGCTCGCGCATTGACTTCACGCTGTCCTCCCCGCGGGTCAGCGCCTCGATCGCCGCCTCCTGCGCAAGGATCGGCGCGCAGAGCATGGAGTACTGGTGGATCTTCATCATCGCATCGACGAGCTCCGCCGGCCCGCAGGCGTAGCCGATCCTGAACCCGGTCATCGCAAACGCCTTCGAGAACCCGTGCAGGAAGATCGTGCGCTCCTTCATCCCCGGGAACACCGTGATGCTCGTGTGGGGGTTGTCGTAGACCAGCTCCGAGTAGATCTCGTCGCTGAGCACGATCAGGTCCTTCTCGACGGCGAACCGCGCGATCTTCTCCAGGCGTGCGCGGTCGCACGTGCCGCCCGTGGGGTTGCACGGGAGGTTGACCATGAGGACCTTGCACCCCGGCTGCCAGGCCTTCTCGATGTCCTCCACGTTGAGCGCGAACCCGTCGTCGGCGCGCGTCGGCACCGGGATCGCGACCCCGTGCGCGAGCGCGACGCTCGGGTTGTAGGAGACGTAGCAGGGCTGGTGGTAGAGGACCTTGTCCCCCGGGTTGAGGAGCGCCCGCAGAGCCAGGTCGATCGCCTCCGACACGCCGACCGTGACGATGATCTCGTCGTCGGGCCTGTAGGAGACGGTGTAGTGGGCCTCGACGTAGGCCGAGATCGCCCGGCGCAGCTCGACCAGGCCGAGGTTCGAGGTGTAGTGCGTCTTGCCCTTCTCGAGCGCGTAGATCGCCGCCTCGCGTATGTGCCAGGGCGTGTCGAAGTCCGGCTCGCCGATGCCGAGCGAGATGACGTCCTTCATCTTCGAGACGATCTCGAAGAAGTCGCGTATGCCCGACTTGGGCAGGGTTCCGACGTGGCGGGCGATGAAGCGCTTCATGGCGACACCTTGAGCCTCTCCGCCTCGGGTGCGGCCGCCTCGATCAGGAAGGACCCCTCCTTGTAGGAGCGCAGCATGAAATGGGTGCTCGTCGAGAGGACTCCCTCGAGCGTCGACAGCTTCTCCGAGACGAACCCGGCGACCTTCTGGAGGCTCGGGCCCGACACGAAGATCAGCAGGTCGTACGAGCCGCTCATCAGGTAGCACGACTCCACCTCGTCAAAGCGGCTCAGGCGCTCGGCGAGGCGGTTGAAGCCCCCGCCGCGCTCCGGCGTCATCTTGACCTCGATCACCGCTCGCACGGCCGCGGCCGACTCGCGGGAAAGGTCGAGGACGGGCCTCCAGCCGAGGAATATCCGGTCCTTCTTGAGCTGCTCCAGGTGCCGGTTGACCTCCGCCTCGGGAATGCCGGCAACCTGCGCCATCTGCGCCGTGGTGAGGTGACCGCCTTCGATGAGGAGCTTTAGGACCGGGTTCATGGGTGTGGGTGTGAGGGGTGAGTGTGTCCGGGTTGGCCGCGCCATGGCCACTCTTTTGGGGACGCAAAAGGAGCGGCCCCGCGCCCGGCGGAATCCTGGCGGGAAACGCCCCCGCTGCCGGCCCGGGGCTGTCCCAGAGGCCAGGGGCCCTTTCACGCCTGAGTCCGACGCGCCCAGACAGGCCGAGCACTGAAATCGAAATTCCCCCGGGGTGGCAAGCAATCATCGCCCCCGCGCTCTGCCGCCGGCCCCCCGCCCCGGGGGAGCCGCTTTGGTCACTTGCTGCCCTGGGCCAACTTCTGCCTGAGGAGGGCCACGCTCCCCTTGGGGCTCACGAGGTTCACCCGCCCCGACTTTTCGCACCCGTCCAGGATCAGCTGGCGGGCCTGCTCCGGGGTGAGCGCGGCGTCGAGTGCGAACAGCTTCGCGGCGAGGTTCGTCACCTGGGGCGACGCCATGGAGGTCCCGCTCAGCTTCAGGCGCTGGCCCCCGGGGATGTAGCTCTCAACCTCGTAGCCGTTGGCGTGCACGTTCACCATCGGGCCGAAGCTGGAGAACGAGGTCTCCTCGCCCGCCTGGTCCACCGCGCCGACCGTGATCATGTTCGGGAGCTGGAACGACGACGGGATGACCTCGTCAAACTTCACGTTGTTGTCGCTGTTGCCCGCCGCGACGACGAAGAGGATGTTCGGCGCGGTCTTGAGCGCGGCGAGGAGCCCGTCGCGGCCGATGTCGAAAATCTTCCTCGCCAGGGCCTTCCGCTCCTCCGCGGTGCCGCCGGCGCCATTCTGCTCAAGGGCCGTCTCCACGTCCTTGAGCGAGCCGCCCCAGCTCATGTTCACGACCCGCACGTTGTTCTGCTTGAAGTAGCCGACCATGGACAGGTAGGCGGCCGCGTCCTTCGTCGCCTGCTCCACGGTGGGCGTCTCGGGCACGAGGCGATAGTCGAAGGTGATCCGCCCCACGAGGAGCCGCGCGAAGGGATTGCCCGCGAGCGCGATCCCCGAGACGTGCGAGCCGTGGGCCCAGTCCGCCATGATGTTGAGCCCCTCGAGCGTGGGGGAGACCTGGTCGGGCTTGAGTTCCCCCATGTATTTCTTGACCGCCGACGCCTCCGGGCTGTCGACCGACGCCTGGAGGTCGATGAAGCCCTTCAGGCGACCGGTGAGCTCGGGGACATTCTGGACGAACTTGGCGATCGGGAAGATGAGTTCGGGAACGGGATTTGAGTGCAGGTCGAAGGCGTGCCCGTGGAGCCCCTCGGGGTCGGTGGCGAGGCGGTCATTGAAGATGGTGATGTCGACCCCGGAATCCCAGATGCCGACCACCACCGGCGTCGCATGGTCGGCCGGATCCAGCTCGACCAGGCGGGGCGTCCACCGGTCCGGCTTTACCACGCTGTGGGCCGAGACGTAGCCCTCGAGGGCCGCGACGACCTGCGCCTTGTAGGGCAGGAAATTGACCAGCTGGTTCCGGATCGCCACGATCGTCCGGGCGACGTCGGCCGAGACCGCGCCCGTCTTCAGCGCCGCGGGGTCGACCTCCTTCTGGAGGGTCCCGACGAGGAGCGTCTGGCTCCGGATCTCGTAGCCCGCCTTCGCACTCTTGATCTCGTTCTGCACGAGGTCCCAGTCGAGGAGCTTCACCGACCGCTCGACCTCGGCCTGGAACCTCGCGCCGAAGTCGGGGCCCGCGCCGCCGTCGAGCCGCGCGCGAATCCAGGCCGCCGTGACAAAGGCCGTCGTCGCCCGCTTGCTCGGCTTCTCCTCAAGCGCACGCAATTCCTCCACCAGCTTGCCCGCCTGGGCGTAATCGCCGTCGAGGAGGGCGAGCGAGAGCATCGTAGACTTGAATCCCTGCAGGGTCGTCCGGTCCTTGATGTCATAGGCCGAGAGGTCGGCCCGGATGTCCTTCCCAAGCGCCGCCGCCAGCGCGCCGAACGCGTCGGGGTCGGTGACGATCAGCGAGGGCGCCTTCGCCACGGGGTAAGTGTGCCTCGGGAGGTCGTCAGCCTTCTCCACGACCTTCTTGGCGGGCGCGCCCGCGTCCGGGCTCCCCTGCGCAGGGCCGTGCGAACAGAGGAAAAGGGCTGCGGCGAGCGAGAGCAGGGGACGGATGGGGCCGAAAAGCACGTAATTGGGTTTCATTTGAGTCCGTGCATCCAATTGCTGGCCCATGCCCTAGGAAAGGAAAAACGGCTCAACGCCGGGCGGCCCCCCCACCCCGGGGTTGCATTGGGGCCCCCGATGATGCATCCGGTGGGTTCCCATGTTTGAATCCCTGACCGACAAACTCTCCTCCGCGCTGAGGAACCTGCGCGGCGTCGGCAAGCTCTCCGAGGAGAACATGGCGACGGCGCTGGCCGAGGTCCGCGCCGCCCTCCTCACGGCCGACGTCCACTTCAAGGTGGCCCGCGAATTCACGGAGCGGGTTCAGGCGGAGTGCGCCGGCCAGGAGGTCCTGAAGGGGGTCACCCCGGGCCAGCAGATCGTCAAGATCATCCACGACGAGCTCGTGCGCCTCCTCGGCGAGGGTGCGACGACTCTCAGCACGGCCAAACCGATCCGGATTGTCATGGTGGGGCTCCACGGCTCGGGGAAGACGACTTCGACGGCCAAGCTTGGCCGCCTGCTCAAGAAGCGCGGCTACAGGCCCTTCGTCGTCGCCTGCGACGTGTACCGGCCCGCGGCCATCGACCAGCTCGAGATCCTGGCCCGGCAGGAGGAGATCGGGTTCTACGCCGACCGCGTGTCAAAGGACGTGCCCGCGATCGGGAAGGCGGGCCTCTCGGCCGCCGCCGCGGCGGGCGCCGACGCGATCCTCTTCGACACGGCGGGCCGGCTCCAGATCGACGAGGGCCTGGTCGAGGAGGTGAAGCGCCTGGGCGCCGCCGTCTCCCCGGACGAGGTGCTCCTCGTGGCCGACGGGGCCCTCGGCCAGGAGGCCGTGAACGTCGCGAAGGTCTTCCACGACGCCCTCCAGCTCACGGGCCTTGTCCTCACGAAGATGGACGGCGACGCCCGGGGCGGCGCCGCGCTCTCGATCAAGTCGATCACCGGGATCCCGATAAAGTTTGTCGGCACCGGCGAGAAGACGGACGACTTCGAGCCGTTCCATCCCGACCGGCTTGCATCCCGCATCCTGGGGATGGGGGACGTCGTCTCTCTCGTCGAGAAGGCCAAGGAGTCCATCGACGAGGGCGAGGCCGAGCGGATGGCCGAGAAGATGCGGAAGGCCGACTTCAACCTGGAGGATTTCCTGTCCCAGCTCCAGGCGGTGAAGAAGATGGGATCGATGCAGAGCATCGTGGGGATGATCCCCGGGATGAGCGGGGTCCAGCTCGGGGACGACACGGAGCGCCAGATGAAGCGCACGGAGTCCATCATCAAGTCGATGACGATCCAGGAGCGGCGCAAGCCGGACATCCTCAACGGGAGCCGGCGCCAGCGCATCGCCAACGGCGCGGGGGTCAGGATCGCCGACGTGAACCAGCTTTTGAAGCAGTTCCAGCAGATGCAGAAGATGATGAAGATGATGCGCGGTGGGAACCAGAAGAAGCTCATGCGCCAGATGGAGGCCATGAAGGGCAAGGGCGGGTTTCCGGGGATGTGAGTTTGCCCGCAACGCCCGGATCCGGAACGGGCGGACGCCTGCCGTTAAGTAATTAGATTCCTGGTAGATACGCTGCGTGCCTCAACAGCGCGACATCGGGATTGAAGGGCGAGATTCCTCTTGCAACACAGTGCAACACAGATTGGGTTTCCGGCATGCAAAAGACGGTTACCACGAGCGTGCGGTTGCCCCGGGACTTGAGACGGAAGGTCGAGCGCAAGGCAGCTTCCGCGGGCTGCGGAAGGAATCGGGTCATTATCAATGCGCTGGAATCCTACCTTCGCGAGGACGAGCAGGCGGCCTACGAGACCGAGGCCCGCCACCAATCGCAATTGGCCGCCAAGCTCGACCGTCCGGACACCGCTTGGGACAAGATGGTCGAGGGCGACTTTCCCGGGCGATGACCTGGATTCGAGGAGACCTGCTTACCGCGGTGGTCCCGGGCGATCTTGGGAAACCCCGGCCCGTTGTAATTGTTCAGGCTGATGCATTCATGGAATACCATGCGTCAGTCACCGTTTGTCCGCTGACCACCCACCTGACGGGATTGCGCCTCTTTCGCATCATGGTCGCCCCGGACAAGAACAATGGGCTCGACGAGCCATCGGAGATCATGGTGGACAAGCTGAGTTCGCTTCGGCGTGAAAGGTTCGGACGCCCAATCGGCCGGTTGTCGGCCCGCGACTTGCGCGCCGTCGATGAGGCATTGCTTCGGTGGCTCGCATTGGGTTGAGCCCTCCCGACGATCCGTGCGCGCCAGCAATCGGGCCAACTTGCAACCGCCTGCTCGCAGATTGCACTGACGGCCTTGCTGCCGCAACTATTCCCCATGGACCAGCTCCACATGTACCTGTTTCCCGTGGTTTGGTGGGGCTGGGCGATCTGCTGGTACGTCACCAGCTTCTCTGCCAGCGCGCCGAAGCGTGTTCAGAATCCAGGTGCCCGCCTTTTTTACGTGTTCGAGTTGGTCATCGCGTTCGCTCTGTTCTCCTACCCGCGGCTAGGAGTCGGTTGGCTGGGCCTGCGGATCGTGCCCCGATCAGAGTCGCTTTTCGTAATCGGGGCAATTCTGCTGGTTGCCGGACTGGCGTTTGCGTTATGGGCCCGGATGCACCTCGGCGGGAACTGGAGCGGACAGGTAACGCTCAAGGAGGGCCATCGCCTTATCCGCACGGGGCCTTACGCCCTAGTGCGCCACCCAATCTACACCGGCCTTTTGCTCGCCATGGTGGGCACCGCGGTCGCGATCGACGAGTACCGGGGCGTGCTCGCAGTGCTCATCGCCTTGCAGTCGTTCGTCCGGAAATACCGGCTGGAGGAGCGCTGGCTCACCGAGGAGTTCGGCAGCGAGTACGAGCAGTACAAGCTGGAGGTGAAAGCGCTGGTCCCAGGCGTCTTCTGATCCACCAGGGCCGGGGGACAAATCGGCCTCCATGGGACTCGAGGCTCCGCTGCCCGCATGACCCCGCTGGGAAATCAACTCTCACACGGACGCCACTTGCGGATTGCCGACAACCGGAATCCGGACAGATATTTGTACAGAATGAAGGCCTATTCTGTAACTGAGGCAAAGGCGAGGCTCGGCGCCCTCGCCGATATGGCCCTCAAGAAAGGTCCAATCTACATCCGAAGGGGCCAGCGGATCCTGCAGCTGGTTGAGGCGACGCCGAATGAGGCAATTCCCCTCCACACTGAGGGACATTTTGCAGTCGTCGCGGAGCGGGCCGCATACCTGAATTCCCTTCCCATCGACTCGGAGCCGCTTAATCGATCAATCTTATATTCGGCTCGACGCAAAGGCCGGGCCAGGACCCTAGCCGGTTGAGGTCCCTCCAGACGGGACATTCGGACTGGACTACGTGACCCTTTTCGACTGCCTGCTCTTCGCCGCGGCGAAAACGGAGCCAATATCCGCGGTGCTGGACCATGTATCGGCCGAGCGTCGGCGTCACTTGCACCGAACCCTGGTCGCGGCGCTTCGCCTCTTCTCCTGACGGTCGAGCGGTTTCCCGACCTCCAGCACATCGCTGGCAGGCGGGGTCGGAAGCCGCGGAAGGCGCAGAGACTGTCAATTTCGTTAAAAACATCGTCAATTGTGCCATTTTTTATCCGTGTTTGAGCCTGTAGGATGGCGCACGGGAGCTTCTCCCAGGCGTCGACCGGCCAGAGTCCCTTCTTCGCCGAAGCCTCGATAGCCCATGTTAAAGATAACCCCTTTCCTCCGACCCCCGCTTGACCCGGATTTCCTCCCGGCCGCGCTGTGGAACCGGGCCTACCAGGGCCTGGTGGGCGCCGACGCGGGCGCGCGCGAGCAGGTCATCTCCCTTGAGCGCAGCGACGGGAGCGCGTCGCTCCACCGGAGCCGCGTCCTCGGTCCGGGCCATCCCGAGGCGGCGCTCAGCCTGCGCTACGCCGAGCGGCTCCTGAAGTTCCTCCTCTGGCAGAAGGGCGGCTGCGTGATCCGGATCGCCGGCGCGCCCGAGATCACCGCCCATCTCGCCGCCGTATACGGCCCCAAGGGCGAGCGGGCGTTCGACTCCGCATTCATGGGGGAGAAGGTCTACCGCCAGCCGTTCAGCGTCAGCTCGGCGCGGGAGGGGGACCTTCCCGCCGAGGGCGACATCGGCCTGCCCGTGGGCCGGCACCTCGAGGGCTGCAGGATCGGGTTCGACATCGGCGGCAGCGACCGGAAGGCAGCCGCCGTGATCGACGGCCGCGTGGTCTATTCCGAGGAGACGCCCTGGGACCCCTACTTCCAGAAGGACCCCTCCTACCACATCGAGGGCATCCATGATTCCCTGAAGAAGGCCGCCGCCCACCTCCCAAGGGTTGACGCGATCGGGGGCAGCGCGGCGGGCATCTACGTGAACAACGAGGTCCGCGTGGCGTCGCTCTTCCGGGGGATCCCCGCCGACCGCTTCGAGAGCGACATCAGGAGGCTCTTCTTCACGCTCCAGGGGCGCTGGGGCGGCGTGCCCTTCGACGTGGCGAACGACGGAGAGGTGGCCGCGCTCGCCGGGTCGATGTCGCTCGGCGACAATGCCGTCCTCGGGATCTCGATGGGGACGAGCCAGGCGGGCGGCTACGTGCGCCCGAGCGGGGACATTACCCCGTGGCTCAACGAGCTCGCGTTCGCGCCGGTGGACTACCGGCCCGACGCGCCGCGCGACGAATGGTCCGGGGACGCGGGCTGCGGGGTCCAGTACCTGTCGCAGCAGGCCGTCTCTCGCCTCGCCGACAAGGCCGGGTTCTCCTTCCCCCGGGAACTGCCCGCCCAGGACCGCCTGGTCGCCGTCCAGGCAGCGATGGCCTCGGGCGACGGCAGGGCGGAGCTCGTGTACGACTCGATGGGCTCCTACCTCGGGTACTCCATCGGGCACTATGCCGATTTCTACAACGTAAGGCACGCGCTCGTGATGGGGCGCGTCACCTCGGGAATCGGGGGCGAGAGGATACTCCTCCGGGCCCGGGAGGTGCTTGCGGCCGAGTTCCCGGCGGTCGCCTCCCGCACGCGCCTGAGGATGCCCGACGAGAAGGACAAGCGCCATGGCCAGGCGATCGCCGCGGCCAGCCTTCCCTCACTCCGCGAAACTGCGGGCTCGCACGCGGCCCGAACAGATTCCAGATAGAGGCCATGAAATTCTCGAACCCAGCGGCCGACGTCTTCGTCCCGTCCGGCGGCCTCGAACCCGCCGAGGCCCTGAGGAGCGTGACCCACCTCTGCGTGTGCGCCCACCAGGACGACATAGAGATCATGGCCCAGTCGGGCATAAGCGACTGCATCGGCCAGCCCGGCAGGGCCTTCGGCGGGGTCGTCGTGACCAATGGCGCAGGGTCGCCCCGCACGGGCTCCTTCTCCTCCTACACCGACCAGCAGATGCAGGGGGTCCGCAGGGAGGAGCAGAGGGAGGCGGCGAGGCTCGGGCACTATGCGATCCAGCTCCAGCTCGCCCACCCGAGCGCCGACGTGAAGAGGCCGGGCCACGCGGGCGTCGCGGCGGACCTTGCCTCCATCTTCTCCGGATGCAGGCCGGACGTCGTGTTCCTTCACAATCCCGCCGACAAGCATGACACGCACGTCGCCGTGCTCCTGCGCTGCATCGAGGCGATCCGCTCGCTGCCCGCAGGGCAGCGGCCGGCGCGTGTCCTCGGCTGCGAGGTGTGGCGGGACCTCGACTGGCTCCCCGACGCCGACAAGGTCGCCCTCGATTCGGGCAGGCACCCCGAGCTTGCGAGGAAGCTCCTCGCCGTTTTCGACTCGCAGGTGGGCGGCGGCAAGCGCTACGACCTCGCGGCCATCGGCAGGAGGGCCGCCCACGCGACCTTCCACACGTCCCATGCCACCGACGCGTTCGCAGGCATCACCTGGGCCATGGACCTCACCCCCGTCATCCGCGACGGCGGCCCGTCGGTCCACGACCTGGCCGCGTCGCTGGTCGCCAAGCTCGGCGAAGACGTCTCCAAGCGCATCAGGGCCTGGGCCTAGGGCCGGCGTTCAGATGGCGGTCTTCTTCGCTCGGTCGCCGTGCCGGTAGGCCATCGGGGAAACCCCGTACGCCGTGTGGAATGCGCGGCTGAAGCTGTAGATCGAGGTGAAGCTGCACAGCTCGGCGATCTCTGTCACCCGGCGCTGGCTCAGCCTCAGGAGCCCGCAGGCCTTCTCGAGGCGCAGGCGCCTAAGGTGCCGTCCCAGGCTCACCCCGCAGGATGCGCGGAACCGCGCCCTCAGGTGGCTGGCGCTGATGCCGAGCGACCGGGCGATCTCCTTCACGCTGAGCGGCTCCTCCTTGCTGTGGGCGAGCTGGTTCACCTGCATGATGAGGCCGGGGGCCGTGGGCGGCTTGTAGTGCCTCCTCAAGATCGGCTCGGCCTGCCGGATCCTCTGCAGGAGCACCGCAAGGAGGAGGCTCGTGAGGTCCCCCTCGCCCCGGGTGAGGTAGGCCTCCACAAGCTCGCCGCATGTCTGGCGGACAACCGGGGTCAGCACGAACGGGCGGAAGCGCAGGGGCTGCAGCGGCGCCACGTCAATCATGTCGAAGGTGATGAAGAGCCAGCGCAGGTTCTCCGCGGCGGGCTGGATGTAGTCGTGGAACTGGAACGGGAGGACGAGCAGTCCCTCCTCGGGGTTCAGCCGGATGGCCCGGTCGTCGACGGCCACCGTCACCGTCGTCTCCAGGGCGAGGATCAGCACGAAGCGGTGGTGGAGCGCGCGGCCCCGCTGCGGGCGGTTCAGGTCGGTCGCCGAGCGCCGGCAGAAGCACACGATGTTGTCGGGGAGCGCGAGCGGGGCCACGCGCTTCCCGTGGAGGGGCCTGAGGGGCGAGGGCAGGAGATTCGCCAGTTTCTCGAGGGAAAGTACCCGTGCGTCGCGTGATTCTGACATTTTTGTTAAAAACATCGTCATTTATGCCATTTTTTAACGGCGACGCCAGCGTTATCATGGCCGCGTATTAAACAAACCGCCTCATTCGTTTACCCCGGCATTGATCGGCTTCCCTAAATTGATAACACACTGTTCAGTGCGCGCGCATGTCACGGACACGGCCCCGGTATGGGCTTGCCCGGGCGGCGGCGCCGCCGGGGGAACCTGCCGCCTCTATCGCGGAACATCCAACTGATCCTCATCTGTATATGATCGCGCGTGGGCCTCGGGACCCAGGTCCCGGCATAGAAGGCCGCACGCTGAACCGCCCGCCCGTTTCACTTTAGGGGCCGCCGCAAGGCTCCCCATCCAGCTACTGCTTCGTCTCTTAACCGCCAGAACAACAATCAAAATGAGAACACCCAACCTTCGCGACCTTCGGACCACCGTCGGTCACTCCGGCCTCTTCACGGCGCTGCATCGATATGCGGCGTGCTCGATCCTAGCCCTTGGCATCACGGGCTCCGCCTATTCGCAGGCGGCTGCGACTTCCACCACGACTTCCACCACGACAACCACCACGACGGCCGCGAGCGACGAGCCCGTGCAGCTCGGCGCCTACGTCGTCAATGGCTACAGCGAGAGCCTCGCGGAGTCCCTGAAGGCGAAGCGCGCCTCGGATTCCAACATCGAGGTCATCACCGCCGAGGACGTCGGCAAGTTCCCGGACAACAACCTTGCGGAGTCCCTCTCGCACCTTCCCGGCGTGTCGGTGGACCGCCTCTTCGGCGAGGGCGAGCGCGTAAGCATCAACGGCACCGACCCGAACCTGAACCGCGTCCTCCTCAACGGCGAGCCCATCTCGTCCTCCGACTGGTACATTCTCGACAACCAGAGCCGGCAGTTCAACTACCTGCTCCTGACGCCGGACGTGATCGGCCAGGCTCAGGTCTTCAAGACGTGGGAGCCGAGGCTCCTCGAGGGAAGCCTGGGCGCGACCATCATCGTCGACACCCGCAACCCCCTTGAGATGGCCCCGATGGTCTTCACCGGGACGATCACCGGCGAGAACAACGACCGGAGCAAGAAGAGCGAGGCGAGCGAGAGCGCGATGTTCAGCTGGCACAACGCCTCCAAGACGCTCGGGATCATGGTTGGCGCCGAGGACAAGCGGGACTACCTCCGCCGTGACGGCGTGGAGGCCCTCGTCCAGAAGGACAACACGAACCTCGGGGTCGCCGGACCGCTGCCGGGCCAGCCCGCGGGGCCCTGGATCACCGACGAGGTGGTCAACAGTGCCATCTTCCTGCAGCTGCGACACCACCAGGGCGGCAACTTCGACATTGCGTTCAAGCCCACGGACCGCCTGACGTTCGACCTGACCGGTCTCTACGTGAAGCAGACCATGGATAACGTGAACTTCTCGTACTACATCTACCCCGGCGACAACTGGTCGGGCCTCCCGAACATCACGAACGCCACCGTCTCGAACGGCGTCCTCGGGAACTACACGATCAATTCCGCCCCCCTGGTCATCGACGCGTTCAACCGCGCCGCCAAGATCGAGACCCAGGACTACAACGGCAAGCTCACCTACAAGGGCGACAACTTCGACCTCACCGCCAACGCCGGCTACACCCGCGCCACGGGCGGCACGCAGCACCAGTTCTTCGGCGAATACTTCGTCTTCGCGAACGCGAACATCAACGAGACGGCCTCCCAGGCCTCGTTCAGCGTCACGGGCGTGCCCGGCGTGGACCCGACCGCCTCGAACCTGAACAGCGGCGCCGACTTCGGCAATGCGGGCGAGCCGAGCTTCGACTACGGCAACATCGCGAGCAATCCCGAGGTGGACGACGAGCGCTGGATCCAGCTCGACCTCTCCATCCCGCTCAAGGGCGCGGTCAAGAAGGTCGAAGTCGGCGCGCGCTTCAGCGACCACAAGGCCGGTGAGAACGGCGCGGTCGTCAGCGTCCCCGGTTCGCAGGAGGTCGTGACCCCGCTGTCGGCGCTCGGCGTCTCCGCCGCCCCGTCAAACTACCTGTCCGGCCTCGGGGGCATCACGCCCTCGATGTCGCAGCACGTGCTGCTCAACTCGTACGGCACGGTCGCCAGCTTCATCGGCAACCTGCCGAGCGGCCACGGCAACACCCTGCTGCAGTACTTCGACTCCCAGCCCCCGTCCGACGGCGCCGTGTTCACCGCAACGCCGACCTTCACGATCGACGAGCGCATCAACGCGGCCTACGCGGAGGGCACCTTCAGCGACGGCCCGCTCAGCGGCAACTTCGGGGCCCGCTTTGTCGAGACCACGACGACCAGCGCCAGCTACAACCTGAGCACGCCGGGATCGCCCACCCTCATGTCCCAGCAGAACACGTACACCAACTTCCTGCCCGCGGTGAACCTCGTGTACGACCTCGCGTCCGACCAGCTTTTGCGCTTCTCGGTGTCCCAGGTCATCGCCCGCCCGAACACGGCGGCGGAGGCCAACTACGTCCAGCTGTACGACTCGAGCCTGGGCGGGGTCGGCGGCAACGCCGCATTGAAGCCCTACGAGTCGACCAACGTCGACGCGAGCTACGAGTACTACTTCTCGAAGAACTCCGCGTTCGCGGTCAACCTGTTCTACAAGGACATCAGCAACTACATCGTCAACGCGACGAACCCCGAGCAGTGGAAGGATTATGGGCTGGCGGGAAACCCGACTGAGACCTACCAGATCACCCGCCCGTCGAACGGCGGCGCCGCGAAGTCCCAGGGCGCATCGGTCTCGTACCAGCAGGCCTTCACGGACGGCCTTGGAGTGTCGGCAAACTACACGCTCCTCCACACGTCGAGCGCGAACGGCCCCCTGCCCTTCGCCTCGAAGAACACGTTCAACATCAGCCCGTACTACGAGAACAGGTTCGGGATGGTGCGCCTGACGTACTCCTGGCGCGACTCGTACACGTCGGCCTCGTTCAACGGCACCGGGCAGGTCGTCACGGCGCCCTACACCGAGGTCGACCTCAACGCCCAGATCAACATCACCAAGAACGTGTCGATCCTCCTGTCGGCCACGAACCTCCTCGACGAGACCTACCGCCAGTACTTCGCGAACCCGAACGGCCCCTCGCTCTTTGCGGACGCCTACAAGTTCGGTCGGACGTACTCGGCGTCGGTTCACTGGAACTTCTGAGTTTGGCCCGGGGCCGGCATGGCCCCGAGGTCAGGGCGACAACGACTCGGGCCCGGATGCAAAGGCATCCGGGCCCTTTTTTTGCGGTGCCCCCGCCGAACAGGATGGCGTGAGGGGGCCGGGGCCGGCAAGGTGGGCCGGTGAACATGCCGGCATCCGATTCGTCCCCGCGGGTCCTCCCCGCCCGCCCGCCGCGGGGGCCCGCGGCGCCCGGCCGTACCGAATGAAGGCGATCCTGGGAATCTCGGCCTACTACCACGATTCCGCGGCCGCCCTCATCGTGGACGGGAGGATCGTTGCGGCGGCGCAGGAGGAGCGCTTCACCCGGGTGAAGCACGACAGCGGATTCCCTGCGAACGCCGTGGACTACTGCCTCCGGGAGGCGGGGATCGGCCCCGGGCAGGTGGACCACGTGGCGTTCTATGAGAAGCCGTACCTCAAGTTTGAGAGGCTCCTGGAGACGTACCTGGCGGTCGCCCCTGCCGGGTTCCGGTCGTTCCGCCTGGCGATGCCCCAGTGGATCCACGAGAAGCTGAGGCTCCCGGCGCGGATGAGCCAGGGCCTGGGCGGGGCCTATTCCCGGCCGTTCGTCTTTCCCGAGCACCATGAGTCGCACGCGGCCAGCGCATTCTACCCGTCGCCCTTCGGGGAGGCGGCGATCGTGACCCTTGACGGCGTCGGCGAATGGGCCACGGCCACGATCGGCCACGGGCGGGGAGGCACGATCGCGCTCAGCCACGAGATGCGGTTCCCGCACTCGCTCGGCCTCCTCTACTCGGCCTTCACGTACTTCTGCGGGTTCAGGGTGAACAGCGGGGAGTACAAGCTCATGGGCCTGGCCCCGTTCGGCGAGCCGCGGCACGCCGGGCTGATCCTCGAGAGGCTGATGGATCTGCGGGAGGACGGCTCTTTCCGCCTGGACCTCTCGTATTTCAACTATTGCGCGGGGCTCACCATGACCTCGCGCCGGTTCGAGGGCCTCTTCGGGGGCCCGCCCCGCAGCCCGGAGTCGCCCCTCACCCAGCGCGAGTTCGACATCGCGGCCTCGATCCAGAAGGTGACGGAGGAGGTGATGCTGCGCACGGCCCGCCACGCCCACCGCCTGACCGGGTCCCGGAACCTCTGCCTCGCCGGGGGCGTCGCCCTCAACTGCGTCGGCAACGGGCGGATACTGCGGGAGTCCCCATTCGAGAACATCTGGATCCAGCCCGCATCCGGCGACGCAGGGGGGGCGCTCGGCGCGGCGCTCTTCGTCTGGCACCAGCTTCTCGGCAACGAGCGCACTCCCGTCCTGCCCGACGGCCAGGGAGGCTCCCTCCTCGGGCCCGCCTATTCCCGGGAGGAGACGGAGGGCGTCCTGCGCGCGAGGAATGCGGTCTACAGGAGCTATGACGGGGGCAGGGGCCTGGCGGCCGCCGTCGCGGCCCATGTGGCCGAGGGCAGGGTCGTGGGATGGATGCAGGGGCGGATGGAGTTCGGGCCGCGCGCGCTCGGGGCCCGGAGCATCCTCGGGGACGCCCGGAACCCCGGGATGCAGAGCCAGATGAACCTGAAGATAAAGTTCCGCGAGTCGTTCCGGCCGTTCGCACCGATCGTCCTGCGCGAGCGCGCACGGGAATTCTTCGACCTGAGGGAGGGCGCGGAGAGCCCCTACATGCTCCTTGTCGCCCAGGTCCGGGGGGACAGGCTCCTCCCGCCGCGGGGCGACGGGGCCCGGGGCCTCGACCGGATCCGGGAGACGCGCTCCCAGGTTCCGGCCGTCACCCACGTGGACGGCTCGGCCCGGGTCCAGACGGTGGACGCCGCCCGGAATCCCCTCCTGACGGAGCTCCTCGAGGCGTTCGCCGGCCTCACGGGCTGCCCGGTCATGATCAACACGAGCTTCAACATCCGGGGCGAGCCCGTCGTCTGCTCCCCGAACGACGCCTACCGCTGCTTCATGGCGACCGACATCGACGTCCTTGTGATCGGCGACTTCCTGCTCCTGAAGGAGGAGCAGCCCGCGGGGAACCGGCCGGACCTCGGGGCGTACCTCGGCAGGTACGGCAACGACTGAGGCGCCCCCACCCCATGTCCCTCATCCGCATCAACAGGAACCCGTCCGGCCGGCAGCTCGCCGTGTTTGCGGTCGCCTGGCTCGTGTTCCTGGGCCTGGCGGGGCTCGCGAGCCGGCTGCATGGCCGGCCCCTCGCCGCCGGTGTCCTTTGGGCTGCGGCCGCCGCGGTCCCCCTTGCCGGCGCCGCGTGGCCGGTTGTCCTGCGGTATGCCTACCTCGGGCTCAGCTACGCCACCTATCCGGTCGGATTTGTGGTCTCGCACGCGGCCCTCCTGGTCGTGTACTACTTGGTCCTCACGCCCCTCGGGCTCGCCATGAGACTCTTCCGCCACGACCCGCTTTCCAGGGGATTCGACCCCGCCGCAAAGAGCTACTGGACACCCAGGCAGCCCGCGGGAAAACCCGAGAGCTACCTCAACCAGGACTGACCATGGCCGACCCCGACAAGAGCGCGTTCAGCAGGCAGGCGGAGGGCAAGAGAAGGGGCGCCGTCGCCGAATTCCTCTCGTTCGTCGCCCACAACAAGAAGTGGTGGCTGACGCCCATCATCCTTGTCATCGTGGTGGTGGGCGCGCTGGCGGTGCTCGGCGGCTCGGGGGTCGCCCCCTTCATCTATTCGCTCTTCTGAGCCGCGGGCCGCGGCCTACCGCGCCCTCCCGGCCCCGTCCCGCTCGAGGCGCATCCGGCCGATGAGGTCGCCGATGGAATCCGTGACGGCGGGATTGCCCTCGTGCCCGGACAGCGCCCTCGCCTCGGCGAGGTGCGCCAGCACCTCGTCCATCCGGTGCAGCTGGTAGAGCTTCAGGGCAAGGGTGAGCTCAAAGGTCGCGGTCACGGGCCCGCTGAGCTCCGCCGCCTCCAGGTTCCCCACGAGACCCTCCACGTCGGACCGGGCCTCGCAATCCTTCGCCGCGCGCACGCTGTTGTCCTGGTTCCTGGGCTGGACGGGCGCAGCCTCGACGCTCGCCCTCGACGCCTCGTCCGCGGGGCCCGACTCCCCCAGGATCGCCACGAGCGCCTCAAGCGCCTCCTCGCTCGAGGGGTCCCGGGAGAGCACCTCCCGCAGCTCGCGCTCGGCCCCCGCCGGGTCGCCCGAGGCCCGGCGCAGCGAGGCCCGCAATATCCGCAGCCTCTTGTCCCCGGGCCGCCCCGCGATCGCCCTCCCGAGGAACTCGACGCCCTCCCCGGCGCGCCTCGCACGGATCCAGTAGTCCCCGAGGACCGGTCCCAGGTTGTCCAGGTCTGCGCCGTGGGCCGACGCCCGCCCGAGGATGGCCCAGGCTTGGTCGAGGCGGCCGAGGCGCATGAGGATCGACGCCTCGTCGGCGGCAAGGGCGTAGTCCGCGGGGAGGAGCGCCTCCGCCCTGCGGGCCATCGCAAGCGCCCCCTCGAGATCCGCCTGGTCGAGGTCGATGCCCTCCATGATCCCCGCCAGGGCGGGGTTCCCCGGGTCCGCCTCAAGGGCGAGCCGGGCCTTCTCGGCGGCCCGCGAGAGCGCAACCGGGTCCCCCGCGCCGCGCCTGGCCTCACCGATGTCGCGCGCCATCCGCGCCTCGTCCTGGACATGGGTGAGCTGCTGGGTGAAGGGCGGCCTGCGCACGAGGACGTCAATCCGCAGGAGCATCGGCAGGCGCTCGTGCGGGGTGTAGGCGAGGGCGCCGGCGCACGCGTCGCTGCCCAGCCAGCCCGATTCACCCGGGTCAGCCCCGAAAAGGGCGCGGCCCGACTCGCGCGCCATCATGAGCGCCAGCCGGTAATTCCCGGGCCAGTCGAAGTGCACGTGCTCGAAGAGGAGCTCGCGCCCGCTGATCGGGCCCCGCGAGGCCGGATCCGATCCCATCGCCACGGCCGCGTCCAGCAGGCTGACGCCCGCGCCGGCCTCCTGCGCGACGGCGCGGATGACCTGGTTGACGGCGGCGTCGGGCCGGAACCTGAGCGCGTCCCAGTGGAGGGCGTCGAGGAAGTGCTTCCGCGCCGACGCCGCGTCCCCGGCGTCGAGGTCGAGCGTCCCCAGCATGTACGAGGTGTCCGCATACTCGGGGTCTATCCTGAGCGCCTCCGCAAGGAGGGCGCGCGCCTGGCCCGAGTCGCCGAGGCGCCAGGCCAGGCGCCCGTTCCCGTAGGGGGCCTGCCACGCGGCGAGTTCCGGCTTGGAGAGCCAGGCGCCGTGCCTCGAGAGGAACGGGGGGCAGTCCTTGAGGTTCGCGACCACCGTGCACAGCACGGTCCTCGCGCCCGCCTCCGACGCGGCCCTGACGACGCCGCGGAGGTTGTCCGCGAAGTTGTCATAGACGGAGAAGAGCCTCGGGTCGTCGGCGAGGACCGCGTTGTCGACGAACATGGACATGCCGCCCCACTCGGCCGGGCGCCCGCCGCGGGCCAGCAGCCTGCCGAGGAGGGCTCCCGCAAGCTGCCCGGTGCGGGTGGAGCGGACGAACACGCTCGCCCGTATGACCCAGAGGGGCGGCATCTGGGAGAGGTAGGCGCATCCCGGCCCGTAAGGGCCCACGACCTCGTTGTTGCCCGCGTACACGACGAACAGGTCGGGCTCGAACCGGGCCATCTCGCGCGCGATCTGGTAGATGGCGTGCGAGTTGACCGCCACGATCCCCGTGTCGATCACCTCGAACTCCCTTCCCGGGTAGCGGTGCCGCAGCTGGGCGCGCAGCTGGGGGGCGAAGGCGAAGCTCGGGACGGGGACGCCCTGGGCCGCCGACTCCCCCAGGACCACGATCCGGAGGGTGTTCGGCGCCTTGTGCGCGGAGATCCTCAGGTTGAGCGGGCGCAGGTCGAAGCTCCCGGGCAGGAAGAGGCCCGCGAAGTCGGGGTTGGTCCTGAACCAGCCCGGCTTCTCGTCCGGGATGAGGAAGGCCGAGGGGCGCCCGAACCCGCCCAGGCGCAGGCCCCCCTCGAGCGCCAGCAGGAACAGGGCGGGGACAACGACGGCGAGGGCGGCCCGAAGCGCCCAGACGGGCCCCGCGGGCCTTTGAGCGGAGGGAGTCGCCACGGGGAGGATTCCGGATCACGGTGAAGCACGGGTCAAGTTTCCGCTCCCGGCCGGTGGGGCGATTAGCAGCGATGTTAAAAACTTAGTCATTTCTGCCATTTTTTAACGGTGCCGACGGGAATATCATCCTGGACTGGCCCATTGTCCCCCACCCACCGCCCCGACAGCCCAATGAACGGCACCGCCCCAGGCACCCTCAGCCGCTTCGAGCACGTTCCCCTCGCCGTGTTCCCGACGAGCAGCGAGGCGTCGCGCGCGGTGGCGCGCGAGATCGCGGCGCTCATCAGGGCCAGGCGGGACGCGAACCGGAACGCGGTGCTCGGCCTGGCGACCGGCTCGACCCCGCTCGGGCTCTACGCGGAGCTCGTGCGGATGCACCGCGAGGAGGGGCTGAGCTTCGCCAACGTCGTGACGTTCAACCTCGACGAGTACTACCCCCTGCCGGCGGACAACCCGAGGAGCTACCGCCACTTCATGCAGGCGTACCTCTTCGACCACGTCGACATCGCGCCCGGCAACACCCACGTTCCCGACGGGTCCGTGGCCACGGCGGAGGTCGACGGGCACTGCCGCGCCTATGAGGACTCTATCCGGGCGGCGGGGGGGATCGACTTCCAGGTCCTCGGCATCGGGCGCACGGGCCACATCGGCTTCAACGAGCCCGGCAGCCCGAGGCGCTCGAAGACCCGGATCGTGACCCTTGACTCGCTCACGCGGCGCGACGCCTCCGGGGACTTCGGAGGCGAGTCGAACACGCCCAGGTACGCCCTCACCATGGGGGTCAGGACGATCCTCGAGTCGCGGCGGATCGTCCTCATGGCCTGGGGCCAGCACAAGGCGGAGATCGTCCGCGCAGCGGTCGAGGGCCCGGCGACCCCTCAGGTGACCGCGTCCTTCCTCCAGGAGCACGAGCACGTCCAGTTCGTCGTCGACCGGGCGGCCGCCGGCGCTCTCACCCGCTACCGGACCCCGTGGCTGCTGGGCGCCCTGGGCGACCAGGGGCTTGAGTGGGACCCCGCCATGATGCGCCGGGCCATCATCTGGCTCTCGCAGCTGCGCGGCAAGGCCGTCCTCAAGCTGACCGACGACGACTACAACGAGGCGGGGCTCCAGGACCTCCTCAGGATCCACGGGCCGGCCTACGAGGTGAACCTCGCCGGCTTCTACCAGCTCCAGCACACGATCACGGGGTGGCCGGGAGGCCGCGACCCCCGGCGAACGAAGCCGGGCGACGCGCCCGTGCGGCCGCTCAGGGCGGCCTCCGCGGGCGTGTTCCCGAAGAGGATCCTCGTCCTCTCGCCTCATCCCGACGACGACGTGATCGGGATGGGGGGAACCCTGTGCCGGCTGGTCGAGCACGGGCACGAGGTCCACGTTGCCTACCAGGTCTCCGGGGCGAACGCCGTCTCGGACGAGGCGCTCGCGCGGGCGCTGCGGTTCGTGCGGGATGCCGGGCTGGCCGGCGGGCCCGCGGGCGAGAGGCTCCGGTCGCTCTGCTCGGGCTTCGAGGCCAGCGGCTCGCTCCCGGAGACGGCCGAGGTCCAGCACTGGAAGGGCCTTGTGCGCAGGCAGGAGGCCCTGGGCGCGGCGCGGGTCTGCGGCGTCGCTCCCGGCAGCATGCATTTCCTCGACCTCCCGTTCTACCGCGCCAGTCCCGGGACAAGGAGGCAGCTCGCCGACGGCGACCGCTCGATCATGAGGGACCTCCTCGGGGCCCTCCGCCCCCACCTTATCTTCGCGGCCGGGGACCTGGACGACCCGCACGGCACGCACCGCCTCTGCCTGCACGCCCTTCGCGACGCCCTTTCCGGCCTGTCGGGGGAGCCCTGGGTGGGCGAGAGCGAGCTCTTCCTCTACCGCGGTGCGTGGTCCGAGTGGTCGGCCGACGAGATCGACCTGGCGGTGCCGCTCAGCCCCCAGGAGGTGCTGCGCAGGCGCAGGGCCATATTCTGCCACGAGACCCAGAAGGACATGGCGCTCTTCCTGGGTGACGACCGCCGCGAATTCTGGCAGAGGTCTGAGGACCGCAGCCGGCGCCTCGCCGAAACCTACAACGCCCTTGGCCTCGCCGAATACGAGGCGATAGAAGCCTTCAAACGATATGCCCCTGAGGAATTCCTTCGCGATCTGCCTCTTTAGCGCGGCCGCCGGCCTGGCGAGCGGCGCGGGCGGCGCCCCGCTCCCGCTCGACGTCATGCCGGCCCCGGCGGAGGTGCGCCTGACGGGGAGCACCCCCGCCCCCGGGAAGCTCGTGGTCAGCGTGGCGGGCGCCTCCGACCCGCGCCTGGACGCGGCGATCTCGCGCGCCGAGGACCGCTGGCAGTCCCGGGTGTCCGCGGGAGGGTACCAGGCCCCCTACAGGCTTGTGATCGAGCGGGGGGACGCAGCAGGCCCGATACCCACCGGATCCGAGGACGAGTCCTACACGCTCGAGGTGGGGGCCGCAGGGGCGACCCTGCGGGCCCCGACGTCCCTCGGCGCCCTGCACGGGCTCGAGACCCTCCTGCAGCTCCCGCGCCTGGAGCAGTCGGGCTGGTCCCTTCCCCTGGCAACGATCAGCGACCGCCCGAGGTTCCCCTGGCGGGGCCTCATGATCGACGTCGCCCGCCACTGGCAGCCGATGGAGGTGATCGAGCGTAACCTGGACGCCATGGCGGTCGTGAAGCTGAACGTCATGCACCTCCACCTGACCGACGACCAGGGATTCCGGATCGAGAGCCTCACCCACCCCGAGCTCGCGGGAAAGGGCTCGGACGGGAAGTACTTCACGCAGGCGCAGATGCGCGCCCTGATCGCCTACGCGGCCCTGCGCGGGATCCGCGTCGTGCCCGAGTTCGACGTCCCCGGCCACGCGACAAGCTGGGTCGTCTCGCATCCCGAGCTCGCCAGCATGCCCGGCCCGTACTCGATCGAGCGCCAGTGGGGCGTCTTCAACCCGGTGCTCGACCCGACCCAGGAGGCAACCTACGCGCTCCTCGGGGACTTCCTGAGCGAAATGGCCGCCCTGTTCCCGGACAGGTTCATCCACGTCGGGGGCGACGAGAACAACGGCGTCCAGTGGAACGCGAACCCCGCGATACAGGCCTTCATCCGGGATCACGGCCTGAAGGACAACGCGGGGCTCCACGCCTATTTCAACAAGAGGCTCTACGCGATCCTCGCCAAGGGGGGCAAGCGGCTCGTCGGCTGGGACGAGATCCTGAACCCCCTGCTCCCGCGCGATTGCGTGATCGACTCGTGGCGCGGGCCCGGGGCGCTCGCCACCGCGGCGGGCCTCGGGTTCGACGGCATTCTCGCGAACGGCTTCTACATCGACCTCTGCTTCCCGGCGTCCGACCACTACCTGCCGGACCCCCTCCCGCCGACGGCGGGGCTCTCCGCGGCGGAGCAGGCCCACGTCCTCGGCGGCGAGGCCACCATGTGGGCCGAGTGGGTCACCCCGGAGAACATCGACTCGCGCATCTGGCCGAGGACGGCCGCGGTCGCCGAGAGGCTCTGGTCGCCGGCATCCGTCCGCGACGTCCCGGAAATGTACCGCAGGCTCGCGATCGTCGGGGCGCGCCTCGGCGAGGCGGGATCCCTCCATGACCGGAATGCGGACCTTATGCTGCGCCACCTGGTCGGGGCGAACCTGGGCGCCCCGGGGGTCGCCTCCCTCAGGACGCTCGTGAGCCTCGTCGAGCCGGTCAAGCACTACGACCGCGGCGGCCTGCAGGTCTGGAGCAACCAGCTCGTCCCGCTTGTCGGGCTCGCCGACGCGGCGAAGCCGGAGAGCGAGCCCGCGAGGCAGTTTGCCGCGGCCGTCGACCGCATGCTCTTCGCCGCGGGAGGCATCGACCGGGCCCAGGCGGCGTCCCTTGAAGGGAGCCTCGGCCGCTGGGGCGCCGCGGGCAGCGAGGTCGCGGAACACATGGCCGACACCTACCCCGCGCTCCGCGAGGCCGTCGCCCCGGCCAAGGGGCTCGCCCTCGCCTGCTCGGTGGGGGGCGACGCCCTCCGCGCGCTGGCCCAGGGAACCCCCCTCGGGAAAGGGCAGCTCGCCGAGGAGATGGAGCTCCTTGCGCCCGCCGCGGAGCCCAACCCGTCGGCGACCCTCATCCCCCTTGTTGCGCCGGTCAGGCTCCTGCTGGCCGCCGCCGCCGCGCAGGGGGAGCGCGCCTCACTTTCGGACGAGCAATGGCGCTCCTGGGTCGTCTCCACGGCGCCCCCGCCCGCCCGCTGAACCCCCAGCACCCCAAGATGCCCACACCCCCAGCCGCCCCAGCGGCCGCAGCCGCGCGCTACAACCGCTTCCTCCTTCTTGTCGCCGGACTGGGCGGCCTCCTCTACGGGGTCGACGTGGGGATCATCGCGGGCGCCCTCCCCTACCTCGAGGCGACGTCGGGCCTGAACGCGGGCCAGCTCTCGTTCATCGTCGCCGCCGTGCTCCTGGGGAGCGTCGTCTCGACCCTCTTCGCGGGCGCGCTGGCCGACGCGGTGGGCCGCAAGCGCCTCATGATCGCAAGCGGCGTCCTCTTCGTCGCGAGCATCCCCGTGATCGCGCTGTCGAACGGCTATGCGTACCTCGTGATGGGCCGCCTGCTGCAGGGCGTCAGCGCGGGCCTGATCGGCGTCGTCGTCCCCCTCTACCTGGCCGAGTGCCTCGGCGCCTCGAGCCGGGGCAAGGGGACCGGGATCTTCCAGTGGCTGCTCACGCTCGGGATCGTGGTCGCGGCCGTGATCGGCATGTACTTCAGCTTCCGCGTGGCCGAGGTCGCGCGGCTGGGGGACGCGGCGAGGCTCCTCGCCTTCAAGGACACGGCCTGGCGCAGCATCTTCTGGGTGTCGTTGCCGCCGGGAATCCTGTTCGTCGCCGGCAGCTTCGTCGTGACCGAGTCCCCGAGGTGGCTCCACCGCAAGGGCCGGGTCGGCGAGGCCCGGGCCGCCCTCCTGCGGTCCAGGTCGCAGGCCGATGCGGACGTCGAGATGGAGGAGATGGGCAGGGCCGCCGCCGCCGAGGCGGCCCACGGCACGGGCGGGAAGCCCAGGGAGTCCCTCATGAGCCGCAAGTACGTGATCCCGTTCGTGCTGGCCTGCGTCATCCTCGCCTGCAACCAGGCGACCGGCGTCAACTCGATCATCGGCTACAACACGAACATCTTCCTGCAGGCCGGGCTCTCGGACGTGGAGGCCCACTGGGGCTACGTGGTCCTCACGCTCGTCAACTTCCTGCTGACGATCGTGGGGGTCGTCCTGGTCGATAGGAGGGGCCGCAAGTTCCTCCTCTCCGCGGGAACGGCGGGCATCATCCTGTCGCTCGTCGCCGTGGGCCTCATCTTCCGCTCCACCGAGAGGCTGCGCGTGGACTGCAGGGAAGCCGTGCAGGCGGCCGTCCTCCCGGACCAGAGGCTGAGCCTCCCGTTCGACGCGGCCGCATCCTCGCGGCTCCTCGCGTCCGCCGGCGACGCGGGCCGGGCGATCGCGGGCCGGCCCTCGACCCTGATCGTGATCTACTCCTACGGGGATTTCCGGGCGGCGACGAGCGTCGTGCGCTCCGACGACCCGTCCTCGGCGCCCGTCTCGGTCTCCAGGGACGGCTGTGTCCCGTCCAACAGGGTCGTCGCCTTCTTCTCGAACCCGTTCGCGGACCTGGCCGCGGCCCGCACGGCCCCCCTGCGCATCGAGAACGCGCTCGTCACGCCGGTGCCGAGCGAGCGCAACGGATGGCTCACCGCCCTCTTCACCTTCTCCTTCATGGCGTTCTTCGCGGCGGGCCCCGGGGTCTGCGTGTGGCTCGCCCTCTCCGAGCTCATGCCGACCCGGATACGCTCGAACGGCATGAGCATCGCGCTCCTCGTGAACCAGGCGGTCTCCACCGGCATCGCCGCCACCTTCCTCCCCACGGTCGGCAGGTACGGTTACTCGACCCTGTTCTTCGCCTTCGCGGGCTGCACGGTCGTCTACTTCGTCACCGCGGCCTTCTTCCTGCCGGAGACCAAGGGAAAGACCCTGGAGGAGATCGAGGAGCTGTTCGGGCGGGGGTAGCCTGGGCGGTCGTTTTTGATCGAAAGGGGGCCCGCCGTTCCCCCATGATCGGGCCGTGAGCTCCCCGGCCACCCAAACCCCGCGCCGGCCGGCGCTCCGGCTCCTGGCCGCGTCCGCGCTCCTCGCGCTTTCAACACTCCCCATGCCCGCAAGCATCACCAAGTCCCTCTTCGGAAGAATGCCCGACGGCACGCCCGTCGACCAGTACGCGCTCACCAACGCCGACGGCCTCGTCTGCAAGGTCATCACCTACGGCGCCGTCATCACCGAGCTCCACGTCCCCGACAGGTCGGGCCGGATGGGCGACGTGGTCCTCGGCTTCGACAACCTCAGGCAGTACCTGACGGAGAGCCCGTGCTTCGGGGCCGTCGTCGGCCGGGTCGCCAACAGGATCGCCAACGGCCGCTTCACGGTCGACGGGAACACCTACACGCTCGCCGTCAACAACGGCCCGAACACGCTCCACGGGGGGATAAAGGGCTTCGACAAGATCGTCTGGCAGGCCGAGGCCGTCGACGGACCGAACGGCCCCTCGGTCGTGTTCAGCCACGTGAGTCCTGACGGCGACGAGGGGTTTCCCGGGACGCTGCGGGTCAGGATGACCTACACGCTCACCAACGGCAACGAGGTCCGCTTCGACTACGAGGCCACGACCGACAAGGCGACGCCCGTCAACCTGACGAACCACAGCTACTTCAACCTCGCCGGCAAGGGGGACGTCCTCGGGCAGGTGCTCCAGATAAAGGCGTCGAGGTACACGCCGGGCGACGACTGGCTCATCCCGTCGGGGATCCTCGCCGAGGTCGCCGGGGGCCCGCTCGACTTCACGCAGGCCAAGGCCATAGGCCGGGACATCCGCAAGGTCCCCGGGAACACCCACGGCTACGACCACAACTACGTCATCGACGGGGGCGGCACGAAGCTGGTCCTCGCCGCCAGGGCGAGCGACCCGGCGACCGGCCGCACGCTCGAGGTGTCGACGGACCAGCCGGGGGTGCAGCTCTACACGGCGAACGGCATGAACGGCTCGGTAACCGGCAAGTACGGCCAGGCCTACCCGGCGCACGCGGGGTTCTGCCTGGAGACCCAGCACTACCCCGACTCCGTTAACAAGCCCTCGTTCCCGTCGACCCTCCTGCGGCCCGGCGAGGAGTTCCGCAGCACGACCATCTACCGCTTCTCGGCGAAGTAGCCGGGTCCTCAGGGGCCCGCGGCCCAGAGCCCGCAGCCGAGGGCCGGCACGACGAGGTCCGCCTCCACCCGGAGCGTGGCGGCCCTGCTCCCTGCGTTCAGGAACCTCTCGTGGTCGGCGACCTGCCGCCAGGCGCCCGAGGAGGCCACTTCGCCGATCGAGATCGTCACGTCCGCCTGGGTCGGGTTCACGGCGTAGAGGAGGCGCTCCTCCCCCTTTGAGAGGTCCGCGTTCACGAGGACGGCCAGGGCCGGGCCGCCGCCATTGAAGAACCGGAAGAATCCCTCCGAGGGCCGGGTGAAGTGCCTCAGGAGCCTCCCCCGAGCGCCCTTGCGGAACGTGATCCAGTCCGCGAAGTAGGCGTGCGTCCCCAGGTAGCGGTACAGCCGGTGGTAGTCCAGGGCGTTGACGTCGCCCCGCAGGTAGGTGTTCCCGAGCCCGCCCTTGGAGCGCAGGAAGTCCTGGCCCGCCGAGAGCATGGGGATGCCGACCGACATGAACAGGAGGGACGCCATGATGTGGGTGCGCCTCACGTCGTTGAGCGTCGGGTTTGCCCCGTTGAATCCCGGGTTCTCGGTGATGGAGTCGATCCAGGTCTGGTCGTCGTGGGACTCGGTGTAGTTGACGGTCTGCGCGGGCCACTTCGCGAAGTACCACGGCGAGCCCCTCAGGAAATACTCCAGGCGCTCGCCGGGGGCCGAGCCCCTCACGTACTCCTTCAGGAAGTTGCGGTACCCGTCGTTCCACGAGGCCCAGCCCGTGTCGCGGAGCGCCCCGGCGATGTGCCCGCGGAAGCTCCACGGCTCGGCGATCAGGATCACGCCGGGCTTGAGGCGCTTGAGCGCGGTCTCGACCTCCTTGAGGACGTCGATGCCGAGCAGCTCCGCCAGGTCGAAGCGGAACCCGTCGACGCCGTAGGCCTCCATCAGGTGGGTGCAGCTGTCGATGATGAGCCTCTTCGCCATCGCCGAGCCGGCGCGCAGGTCGTTCCCGCACCCGCTCCAGTTGGCCAGGTTGCCCGCGGAGTCCTGCTCGAAGTAGTAGAGGCGGTCTATGAAGGCCAGGTGGGGCGGCTCCCCGACGTGGTTGTAGACGACGTCAAGGACGACGGCCATGCCCCGGGCGTGGAACGCCCTGACGAGATCCTGCAGCTCCCGGACCCCGGAGGCCTCCGCCGGGGCCAGGGAGTAGCTGCTTTCCGGGGCGAAGTACGCGTTGGTCATGTACCCCCAGTGGTATTCCTCGGTCGTCTTGTTATCGAACTCCTGGACCGGCTGGAGCTCGACGCAGTTGATCCCCAGGTGGTGGAGGTAGAAGTCCGGGTCCTCGACCCACTTCCTCAGGCCCGAGAAGCCCAGCCGCTCGGCCGCGGCGGCCCCCACGGGCGCAAGGGCCGCAAGGTCGCGCACGTGGGCCTCGGCGATCACGAGGTCCTGCCAGGCGGGTGTCCTGAACCCGGTGTCGCCCTTCCCGATCCATCTCGGGTCGAGCACGATGCCGGGGCCCTCACGGCCCAGGGTCGCAAGGGCGTAGGGGTCCAGGACGTCGGGCTTCGCGCCCCCGCCCACCCCGGAGATCGAGTACCAGTAGAACCACCCGTGGAGGTTGCGGTCGAGCTCCACCTCCCAGACCCCGGAGGCGCCGTGCGCGTCTCCCCGGCGCGAGAGCGGGAACGAGTCGGCGATGTCCCTGCTCGCCAGGTCGTGGCAGGCGTGCAGGAGCACCGCGTCCGCCCTGGGCGCGAAGATCCGGAAGAGGGTCGAGTCCTTCCGGACGAGGGCGCCGAGCGGGAGGTCCGTCCCCAGGTCGAAGAAGAAGTCGCCGGGCTCGAGCGGGAGGCCGCCCCCGGAGACGCCGGCGCCCGCCGCCACGGTCCACGCGCCCGCGAGGTCCAGGGGCGCCGAGAGCTCGAAGCGCCACAGGTGCGCCCCGGTCCTCTCCGGGTCGACGAAGCGGTTGACGAAGCCCGCGTCGTCCCTGACGCAGTTCGGGGCGTCGTCGCTCGGGTGGAGCCACTGGTTCTCGCCTGTCACGAACTTGAAGAGCACCTCGCCCCTGCCGAGAACCTTCGACGCGGGCCCCGTCCAGAGGAGCACCTTCTCGCCGCCAAGGTCCCCGAGCGTCATGCGCCACGCCTCGTTGCCCACCGCGGCCTGCCAGGCGTTGAAGGGCCCCGCGACGTAGACCTTGTCGTTGGCCCGGTCCACGCCCCCGTTGCGCTTGAGCGGGAGCGCGAAGGCGAAGGTCTCGGGGTCCCTGAGGAAATAGCGGAGCGACTTGGCCGCCGCCAGCTCGGGCGCCTTCGCGATCCGGGTGACCTCGACGCTCCCGGACAGGGCGATCGCCGGGGGGGCGGCGGAAGCCCAGTTGCGGTCGAACTCCACGATCCCAGAGGAGAGCGAGTCGAGCCATGCGCGTACGAGTCGGGGGGCTGTGGGCATTCCGGTGGGACCTTGAGCATCAAGCATACCCAAGCCCTGAGGGCCTCGGCAAGCGCCCTGCGCCGAATTGCCGCGGAATAATGCGGACGACACGGGCGCGGGAGTTTGATAGGGTGCTCCCGTCGACCGAGACCCGCCCCATGAGAATGACCCACGCCCACATGTATTCGCGCTTCCTGGCGAGCGACCCCGCCTGGAACGGGAGGTTCTTCACGGGGGTCCTGACGACGGGGATCTACTGCCTGCCGTCCTGCCACGCGCGCAAGCCCAGGTCCGAGAACGTCCGGTTCTTCGCGTCCTGCGACGAGGCCCGGGCGGCGGGCCTGCGCCCCTGCAGGAAGTGCCATCCCGACGACTTCGCGCGGGGCGCGGACCCCGTCCTCGAGTCGATCGAGACGCTCGTCGGCGAGGTCCGCGGGAACCCCGCGCGGTTCGGGGACGCGAGGGCGGTCGTCCGGCGCTCGGGGTTCGGGCCTACCCGCTGCTTCGAGCTCCTGCGCCAGCATTACCACGCGACGCCGGCCGACCTTCTCCTGCGGGCGAGGATTGAGGCCGCACGGCGCCTGCTCCTCGCGGGCGATTCGCCGCTCATCGAGGTGGCGGCCGGGGCCGGCTTCGAGTCCCTCTCCTCGTTCCACGAGCACTTCCGCGCGCAGAACGGGATGACGCCCGCCGCCTACCGCGGGCTTCTCTCGCCCGGGCCGTTCACGGTGGACCTGCCGCCCCGCTACCCCCTCGCCCACCTGCTCCGGACGCTCGGGCGGGACCCGCAGAGCGTGACCGAGCGCCTTTCCGGGACGAGCTACGAGGCGTCCGCGGACCTGGACGGCTTCCCGGCCGCCCTCCGGTTTGAGTTCTCGAAGGAGTGCGCGACCGTCGCGCTTTCCGACGGGGCCGGTGCGGGCCCGGGCTGGAAGCCCGCGGCCCACAGGATCGCCGTCGGGATGCTAGGACTCGAGCAGGACGCCGCGGGCTTCTCGCGCCTCGCCCGGCGCCTCGGCCTCGCCCGCCTGGTCGCGGGAAGGGAGGGCCTGCGCCTCATAGGGACCCCGAGCGTCCTTGACGGCCTCCTCTGGTCGATCATCGGCCAGCAGATAAACCTGCCCTTCGCCTGCGTCCTCAAGCGCCGCCTGGTCGAGAACGCCGGGACACGGCTCCCCGGAGGGCTGTTCGCGCTGCCCACGGCGGCGGCCCTGGCGCGCCTTGAGGCCAAGGACCTCCGCCCGTGGCAGTACTCCCGACAGAAGGCGGAATACCTCATCGGCGCGGCGCGCCTGGTGGCCGCGGGCACGCTCGACCTGGCGGCGCTCCCCGCCATGTCGGCGACCCGCGCCGAGCGGACCCTCCTCTCCGTGCGAGGACTCGGGCCGTGGTCCGTCAACTACCTCATGATGCGCTCCCTGGGGTTCGCCGACTGCGTCCCCCTTGGCGACACGGGGGTTACGAGCGGGCTGAAGGCCCTCTTCAGGCTCGAGGAGAGGCCGGACGTGGACGCCACCCGGCGGCTCATGTCGGTCTTCTCGCCCCACCGCAGCCTCGCGACCGCCCACCTCTGGCAGATCAACCGCCCCCCTCCATGAACAAATCCCAAAGGCTCCACTTCTGCGTGTTCCCCACCCCGCTCGGCAAATTCTCGCTCGCGGTCGACCCGAGCGGCGCCGTCGCGGCCGCCGCCTTCGGCGGCGAAACTGCGCTTCGGGGCCGCCTCAGGGGCGGCACGCTCGTCGCGGACCCCGCCAGGACACGGACGGCCCGCCGGCAGGTTGAGGCATGGTTCCGGGGCGAGGGGCGCGGATTCTCGGTCGCGCTCGCCCCCGCGGGCACTCCCTTCCAGCGAAGGGTGTGGGCCGAGCTGCGGGCCATCCCCTTTGGGGAGACCCGGTCGTATGGCGCGGTCGCAAGGTCCGTCCGGAGCTCGCCGCGCGCGGTCGGCCGCGCCAACGCCACCAATCCCATCTGCCTCATGGTCCCGTGCCACCGGGTCGTCGGCTCCGACGGCGCGCTCACCGGGTACGCGTTCGGCGAGGAGACGAAGCGCCGGCTCCTGGAGATCGAGGGCGCCCCGGTCAGCGCTCCCCAGCCTTGCGGACCGCGACCACGAAGGCCTTGAGCCTTGCGTGGTCCTTCACCCCGGGGGCGGACTCGACGCCGCTGCTCACGTCGACAAACCTCGTTCCCGTGCCGGCGAGGGCCTCCCCCACGTTCGCGGGGTTGAGCCCGCCCGAGAGGATCCATGTCCTGCCCGGGTTTGCCTCGCGGTGCCTCCTGAACTTGGCCCAGTCCCCGGTCCTGCCGGTGCCCCCGAAGAGCGCCGGGTCGAAGGTGTCGAGGAGGATGTGGTCCGTGAACGAAAGCCACTCCGGGGCGACGTCTATCCCCGGGGGGAGCTTCGGCGCGAGCCACAGGTTACCGGGACCGGCCTCCGCCGACCAGGCCTCCACCCTCCCGAGGGGCACGTCGTGCCGGAAATGCACCTGGAGCCGGTCAAAGCCGGCATCGAGCATCGCCCGGAGCTCGCCCTTGCCGGGCTCGACGGACACCGCCACCCGGTGGCGCTCCGGGAGCCGGGAGGCCATCGAGCGGTACTGCGCGAGCGAGACATGCCTCGGGGACTTCGGGTGGAGCACAAACCCGAGGAAGTCCGCGCCGCAGGCGTCCGCGAAGTCCGCGTCCACGAGGCTCGCCAGGCCGCAGACCTTTATCTGTATCCCGTCAACCATGGCCCCACCTCCTAGCGGAAGGAGTTGACCGACTCGATCACGAAGGCGACCTGCTCGTCCGAAAGCTCCGGGAAGATCGGGAGGCTAAGGCAGGTCTGGGCGGCGCGCTCCGCAACCGGGAAAGAGCCCGGGCCGAATCCGAGGGCGCTGAAGCACCCCTGGAGGTGGAGGGGCAAGGGGTAGATGAGGTCGGTGCCGACGCCGCGCTCCCCGAGGTGCGCGCGCAGCGCGTCCCGGCGCGGGTGGAGGATCGTGAACTGGTGGAACACCGAGCCCCCGGGCAGCGCCCCGCGCGGCAGGACGGCCCCCCCGAGGCGGATCCCCTCCAGGTACGCCCTTGCGATCGACCGGCGCCGCGCGGTCCAAGCCGCGAGGTGCGGCAGCTTGACGCCGAGGACCGCGCCCTGGAAGCCGTCCATCCGGAAATTGGCCCCCACCACCGAGTGGTGGTAGCGCTGCTCGGATCCGTGCACGCGGATGAGCCTCGCCCTCTCGAGGATATCCGGCCTGCGCGAGACGAAGGCGCCGCCCTCTCCGCAGCCCCCGAGGTTCTTGGTCGGGTAGAAGCTGAAGGTCCCGGCGTCCCCGATGAGGCCCACGGGGACCTCCCCGTGCCGGGCGCCGACGGCCTGGGCGCAGTCCTCGATGACGAAGAGCCCGTGCCTCCGGGCGACCTCCATGATCTCGTCCATCCTGGCCGGGAGCCCGAAGAGGTGGACCACGACGACGCCGCGCGTGCGCGGGGTGATCGCCCGCTCAAACGCCGCGGGGTCCATGTTGAAGGTCGACTCCTCGATGTCCGCGAAGACCGGCGTGGCCCCGGCATAGCTGACGCCCCAGACGGTCGAGATGAACGTGAAGGGGGGCACGATGACCTCGTCGCCCGGCCCGAACCCCGCGATCATGCAGGCGGCGTGGAGCGGCGAGGTCCCGCTGTTCATACCGAGGGCTCCCGGATAGCCGAGCGCGGATGCGAATCCCCTCTCGAAGTCCTCGACGTCCCTGCCGAGGCAGAAGCGCGTGGCGTCGTAGGTGGCCGCGAGCGCGGCCAGGGCCTCCGCCCTGAGCGCCCGGTGCTGGGGCGCCAGGTCGAGGAAGGGGACCTTCATGGGAGGGCCTTCATGAGCGCCGACACAAGCCCGTCGATCCCGGGGGCCGGGGCCTCGAAGTCCACGGGGAGGCCCACCTTGCGCATCGTCTCGCTGGTCTGGGGGCCGATGCTCCCGTAGAGGGGCTTCCTCGCCCCCGCGGCCAGCCCGAGGGACGCCCGCTGGTCGGCGAAGCTCTGGGCCGAGGACGAGCTCGCGAAGAGGACCGCGTCCGCCCCCTCCGAGCGGTACCGGGACGCCGCGGGGTCCGCGGACAGGTCGACCTGCTCCGTCTTGTAGACCTGCAGGCAGTCGACGATGGCGCGCGCCTCCACGAGCCTCATGACGAGCGTGTCGCGGTTCAGGTTGCCGGTGACGACGAGCACCTTTGCGTTGTCCATGCTGCCGGTGTCGATCAGCTCGCCGGCGAGGGCCTCGGCCGTCGCCTTCCTGGGCATGCACTCGACCTTGAGCCGGAGCTCCGTCACCGCCTTCGCCGTCGCGTCGCCGATGCACGCGACGCGCACGAGCCCGAGCGAGCGGATGTCGTCGAATATCCTGAAGAATTCCCCGAAGAAGTTGTGGACCCCGTTGGCGCTCGTGAAGATGAGCCAGTCGTAGCCGCCGAGCTCCAGCATGACCTCGGCGAGCGCCTGCTTGGACACCTCGCGCGAGATCCGGATCACGGGGAGCTCGACCACCTCCGCCCCGAATGCGGAGAGCCTGGCCGCCAGGTCGGAGGCCTGGTCGCGGGTGCGGGTCACGACCACGCGCCGGCCCGAGAGGGGGAGTTTCCTCGGCTCGGTCACGGTCAGGGCCGGGCCGGGCCGAGCCCGAGGCCCTCGAGGATGCTCGCGGCCGCGGCCTCCGGGTCCGCGAACTCGCCGCCCGAGAGGGGAAGCGTCCTCACGCCCACCCCCTCGTGGAAGAAATACAGCATGCCCGGGGTCGCGTACGCGCCGAGCGCCGTGTGGCAGCCTCCGCCGAGCGCCGTCTGGATCGCGCGCTCAAGGCCGAGCGCCCGGGCGGCCTCCGGGTCGAAGGCCCCGGCGAAGCGGGCCACGTCGGCCGACCTGCACTGGACCCCGATCGCGCCCTGGCCCACGGCGGGCACCATGCTCTCGAAGCCGATGGCGTGGAACTCCACCCCGGGCCAGGAGCCGATCCCGAGGCGCTTGAGCCCCGCGGCGGCGAGGATCGTGCCGTCGGCGACGCGCAGGTCGGCGATCTTCTTGAGGCGGGTGTCGACGTTCCCGCGGATCTCGCAGAACTCGACCCCGGGAAACATGGCGGCGGCCTGCTGGCGTCGCCGCGGGCTGCTGGTGGCGAGCGTCCTCGGCGCGCCCACCCCGGAGCGGAGGATCAGCATGTCCCTCGGGTCCTCGCGCGGGAGGTACCCGGCGATGGAGAGGCCCTCGGCGGAGCCGCCGGGCAGGTCCTTGGCGCTGTGGATCGCGACGTCGGCCTCGCCCCGCAGGAGCGCGGCCTCGAGCTCGCGCGTGAAGAGCCCCTTGCCCCCCTTCTCCTCCAGCGACCACTCGGCCTGGCGGTCGCCGGTCGTGACGAGCTTCAGGAGCTCGCACTCGGCGCCGATCCGCTCGCGCAGGAACGCCGCCGCGAGCTCCGCCTGCGCGAGGGCGAGCGGGCTCTTGCGGGTGGCGAGGACGAGTTTCTTGCCCATTTTCAAGGCACCCCTTCGCTTCGGGCGTCGGGAATGGGCGGTCAGTAGGCGGCCTGCACGCCCTTCAGGTTCTTCTTCGTCATCCAGGGCATCATGCCGCGGAGGCGCTGGCCCGTCTTCTCGATCTTGTGGGCCGCGCCCTTCTTCAGGAGCCGGTTGTAGTTCTTCAGGCCGCCCTTGTACTCGGCGACCCACTGCCGCGTGAACTTCCCGCTCTGGATCTCGTCGAGGATCTTCCTCATCTCGCGCTTGGTGGCCTTGTTCACGACCCGGGGGCCGCGCGTGATGTCGCCGTACTTGGCGGTCTCCGAGACCGAGAAGCGCATCCCGGCGATCCCGCTCTCGTACATGAGGTCGCAGATGAGCTTCAGCTCGTGCAGGCACNNAGGTCGGTCTCGGTCTCCTCCTTGAACGTGGTCTGCAGGACCCCGGCCCGCGTGGAGCCGATCCCCTTGGCCCAGGCGAGCGCCGTCCTCTTCGCCGTCCCCGAGCGGTCCTGGAAGACCGCGACCAGGGCCGGCATCCCCTTGCCCTCCACGTAGAGCCTGCGGACCATGTGTCCGGGGCCCTTCGGGGCCACCATGATGATGTCGACGTCCTTGTGGGCCTTGATCAGCCCGAAGTGGACGGCCAGGCCGTGGCTGAACATGAGCGTCTTGCCCTTCCCGAGGTTGGGGAGGATGTCGCTCTTGTACACGCTGGCCTGCTTCATGTCGGGCAGGCCGACCATGATGACGTCGGCGCGGCGCACCGCCTCCGCCGTGTCGTACACCTTGAAGCCGTGCTGGCGCGCGACGGCGCGCGACTTGGAGCCCGGGTAGAGGCCGATGATGACGTGGCACCCGCTGTCCTTCAGGTTCAGCGCGTGGGCGTGGCCCTGGGAGCCGTAGCCGAGCACGGCTAGCGTCTTGTTCTTGAAGAAGCCGAGGTCGGCATCCTTGTCGGTGTAGACTTTTGCAGGCATGGTAAGGGGGGGCGCTAGCGGGTCAGGGCCAGGCTGCCGGTGCGGGCGATCTCAAGGATGCCGTAGGGCTCCAGGAGCCCCAGGATTGCGGTTATCTTCGCCTCGTCGCCGGTCACCTCTATGATGAGCGAGTCCTGGGCCAGATTGGCGATCCTCGCCCGGAAGATCTCCTTGATCTGGAGCACCTCGGGCCGCGCCTTCGCGTCCGCGCGCACCTTCACGAGGACCAGCTCGCGGGCGATCGTCTGGCCCTCCTTGAAGTCCATGACCTCGACCACGTTGACCAGCTTGCGCAGCTGCTTGCTGCACAGGTCGAGCGCGGCGTCGTCCCCCTTGAGCACGATCGTGATCCGCGAAAGCGAGGCGTCGTGGGTCGGGGCGACGTTGAGCGAGTCGATGTTGAACCCGCGGCCGGAGATCATTCCGGCCACGCGGGCCAAGACGCCGAACTTGTTCTCAACGAGGACTGAGATCGTATGTCGCATGAAGGGCTTGTGTGCTTTGCGCCGGGGTGCCGAACCCAGCAAACGGCGGGTCCAAAGGTCAACCAAGCCTCGCCCCAAAAGGGAAGCCTAAACGGCGCCCGGGGCCCGGGCGGGCGCGCCCCAAGGGATTGCCAACCCGCCGCGTCCGTGGGACCCTCCGGGCCTCATGCCCATGCCCCGGATGCACGCACGCCTGGCGACGGGCCTCCTCCTCGCGCTCGCCTCGCCCCAGACCCGGGCCCCCGCGGCCCCCGCCGGCGCCGAGCAGGTGACGGTCTCCGGGCTCGCCGGGCCCCGGATACGGATCGAGGCCCTGGAGCCCCACGTCGTCCGCATCTGGATGAAGCCCTCCGGGGAGTTCGCGCGGAAGGCGTCGCTCGCCATGGAGACGGCCCCGGAGGCGCGCAGTCCCCTCACCCAGTCGGAGAGCGCCGACGTGGTCTCGGTCGACTCGGGCGCCGTCACGGTGGCGGTCAGCAGGCGCACGATGGAGCTCTCGGTCCGCGCGGACGCCGGGGCCGCGCTCCTGGAGCACCTGAGGATTGCCGCTCCCGCGGACGGCGGGCCGTGGACGCTGACCGAGGCCCTCGGCCCCGGCGAGCGCCTGATGGGCCTGGGCCAGGACAACCACAACAACGGCCGGCTGGACCGGAGGGGGGTCGTCCGCGAGCTCTGGGAGGGGCAGCAGATCAGCTCGGGCAACGTCACCGCGGAATACCCCGTCCCGCTGCTCCTGAGCACCGGGCGCGACGGCCACGCCTACGGCGTCTTCTTTGACAACGTCCACCGGCTGCGCTTCGACCTGGGCCATGCCCAGGCCGACCTGCTGCGCCTGGACGCCGACGGTGGGGAGATCGACCTCTACGTCATCGACGGGCCCCGCCTCTCCGACGTGATCGAGCGCTACACCGGGCTCACGGGCCGCCCCTCCCTGCCGCCTCTCTGGGCGCTCGGCTACTGGCAGAGCAAGTGCACCTACTACGACTGGGACGCGCTCGACGAGGCCTACAGCCAGCTCACCCAGCGCGGGTTCCCGGTCGACGTGATGGTGATCGACGCGGACTGGCCGGAGATCGTCACCGACTACGTGTGGGCCAAGCGCTGGATCGACACGGCGCACGGGCTCACGCCGGCCCAGAAGATCGCCGACTACGCGAGGAAGGGGGTGAGGATCGTGATGTCCCAGTCCGGCCCGATGGTGAAGCAGGAGTCGCCGACCTACGCGCCCGGGTGGGCCCTCGGCGTCTTCGCCACCGACGGGAAGGGCAACCCCGTCCAGGCCGGCTACTACGGAGGGATGCTCCTGGACTTCACCAGCCCGAAGATGGACGGCTGGCTCTGGCCGCAGACCCGCAAGCTCAACGAGGACGGCGTCGCCGGATGGTGGCTCGACCTGGACGAGCCCGAGGGCGAGCCCGCCCAGACCCGCTACTTCGCGGGGGGCCCCCCCGAGGTCCACAACCAGTACTCCCTCCTGTGCACCATGAGCTTCGAGGGCGTGCAGCTGGCGGTCCATCCCGAGCAGAGGCCGTTCATCCTCTCGAGGGCCGGCCCCGCGGGCTTCCAGCGGCACCACGCCGCCGTCTGGACGGGCGACATCTACAGCGACTATGCGACCTACCGCGCGCACCCGCCGGAGATGCTCAACTCCGGCCTCTCCGGCCTCGTGTACTGGGCCTGCGACACCGGGGGGTTCCTCGAGGGATACTACAGGGGCGACATGCAGGGGGCGCACGCGCGCCTCTACGAGAGGTGGATGCAGTTCTCGGCGTTCGCGCCGATCACCCGGGCCCACAAGGCGGGGGGCGCGCCGGAGCCCTACGCGTTCGGCCTGGCCACCGAGCAGGGCACGAGGCACTACCTGCAGCAGCGCTACCGGCTGCTGCCGTACATCTACGCCCACGCCTGGATCGCGAGCCGCAACGGCCTGCCGATCGCGCGCCCCATGGCGCTCGAGTTCCCGGACGACCCCGGGGCCGTGGCGGCACCGGGCGACCAGTACATGTTCGGGAGCGAGCTCCTGGTGGCCCCGGTGCTCCACGAGGGCCAGTCGAACAGGAAGGTGTATTTCCCGAAGGGGACCTGGACGGACTGGGACACGGGGGTCGCGTACGAGGGCGGGCGCGACTGGGTCGTCGCGGCGCCCCAGAACCGGATCCCGGTGGCCGTGCGCCCCGGCGCGATCATCCCCATGGCGCCCGACATGAGGAACACCTCCGAGAAGCCCTGGGACCCCCTGACGCTCGAGGTCTTCCCGTCAGGGAGGTCGGACTTCACGATGTACCGGGACGACGGGCGCAGCTTCGCCTACGAGGCCGGGGACTTCACGGTCACACGGTTCGCGTGCGAGGAGACCGACGGGGCGGTCCACCTCACGATCGCGGAGTCCAACAAGCGGTACACCCCGAGCCGCTATGTTGTGCGCCTGCACCTCATGGAGAGGCCCGCCTCGCTCTCGCTGGACGGGGCGAGGCCCTTGGGCGACGCCTGGTCCTGGGACGACGGCTCGCGGGTCCTCTCCGTGGGGTTCGCGGCCACCGGGCTCGCCAACCACGACCTCGAGGTGAAGCTCGACGGCACCCGGCTTCCCACCCGCGTCGCCCCGGCCCTCGTGGCGGACGCCATCGACCCGAAGGGCGAGGCCGCGGGGGCGGGGGGGCGGCCGCTCCCCCACTTCTACCCCCCTCCCGACCTGCCCGCGACGATCAAGGCGGGCAACTACGACAATGGCGGCGAGGGGATCGCGTTCCACTCGACCCGCCCCCCGCCCGCGAAGCCGACGTACCGCGGCGACGACTTCGGCCTCGCGGCCACCTCGGACGCCGGCGGCGGCTACGTCCTCGCCGGCCTCGGGGCGGGCGAGTGGGCGCGCTACACGGTCAACTGCGGGAACGGGGGATACTTCGACATGACCGTGCGGGCCGCGAGCGCCCAGGGCGGCGGGAGGCTGAAGTTCGTCGCCCTGGACCAGACGATCGCGACCGTCGACGTCCCCGCGACAGGCGGGGCCGACTCCTTCAGGGACCTGGCGGTTCCCTCGGTCTACCTCAACCCCGGCGAGGTGAGCCTCCTGGTCTATGCCGACCTGCCCGGGGCCGCGCTCAACACCTTCCGGCTCGCCCCCGCCGCGGCGCCGCCCCCGACCTACCCCGCCGCCCTCGCGGCCCGCAGCGGCGTCGCCGGGCTCGCCGGCCTCGGCGAGGCCGGCAGGCCGCAGGGCTACGTCCAGAACCTGGGCCGCAAGGGCAGCAGCGTGACGTTCGGGGTGGACGCGGCGGCGGCGGGCCCCGCGGCCCTGCGCCTCCATTACCTGAGCAGCCAGAAGGCGCCCGTGGCGCTCTCGGTCGCCGTCGGCGGGGGGCCCGCCGGGGGACTCTCCATGGCCCCGAGCGACGGCAGGTGGACCAGCCTCGACGTCCCCCTCACCCTCGCCGCCGGCGCGAACCGCGTCGTCATCGAGGGCATGGAGGAGGGCTGGAGCTCGGTGCTGCTCGACAAGGTCGAGCTCCTCCCCGCCGACGCCGTCAAAGCTCCCTGAGCGCCGCGGCGATCGGCTGGCGCGCGGCGCGGACCGCGGGGAAGAGCCCCCCGATCCCGCCGATCAGCGTCGCCCACACGACGCCCTGCAGGAGCAGGCCGGGCGTGACGGCCAGGGCGAAGGTGATCTGGCTGAAGCTCTGCCAGTTCATGGTCGCCGTGTGGAAGCCGTTGAACGCGGCGTAGGAGGCGCCGGCCCCGAGGAGGCCCCCGAGGACCGAGAGCGCGACCGACTCCAGCATCACCGAAACCACCACCGCGCCCCCCCCGAAGCCGAGCGCCCGGAGGGTCGCTATCTCGCGGGCCCTCGCCGACACGGAGTTGTACATCGTGTTGAGCGCGCCGAAGACGGCGCCGACGGCCATCAGCGAGGCGATCAGGTAGCCGAGCGTCGTCACGAGCCTCGTGACGGCCGACGACTGCTCCGCGTAGTAGTCCTCCTGGCGGTACACGGCCGCGCTTATCCTGGGGTCGGAGGTGAGCGAGTCCTTGAAGCCGGTGAACGCCCCCGGGGAGGCGAGCTTCACGTAGACCGACTGGAAGCTGTCACCCCGGTTGTACGCGGCCTGGAGCACCGCCGCGTCGGACCAGATCTCAGACTCGGCGGTCCCTCCGCCCGCCGAGAACATCCCCACCACCGGCCACGAGTAGCGGCCCACCTTGATCTGGTCGCCTATGCGCATCCCGGCGAATTCGCGGGCGGCCCCGACCCCGACGATCACCTCGTTCTTTCCCCAGCCGAACATGCGCCCCTCGACGATCCTAAGGCGGTCCCGCACAAGGAGCGCCGCGCGGCCCACCCCGCGCAGGGGCACGTTCACGTCCGAGCCCGTCGAGAGCTTGGGCAGGTTTATGATGACGAAGAGCTCCGCCGAGGCGAGCGGCCCGTCGGCCGTGCGGGCCACGCCCGGCGCGTCGGCGATGATCCGCGTGCTGTCCCTCCCGAATCCGCTCACCATCTCGCTGTCCGCGCCGCTCCGGAGCACCAGGGCGGCGTCGGGCGAGCTCGAGGCCCTCATCGCACGGCGGAACCCCGCCGCGATCGAGAGCACGCCGACGAGCACCGCCACGACGCCCGCGATCCCGAAGATCGCGGCCGCGACCGACCCGCGGCGCTGCGGCACGCTCAGGAGGCCGAACTGGGTCACCGCCGACACCTGCGAAATCCAGTTTGAGCGTCCGGCCATGGTCAGATCTTCCTCAGCGCGTCCGAGACGCGCAGGCGCGTGGCCTGGAGCGCCGGGAAGAAGCCCGTCACGATCCCGAGCGCCACGCTCAATCCCAGCCCGGCCACCACGTCCCCCGCCGGGAAGAAGAAGAGGGGCAGCAGCCCGCCCGTCGGGTCCCCGTGCGAGGTCAGGACCCAGGCGATCCCCAGGCCGGCGACGCCCCCAATGAGGGCGAGCAGGCACGACTCCGCCATCACGAGCGAGAGCACCTGGGTGTCCGTGAATCCGATGGCCTTCAGGACGCCGAGCTCCCCGGTGCGCTCGCGCACCGACTGCGAGATCGTGTTGCCTGTTACCAGGAGGATCGTGAAGAACACCGCCCCGAGTATGGACGCCGTGATGACCGCGATGTCGCCCACCTGCTTCGCCCACGCCTGCACGAACGCGCCCTCCGGCTCCGTCTTCGTCTCCGCCGAGGAGTTCTCAAACTCCGCGTCGACCCGCAGCGCCACCTCCGCCGCCTTCGCCGGGTCGTCGACCCGGATCGTGTACCACCCGACCGTGCCCTTCCCGCCGCGCCTCGCCTCCTCGAAATAGTCGTAGCGGAAGAACAGCGGGGTCGTGTCGGTGTTCTTGTCCCTGCCGTCGTAGATCCCCACGATGTCGAATTCCCACAGGAAGCTGCCGTCCTTCTGGCCCCAGATGGACGACTGGATCGGCACCCTGTCGCCGACCTTCCAGTGGAACCGGTCGGCCGTCTTGCGGCCCACGACGGCCCCGGTCCGGGTCTGGAGCCACGCCTTCATCTGGTCCGGCGGCAGGATCACCTCCGGGTGCATGTCCATGAACTCCGCGGGCTGCACCGGGTTCTGCATGAAGAAGTTCTTGGGGTCCTGGTAGATCCCCCCGAACCAGGTCTGGTGGGTCACCAGCGCGACGCCCGGTATCCTCTCCATCCGCCGCTTGTAGCTCTCGGGCAGCATCTGGATGATCGAGACCTTGTGCCGCACGATCAGCCTGTTGGCCCCCTCCAGGCTCACCCCGCCCGTCAGGGCCTGCCTGATCGCGGAGAGGAAGCCGAACAGCACGAACGCCACGACGATCGAGAGCAGGGTCAGTACCGTGCGGGTCTTCTTCCTGCGAAGGTTGCCCCAGACCAGGTGCCAGTACCTCATGGTCGGCGCGCTCGGGCTTCAGGCCAGCGGCTCACGGGTGAGCTGGCCCTTGTTGAGGTACACGGTCCTGGAGGCCCGCGCCGACGCATGGGGGTCGTGGGTCACCATGATGATCGTCTTGCCGTGCTCGCGGTTGAGCGCCTGGAGCAGGTTGAGGATCTCGTCGCCGGCCTTCCGGTCGAGGTCGCCCGTCGGCTCGTCGCAGAGGAGGAGGGTCGGGTCCGTCACCACGCCGCGCGCGATCCCGACCCGCTGCTGCTCGCCCCCGGAGAGCTGCCTGGGGTAGTGCTGGGCCCGGTCCGACAGCCCCACCATGGCGAGGGCCGCCGCCACGTGCTCCCGGCGGTCGGCCCTCGACAGGGGGGTGAGGAGGAGCGGCAGCTCGACGTTCCTCTCGGCGGTGAGGACCGGCAGCAGGTTGTAGAGCTGGAAGACAAACCCGATGTGCCTCGCACGCCATCCCGCCAGCCGGCCTTCGGACAGGGTGTCGACCCGCTCCCCCGCAATGCTGAGCGTGCCGCGTGTCGGCCTGTCGAGGCCGCCGATCAGGTTGAGGAGCGTGCTCTTGCCGGAGCCCGA
>PLXR01000059.1 GCA_003151495.1 Opitutaceae bacterium
GCTCTACCACTGAGCTACCCTGGCAAATACCATTCCTATCAATTACTTGCGCTAACCAACGACTCCCTGGAGGGTGGAGTCTCTGCCCGATGCTGTCACCGCTTTGCCCCAGGCCGCAAGCCCGGGCTCCGGGGACTAGCGCCGCGTATTACGCTCCCATAAAAAGGGGTGACAAGCAATTTCGCGGGCGGGACCACCCCGGGGGTTGAAACCCAAAGGCCTTGGCCTAGCCTCCGAAGGCCAGCCATGAAGGTCGCGCTCCTCATCATCGATGTGCAGACGGGTCTCTTTGAAACGTCCCCAAGGCCCGCGGACTCGGACGACACCATAGAGCGCATTAACCAGCTCGCGTCCCGCGCGCGGTCCCGCAAGGTCCCGATCATCGTCATCCAGCACGAGAAGGAGGAGCCGGTGTGGGTGCACGGGTCACCCGCATGGCAGCTCGACCCCAGGCTCCGGGTCGGACCGGACGACTTGAGGGTCAGGAAGACCACGCCCGACTCGTTCCTTAGGACGAACCTTCAGGACCTGCTCAAGGAGCAAGGGATCGGCGAGGTGGTAGTATGCGGCTACGCCTCGGAGTTCTGCGTCGACACGACGGTGCGCCGGGCCGCGGCCCTCGGGTTCGCGGTCACGCTCGTTGGCGACGCCCACACCACGAACGACCGGCCAAGCCTTAGCGCTGCAGCGATCCGCGAGCACCACAACACCATCCTGAGTGAGATCACCAGCTTCGGACCCAGGATCCGGACGGCCCCGGCGGCTTCTCTCTGGCCGTAGCCGCCCGGGTCAAATGCGCGGCGCGCGACGGTGCGCGCTTGCCAAGTCATGCCACCGGGCGGCACGATTGTGCAAGGTGCCCGCACTGGCGACGCGGGACCCGCGCCCCTTCTGGAACCCCCGCACTTTGCAAGGCTTGACCCCCTCATCCATGAAACCCCAAGAAAAGCTCATCGGCCCGCGTTCCCCAGGCATGTCCCGCAGGACGGCAATCGGCACCGGACTCAAGGGGATCCTGGCCCTCTCCCTGGCGCCACAGTACCTGCGCGCCGCGCTCTCCGGGCCCGGGGCCCCGAGCAACAGGCTGTCCATCGGCCTCATCGGGAACGGGCTCATCTGCAGCAGCCACTTCGAGGCGCTGGTCGCGCGCGATGACTGCCGCATCGTGGCCACCTGCGACGTGAGGCGGAGCAAGGCGGCGGCGATGGCCGCCAGGGCCGAGGCGGCCTATGGGACCTCGGGCACGGTCGTTGCCTACCAGTACCCCGAGCAGCTGCTGGCCCGCGGGGACATCGACGCGGTCTTCGTCTGCACGCCCGACCACTGGCACGTGGCCGTGGCCCTCGCGGCGATCCGTGCGGGCAAGGATGTCTACTGCGAGAAGCCGCTCACGCTCTCGGTGCGCGAGGGCCGGCCCCTCGTGAACGCTGCCCGGCAGTATGGCCGCATCCTTCAGACCGGCACCCAGCAGAGGTCGAACGCCTCGTTCCGCAAGGCGGCCGAGATCGTCCGCAACGGCCTCATCGGCGACCTGAAGTACATCCGGACAAGCCTCGGGGAGTTCCCGGACGCCCCCAACCTGCCCGAGGAGCCCATCCCGGGCGACTTCGACTACGACCGCTGGCTGGGACCGACCCCGTGGCGGCCCTACAATGAGCGGCGGGTGCGCGGCGACTATGGCGGCGGATGGCGCTGCTTCTTCGAGTACGGCGGGCGCAAGAACGGAGACTGGGGAGCGCACCACTTCGACATCATCCAGTGGGCCCTCGGCATGGACGAGTCCGGCCCGGTTCGGTTCATCCCCAAGGGATGGGAGGGAACCCCCTACCAGACCCACGTCTACGCGAGCGGCGTCCGCGTCGAGCGCGTCGACAAGGGTCTCAAGTCCATGATCGAGTTCACCGGGACCAAGGGAACGGTCTGGGTGTCGCGGGACGACTACCTGGAGACCGACCCTCCCTCCCTTGCGAAGAGGCCCCTCTCGCCGGACGAGGTGCACCTCTACGCGAGCAACGACCACCACGACGACTTCCTCGGCGCGGTCCGCACCCGGCAGCGCACCATCTCCGACGTCGAGACGGGCCACCGGAGCGCGACCGTCTGCCACCTGAACAACATCGCCGCGCGCCTTAACCGGCCGATCCAGTGGGATCCGGCTGCGGAGGTCATCGTGGGGGACGAGGTGGCGTCCACCTACCTCACTCGGACCCGCCGCGCGCCGTACGGAACCCTTTAAAACACTTCGAATGAACCCAAGCCCATCCCCGCGTCCCTGGGCGCTCCTTTCCGCCGCGGTCGCCCTCCTGGCTGCGGGCTGCGCGGCCCCCACCTCTCCGCCTCCTGCGTCGGCGGTCGCAAACCCGGGACCGCCCTACGCCGGGCTGGTCTCCCTCGACTACTCGGGGAGTCAGGCTGCGCGCGACGCCCTCCAGCAGGCGATTGTTGCAGCAGGCAAGGACCGGGCGAACCTCGCCTCAATCGAGGCGAGCCTGCTCGAGATGCTGGCCCGCCCCTATGCCACCTTTGCCGGGCAGCAGGTGATCTGCGAGACCCTGGGAGCGCTCTACGCCTCGGACCCGGCGCGGGAGGTCGCGGTCGCGCCGGCCCTGGCCCGCATGCTTTCCGACGACACCCGGGTGGACCTCGCTCGGCTGGCGCTCGAGCGCGCGCCCGGCGCCGCCGCGGACGAGGCCTTCGTGTCCCGCGTCAGCCGGTCCTCCGGACGTCTCCGGATCGCGCTCATCCAGTCGATTGGCAACCGCCGCATCGCGGCGGCCGTGCCCGTTCTTGCGTCCCTCCTGCGGGAGCCGGACGCGGCGGCGGCTGCGGAGTACTCCCTGGCCCAGATCGGCAGCCCGGCCGCGCTCGCGGCGCTCGACGCCGCGCCGGACCCGTCCTCCCCCTCCCTGGCCGAGGCGAGGATCAAGTGCGCACGGCGCCTTCCCGCGACCGAGGCCCTTGCCGTTTACAGGGACGTGCGCTCCAACTCCGCGCTCCCCGCGCCCGTGCGCGTCTCAGCGTTCCTGGCGATCCTCGAGCTCGAGCCTGAGACGACGGGCGAGCAGGTCGCTGCCGTGCTCGGCGGAGGCGACCTCCCCCTGAAGCAGGCCGTCCTCAACTCTCTCGCAAGGCTTCCCGCCGCGGCGGTCATCCCGGCCGTCGCCACGGGCGTCAAGTCCTGGGACCGCGTGACCCAGATCGCCGCGATCGCAGCGCTCGGGCGCATCGGGGATCCGGCGGCCCTTCCCGCCGTCGTGGAGGCTGCGCGCAGCGCCGACCTGGACCTGCGGCGCACGGCCATTTCCTCCCTGGGAGCGATCCCGGGGAACCCCGAGGTCGCCATGCTGCTTGCGGACGCCGCGGGCGAGCCGGGCGAGATAGGAAAGGCGGCGCGGCAGAGCCTGTCCCAGATCAGGGGAACCGGCGTCGACGAGACCATCCTGGCCGGTGCGGCGCGCGTGGGCGATCCCCGGCGCCTCGTTTTCCTGGAGGAGCTCGCCCTTCGAAACGCGCCCGGCGCCTCGGAGGTCCTCATGAAGGCGCATGGCGAGGACTCGGTCGCCGTGCGCTGCGCGGTGCTCGACGGGCTTGCGCTCGTCGCCCCCGCATCCGATGAGCCGATCCTGATCGGCTGGATGGTGTCGGCGACGGACCCGACGGAGAAGACCCATGCCTCCAGGGCGGTCGTGGGGGCCGCCGAGCGCAATCCCGACGACCAGGCGCGGCTCAAGCTGGTGGCCGACCTCATCGATGGGGCGCCGCTTGCCCTGCAGAAGCGCTTCCTGTCGATCCTTTCCAGGACGGGCGGCAAGGCCGGGGCCGACTATGTCGCGGCATTCGCGCTCAGAAAGGACGGCGAACTCGCCCTTGCAGCCGTTGCCGCGCTCGGGGAGTGGCCGCACAGGGTGGGCCTGGGCCCCCTCGCGGGAATCGCGGAGAAGGCCCAGAACGAGCCCCTCCGGCAGGCCGCCGTCGACAACGCCATCCAGATACTCCTGCCGAGCCGGGGCTGGCTCAACAAGGAGCAGAAGGCCGTCGTGGCGAGGCTCAGGGCCGTCACCAAGGATGCGGCGCTCACGCGCCGCCTCGACGAGCTGGACACGTTTGCGCCCAGTTGAGCGGGCCGGGCCGCCCTACTTCTTTGCCGGTTCCGCGACGGGCGCCGGCTGGACCGGCAGGACGCCGGCCCTCGAGGCGAACTGGTCCAGGTTGGGCGTGACATCGGCATCGACGCGGCCCGTGGCCCAGTTGATCCCTCCCAGGATCACCGACTGGAACATTGCGCTGTTCCAGATATCGTCGCGGTGCCCCAGGTTCGTGTAGAACACGCGGCCCTTGCCTTGCATCCGGGCCCACGTCGAGGGGTAGCTCGGGCGCGCATACGGGGCGCCCTCCATCCCGGCCGTCTCCTGGACAAGGATGACGTGCAGGTCCCGGGCGAAATCCTTGAGCGAGTACCACTCCTCCTTATAGTTGTTGTCCGCCGGGACGCCGCCCGCACCGGGGAACTTCGGGTCGGCGACCGACAGGTGCGAGACCTGCTGGCTGCCGTGGATGATGAATTCGCCGCCGAGCATCTTGATGTAGGGATCGGCATTGTCGGCGTCGTCGAGCCAGCGCTGGGCAGTCATGTCCTTGCCGCCGGGGGAATGGAAGGTGTCGGAGGCGCAGTGCGCGCCGATGAAGCCCTTGCCTCCGGCGACGGCCGCCAGGAGCGCCTCCTTGCCCGCGGGACTCATTGCGGGCATTCCGTCGCCGCCCACCTCCGTCAGGTCGCCGGTCGTGAAGAAGAAGTAGGCGTCGAACTGCGCCAGGTAGGCCGGGCTGAACAGGCTCCCGTCCTTTGAGTAGACGAACTCGATGTTGTTCTTCTCCCCGAGCGCCTTGAGCACCTGGAAGGCGAGCCCGGGCACCTCGCTGCCGGGTCCCGGCTTGAAGGGCTTCGCCGGGTCCTTGATCACCGAGTGCTCGTATCCCGAGGACTTGGTGAAGAAGAGGACGCGCTTGGCGGGAACGGGGGCATCGGCGGCGACCATTGCGGACCCGGTCGCTATGAGGGCCAGGAGGAGGACAGCGGGGTTGAGTTTCATTGGGGCGGTCATCCTCGCCCCCGGGCCGGGAAACGTCAATCCCGAGCGCCCGAATCCCCGGCTCAGCGCCGGCCTACTGTGCGATCTCGGGGAGCGACCAGAGGAAGTCGACCTGGAGGGTCCCCGCGAACTGGGGATCGTTCATGTCCGTGTAGCGCGCCCCGGCATACCGGGGCGCCGTGGCGAGGTTGTTCGGGTTGTAGTTGGCGCGGACATGGCAGCTCATGCAGTTGCAGTTCACCCCGACGTTGTTGGCCGAGGGCCGTCCCGAGGGGTCGTTGCCGGGCATCGAGTCGGGGAGGTTGGCGACGCCGAAGCGGGCCTCGAGGTAGGGGTTGTAGGTGAAGTACGCGGCGCCGGCGTTCTGGCCGCCCGTGTTGGGCTGCCCCGGGGTGGTCATGTCGTAGCCTATCGACATGGCGTAGTTGCGGGGCGCGCCCTGGAGCTGCGCGGGCCGCGCCGCGGCCGTCGCCTCGGAACTCGGCGCCTGCGGGTCGTCGGGCGTCGGGCTCCACCAGAAGGTCTGCCAGGTCCAGCGGGCGATCTCTCGGCCCGCCACGTGCATGGCGACCAGGACCGCGTAGTCCCCCGGCTCGATGTCCGAGCCGGGCTGGCTGCGGTTGAACTGGAGCGCCTCCATGGCCGAGATGCGGTGGTTGATCATGCTCGAGACGGGATAGGTCGTCTGGTCCGTCCTGGAGCCCCCGTCAGTCGACGCCAGCGTGTCGATCTGGCCGCTCCCGCTACCCCCGCCCTTCACGTCGATCCAAACGACCCCCGGCCACTGGTAGGGCGCCCAGGCCTGGGGGGTCGCGGGCGGCCCGCTCCAGACGTTGAGCCTGTAGTACCGCCCGTCGACGAGCTTCCTCGAGGAAATGATCTGGAACGCCGACTTGAGCGTCAGGGCCGTCGAGGGGAAGGCCGGGATTCCCTGGGCTCCCCCCATGAGCAGCTTGTTCAGGGACACCGTGCTCAGGAGCTGCTGGGCCGCGACGTGCGCCGCTGCGGTCGGGTCGAACTTCACGTAGCCGAAAACGGTCTCGGACCCGGAGGGCTGCGCGAGAAGGTCCCGGTCCCGGGGATCGAGGCCGTGCTCGAACTGGACGAAATTGCCGAGCGGTGCGCGGTGCCGGGCGGCTGAGATGTTGATCGACCTCGCCGGAACGGACTGGCCGGTGGGGCCGGGCTGGGGATCTATCTCCTGGGGGGTGTACCAGGTCTCGAAGACGCGCAGCCGCTCCCCGTTGTCGACCTGGGCGGTCTCAAGGGTCAGGGCCGTCCAGAGGCCCCAGCCATGGCGGGTGATGTTGTCGGAGGCGGCCGCGGCTCCGGGTGAACCCGAGCCCAAGTCGTTCACCCATGTCAGGATTGTGGCCTCGCTCTCCGGGAAATGGAACCCCGGCACGCCCGGGTCGGGCAGCGCGACGGCCGTGAGGGCCGCCCCCGCCCGCAGGATGGGGAGGGACCCGAGGACCAACAGGAGGAGTGCCCTATTGTACCTCATAGAGCTCGATAAGGGCCACGCCCGTGTCGTTGGCAACGCCGGAGACCTGTGCGGTGTAGGCGCCTGGCGGCAGCGTCAGCAGGAGCGCCGAGTCGGCGCTCGCCGCGTCGCTCCAGCCGAAGGCGCCCACCGAGGAGGCCGCGCTCGCGATTGCGCTATTGCCCGCCCATCCGCTGTTGCTCGCGAGCAGCGTGGTGCCGCTGAAGAGCTGCAGCTGGGGATCGGGGATCACGCCCGCGACCCCGAAGGGCACCAGGGCGGGGCCCGAGGCACGCACCAGGACCGTCCGCGCCGTCGAGCCCCCGATCACAAAGCCCGCGATGAGGACGCCTCCACCCGTTCCCACCTGCACCCTCGCAGAGATGTTGATGAGTCTGGGGCCCGTCAGGGCCCGTGTGCCCTGCGTCGTGTCATAGACCTCGATCAGGGCAACACCCGTGTCGTCCGCGGCCCCTGAAACCTGCGCCGTGTAGGCGCCGGCCGCGAGCACCTCGACGAGCGCCGAGTCGTGGCTGGATGTGTTTGCCCACCGGAAGGCACCCACGTTCGATGAAGCAGAGGCCACCTGTGCATCGCCGGCCCATCCGTCGTTGACGGATATTGAGCTCGCCCCCTCGAAGAGCTGGAGCTGCGGGTCGGGCAGGACGCCTGGGACCCCGAACGGGGCCAGCGCCGGCCCCGAGGCCCGGATGAGGAGCGGCTCGGTGCCTGAGGTGCCCTGGCCTCCGACGACGAAGCCGGCAATCAGGATATTTCCCCCCGTGCCGACCTGCGCCCTGCAGGATATGTTCACGAGCCGACCGACATCGGCCGTGCTGTCGGGGGTTATCGTGGCGGGGGCACTCGTGGTGGATCCCGCGGTGTTCGTCGCGACGCAGGTGTAGGTTCCCGCCGCCGCCGCCGCGTCGCTCAGCACCAGGATGGGGTTCGTCGCCCCGGGGATCGGGGTTGAGCCGTTCAGGAACCACTGGTAGGCGGCCGCGCCCGTCGTCCCCGCGCTAAGCGCCACGGTTCCGCCCGACACGGTCACGGAGGCCGGCTGGGACGAGAACACAGGCGGCTTGGTTCCGACAGGCAAGATGGTGGGCGTTGGGGTCACCGCTGCCGTGGGCGTCGGTGTGGGTGTTGGCGCCGACGTGGGAGTAGGCGTGGGTGTGGATGTGGGCGCCGAAGTGGGAGTCGGTGTCAGAACCGAGGTCGGCGTCGGACTTGGGGTCGGTGTCGGGGTTGGCGTCGGCCCCGACGTGGGAGTAGGCGTCGGGGTCGGCGACGGGGTCGGCGTGGGCGTTGGAGTGGGTGTCGGACTCGGGGTTGGAGTCGGGCTGGGCGTCGGCGTCGGAGTCTGAGTTGGGGAAGGCGTGGGGGTCGGCGACGGTGTTGGCGTTGGAGTGGGCGTCGGGCTTGGGGTCGGACTCGGGGTCGGCGTGGGCGTTGGAGTGGGTGTAGGGGTCGGCGTCGGCGCGCCGGCGACAATCACCGTGAAGGGGAAGGCGACGGTTGACAGGCCTGTTTCGTTGTTAAACTCAAATGCCTGGAGACTGAACGTATAGGAGCCGGACGCGGTCGGCGTGCCCGTCAAGATCGGCGTTGTTTGCCCGCCGGAATCCAAGAATCCCGGTCCAGTAAGGCTTCCCCCCCCCGCCTGCACCGTCTTCAAGACGAGCCCTGGAGGAATTACGCCCAGGACCTTCCACGAACCAATCCCGGTCGTGTTCGTAACCGTGAATCCCAGCGTGATGATCGTCACCCCGACCGTGGCGTTGAATGCCGGCAATGGGCCCGAGGGATTCGGGGTCAGGGTCGTTGCCAGGACAGTGGCGCCCGCCATGGAGTCGATCGCCCCGAGGGACGTGACCAAGGCTGCGGCCGACTTGAGAACGGTGCCCACAGGGGACGAGGCGACCAGCTCGTCAGCCACCGCGGCGACGCGGAGGATAGGCGTGCGCTGCAACAGGGCGACGAGCGTCGCCGTCGACAGGTTCATCAGGCCCAGGCGCCTCGAGAGGTTCGTCGCGAATCTCATCCGGTTCAATATTCCTCGCTCCCCGCCGCCCAGCGCATCGGCGCCGGGAACGGCGACGAAGAGCTGGGCGCCGCGGACGGAGGCCCGTGGTCGCGGGGCCCCTTCAGGGCTCCAGTGCGGGACGGGAGCCCCTCATGCGACGCGCGGGAATCCTCGGCTGTGCGGCCGCCAAGCCCCGGCCCGGCGGTGGGCCGTCCCACCGCCTTCTCGGGGAATGGCTCAGGGGACCTCATAGAGCTCGACCAGGGCCACGCCGGTGTCGCCGCTCGNNCCTGGGCCGTGTAGGCGCCCGGGGGAAGCGTGACGAGGAGCGCCGAGTCGGCGCTCGTCGCGTTGCTCCAGGCAAATGCGCCCACGGAGCCAGCCGTGCTCGAAATCTCGGCAGTGCCGCTCCAGCCGGTGTTGCTCGCAAGCGAGGTGCTGCCGCTGAAGAGCTCGAGCTTCGGGTCGGCCAGCGTGCCGCCGACGCCGAACGGGACAAGCGCGGGCCCGGACGCCCTCACGAGGACCGTCCTCGCCGTCGAGCCCCCGATAACGAAGCCGGCGATCAGGATGTTGCCACCCGTGCCGACCTGGACGCGGGCGGAGATGTTGACGAGCCGCGGGGTCGTGGGGGTGAAGGCCCCCGCGGCCGTGGCGTCGTAGACCTCGACCAGGGAAACGCCGGTGTCACCGGCGGCGCCTGAAATCTGCGCCGTGTAGGCACCAGGCGAGGGAGTGACAACAAGCGCCGAGTCGTGGCTCGAGTTGTCGGACCATGCGAAGGCACCGACTGTGGACGCCGTTGACTTGACCTGGGCGTCGCCCGCCCAGCCGCTGTTGACGGCTAGCGAGGTCGCCCCCTGGAAGATCTCGAGCTTCGGGTCCGGGAGCGCGCCCGAAACGCCCAGCGGCGTGAGGGCCGGCCCCGAACCCCGGATGAGGAGGGATTCGGTGCCCGAGGTCCCCTGGCCGCCGACCACGAAGCCTGCGATCAGGATGTTGCCCCCGGTCCCGACCTGGGCACGCGTGGAGATGTTGACCAGGTGCCCGAAGTTGGGCGTCGAGTTGACGCCGATCGTGGCCGCGTTGCTGGTGGTCGAGCCCCCGGCGTTCGTTGCGACGCAGGTGTAGGTCCCCACGGCGGCAGTGGCGTCGCTAATCAGCAGGATCGGCGAGGTCCCGCCGGCAACCGGAGTCGAGCCCCTCATCCACTGGTAGGACGTCGCCGTGTCGGCGACCGCGTCGAGGGCGACCGTCCCGCCCGCTACGCTCACCGACAGCGGCTGCGTCGTGAACGTCGGCGCCGAGGAAGCCGCCGCGCCCACGACGACCGTGAAGGGGAATATCGCCGAGATGCCGGAGCCGACGAACGTTCCGCCGTTGCCGCCCTGCTCTCCCCCGTTGGCAAAGCCCTGGAGGCTGAACGTGAAGGTTCCCGCCGTGGTCGGCGTCCCCTTCAGCACGGGTGTCGTCGTGGCGTTTCCCGTCTGCCCAGGGGACCATGCGCTTCCCGTCGTCCCGGGCGTCGTCGCGTCGAGGTTTCCCGGCGCGGTGAGCGACCCCCCGTTCGGCTCGACCGTGGTGAGCACGAGCCCGGGCGGGATGTTGCCCGTGATGGTCCAGGAGCCGATGTTCATCGTGTTGGTGATCGTGAAGGCGACCGGGGCGATCGCGACGTTGACGGTCACCTTGAGCGAGGGGAGCGTCCCAGTGGGATTCGGCGTCAGGCTGGAGGCGAGGATGGTGGCCCCCGCCATCGAATCGATGGCGCCGAGCGAGGCGGCCGCGACGGCTGCGGACTTGAGGAGCGTGCCGAAGGGCGAGGCGATGATGATCTCTTCCGCGGCGGCCGCGACGCGGAGCACCGGCGTGCGCTGCAGGAGCGCGACCAGTGTTGCGGTGGACAGGTTTATCCACGCGCAGTGGCGATGGAGCGTTGCTTTGATTTTCATGGCTTTTTCGTGTTCAGTTTTCCGGGTTCGATTGCTGGAAATTCGTGCTCGCGGGCGCTCCCCTAGTTGCAGCCGCAGCCGCTACCTCCCACGCCGCGGCCGCCCGAGGCCGCCGCCCGTGAGAAATAGACGTGCTCGGACAGGGCGGACCCCAGGGGATCGCGGTCCGGATTCATGGACTCGTCGGCTAGCGCGGCCCTTTCCCAGGGGCGCACGCGCGCGGCGGGGCTCGCGCAGCCCCCGAGCAGCGCGGCCGCCCCGAGGGCGGCAAGCAGCAGGAGACGTACGCCCGGGGTCCTCATGGCGCGCCAGGCCCCTCGGCCAGGAGTTGCTCGACCTCCGCGCGGATCTCGCGCTCCGTCGTGTCCCCGTGGAATCCCGCGTGAATGAAGCGCACCTTGCCGCTTCGGTCGACAAGGTAGCTGGTCGGCATGGTCGGCACCTGCACGGCCCCCACAAGGAGATGCCTCGAGTCGTGCACCGTCGCGAATGACGGGGCGTGCTTCGCCACGAAGGAGGAGTACGCCGAAGCGCTCTCGTCGACGCTCACGCCTATGATGACCAGCCCCCGGCCCGCGTAGGCGTCCTGCAGGCGGGAGTACACCGGGAACGACGCCTTGCACGGGGCGCACCACGATGCCCAGAAGTCGATGATGGCCACCTTCCCCTTGGTCGCGGGAACGGTCCCGCCGGTTATCCCGTCGACGGCGAGTCCCGGGAAAAGCGCGCCCGGCGACACCGGGGCCTCGCCTGCGTTCATCGCCGCCGCGGCGAGCACGCAAAGGACGGGGAGGAGGATCTTTCTCGCGTTCACCATATGAATCGGACCCCGAGGGTCGATATGCCCGCCGTGGGATAGGCGCTCTGCGGGGTGACCCCGTCTCGCCCCCGCAGGGCGTAGCGCTCATAGGCTGCGTCAAAGGAAAAGTGCTCGCTCGCCCTCCAGGTCGCCTTCAGCCCAACGCTCGCGCTGTCCTCTGCCGACAGCCGAAAATCCGAGGTGTAGTAGGGACCGGATCCCTGCGGGACGTGGATCGGGATGATCGTGGTGCTGTCCAGGTTGTAGTAGTAGAACCTCGCCGCGGTCTGCCGGTAGAGCCGGACCGAGGGCTCAAGGATGAGCTTGCCCCCGACATGCTGGATCCAAGCCGCCTCGAGCGTGCTGGCCGTGATGCCGTAGGTGTCCGAGTAGATCCTGTAGCTCGCCTCGAGCGCGCCGCGGACCTTCGGGAAGGCGTGGTTCACGGCGAGGTAGAGGGACTCGCGGCCCCTCCTGTTCGGGCTGTTCTCGCCGAAGGATTCCTCGAGGAAGATGTTCTGGATCACCTCGATCGCCTTCTCCACGAACTTGTGGGGCTCGGCCAGGTAGCCGCTCGACTCCCCCGCCGAGAGGTTGACGGTCACGAACGTGAGCGGATCGAGCACCTGGGTGATACCGATGATCGCGTCATTCGTGTGCTTGGGCAGGTAGGCCGGCTCGAAGAACACTTCGACCCGGTCGTTGGTCCCGGCCAGTCCCGCCCGCAGGGTCGTGTTCTTCTCGTTGAAGTCGACGAGCGTGTTGACCGACCAGCCAAGCGAGACGTAATCGCTCTCCCGGCTCTCGGCGAAGCCCGCGTCGACGTTGACGTTCTTGTACTGCTCGGAAAAGTCGCCGCTCCACGCCTTGCGGCGCGTGTGGATCTCGGTCAGCACCACCTGGTCGCTTCCGGGGGGCGCGGGCCTGCCCGTGGGGGTGGCCCCGGCGACGGCGTCTATTGTCCCCGTCAGGCGCAGGTGGCCGTAGGCCCCGACGTCCTGGTCCGCGGATCCGGTCTGGGTGATGACCGAGATGCGGTTGTCCTCCTCCCGGTAGTTCTCGTACTTGTACGCGATCGAGTCCTCGGCCCTGGCCGAGGGTCGCGGGATCGAGAGGGCCAGAGCCGACATCAGCAGTGCCGCCGAGGGGAAAGGACCTTGAACCCGTTGCCTCATCGGCTTCTCCGATCTGGCGCTGGGCCCAGCAAACAATCCCGGAATTCGTGCATGGCGCTATTGTCAGCCACCTGCACGAAGGACTGAAGTAGCCTACGGTAACGGGGTTGTTACGGTGCCCGCCCCTCCCGCCCCGATCGTCAGAAACGCGCGGTGAACTGCACGGCCACCAGCGAACTCCACGCGTTGCTGTCGGCGTCCTGGTGCTCGATGCTGCACTGGAGCTTGATCTGGGTGTGCGGCGTGAAGCGGTAGCCCGGACCCACGTCCAGGCGCCACGTGTCCCGGCTCCACGGCGCCGAGCCGCCCCCGGGTATAGGCAGGGCCGAGAATGCCTGCTGGTTCCAGCGAAGGGCCCCGAAGAACTGGGGCGTGAACTTGTACTTTGCCTCGACGTAGCAGGCCTGGGTCCTTGCGCTTCCCACCCCGGGTATCTCGAATCGCGCCTCAAAGGCCTCGGCCCAGACCTGGAAGTGGTGCCAGGCAAATCCCAGGTCCTGGCCCACGAGGACCTCCGTGTACCGGTCGAGGCTGACGCCCGAGAGCAATCCGGGCTGGGCCTCCCCCTGCAGATAGGCCCCGGTGCTTGCGGAAAACCCGAGCGTCCACATCTCGTTTGGAACGTAGGCGATGCGCCCGCTGAAGGTCGGGTTTTGCCACTGGGTGTCGGTCGGCGACCACGTCTCCGGCCGCGACGAGAGGGAGGTGTTCTTGACCTCGAAGGCGTATTCGAGCCTGCCGGCCGCGCCAAAGATGGACGCCCCGCTCGCGTAGCTCGGCCCCCAGATGATGGGGACATTCCTGTATTTCACGAGGAATGCCCCGCCCCTGTTTGGCCGCGGAGACACTCCGGCCCACACCATAAGCTCCGTCGCAGACCGCACGGCGTTCGTGTCCCATATGCCGGTCACGTTCTCGTAGGGGAGAGGCGCCGTGATGAAGGGATTCTCCCACGACCCGTGGCGCGGGGTCCAGTTTCCGACGACCGTGGCGAACTTGCCCACCTGGACGCTGAGGCGCCCGTCATCCCATGGCGTCAGGCGAAGCACGTACTCGTCCAGCCGCAGGTGAGGGCCCTCCTCGCCGGGGTCGAACCCGTTGTCGGCACGGGCCTGAACGAAGGCATAGAGGCGCGGGCCAACCTGGGCGTCGACGAAGAGGCTAAGCCTGGGGACGAGCACCGCGTTGCCGTCGGAGAACACGAGGCCCTCCTCGGGCTGGCTCATGTAGATTCCCTCGAGGTCGAGCGTGCCGCTCACCCGGGCGCGGACCGCCTCCCCCGCGGATCCGAACGTGAGCGCGTCGTCTATGTGGTCGAAAAGGTCGTCGTCCGCCTGCGCCCTGCCCTCGGCCGCCCCGAGAAGGCAGGCTATCCCCATGAGGGCTGCAAACCGGGCGTGGCAGGCGGTCGTCATGCCGATGGGGGACCGTCGGCGGGGCCGGCCAGCTTGAGGCGGAGCTCGAACTCGGTCCACTGCCCGTCCGAGCGCGAAAGCCGCAGGTCTCCCCCGTGCAGGCGGGCCAGCTCCCGGCCAAGATTGAGCCCGATGCCGTGCCCGGGCACGTTCTCGCCGACGGCGCCCCGGTGGAACCGCTCGAAAATGTGGGCCTGCGCGTCGCGGGGGATCGCGGGGCCGGTGTTGCCGACCGAGACGACCACCCACCCTTCGTCCTCCCGCGCCGCGATCCTTATCCTGCCCCCGGGTTGGTTGTACTTGCGCGCGTTCTCCAGGAGGTTCTGGAGGATCAGCTCGGTGTAGCGCTCCTCGCCCGCCACCCAGAGCGACGCGGGAAAGTCCGATTCCACGGCGAGCCCGAAGGGATCCGGGTTCGCGCTCAGGTCGTCGCCGAGGCGCTCCAGGAGGAGCGAAAGGTTGAGCCGGCTGAACTGGATCTTCAGGCGGCCCGCGTCCATCCGGGAGAGCAGGAGAAGGTCCTCGATCACGCTCGCCAGCCGGAACGTCTGGTGGACAAGGCGGGCGATCTCCTCGCGGGCCTCCGGCGCGAGGGATTCGCCCGCAAGCAGCTCCTCGAGCCCGGCGCGCAGCACCGTGACCGGGGTTTTCAGCTGGTGGGAGGCATCGGCGGAGAAGCGCGCGGATCTCTGGAGCTCCTGGCTCGTCGACTCCAGGGCCGCCTCGGCCCGCCGCCAGTGCTCCCGGTTGGCCTGGGAGTCGACGGCGAGCCTCTCCACGGGAAGCGAGAGCCGGCGGGATAGGAACTGGCTCGCGAGGAACGCGCCCACGAGCGCCAGGGACCCGGCGCCCACGAGCTCCCAGATCAGCTGGCGTTGGCGGGAGAGGGTCTCGGCCAGGGGGCGGATCGAGACGTCGAACGCGGGGGGATAGATGGACCCCGGGTTGAGTCGCTTGAAGAAGAGGAGGAAGGGTGTCCCCGTCGCGCGGAACTCGAAGCCCCCGTGGTCCCCGTCCGACGCGGCGATCGCCGCGCCCAGCTCCTCCGAAAGGGCCGCCCGCGCCGCCGCCGGGAACCCCGGCAGGCTCAGCCTGCCGTCCAGCCAGATTCCCCCAAGGAAACCGGAGTCGGCGCCCCCGTCCCCGAAGACCGTCGGCCGGAACCCGAGCACCACGGCCGAGACCGTCTCCCCGTTCTCTGTCGAGATTATGGGCATCGCGATCACCTCGTCGACCGCCTCGCCCGGGGTGCGCCTTCCCCTTAGGACGTACCCGGTCTGCGGCTTGTCCGGCAGTGCCGGGAGGGCGAGCCGGGATTCATCATCCCTCGTCAGCTCGCCCACACCCCTCGCGTCGCGGGGCGTGAGCACCCTGCCCTTCCCGTCGAGGAACCGGTAGTAGAGGGCGCGGATGGCGCCGGGCCCGCGCCCCGCGTCCTCGTCGGAATCCATCACCGACCGCAGTTCGTCACGGGCGCTTGGATACAGGAGGTCGAGGGCCCCGTCCTCGAGCGCGGCGTGGATCCTCGGCTTCCTGGCAAGCATGCCGCAGTGCTGCGCCAGCGCCGCGTCCCGGGCCTCCTGGAGAGCGTGGAGGGCCGACAGCTCCACCTGGAACTCCCTATGGAAGTCGAGCCTGACGCGCTCGGCGAGGCTTCGCTGGGTGAAGAGGAGCGTCGAAATGGCCACGACCGAGACGACGAGCATCATCGCCACCAGGAGCCTCACCCGGAAGCTTGCGACCACGGGAACCCTGGGCTCTGCCGGCGCGGTCACGGGAAATCGGCGCGGAGCGCCGATCCGGCGTTCAGGTCGACCGGGCGACTGAGGGTGGTCCTGCTGTCCAGCCACGCCTTCAGCACGAACCTCCCCACGGGCAGCCCCTCCAGCCGGTAGACTCCCTGGGCGTCACTGACGGCGAAGTACGGCGTGTCGAGGACGAGGATTATGGCGCGCATGTGCTCGTGGATGTCGCAGCGAACGGTCACGAGCCCGGCAACGTCGAACAGGACCGACGGGATGGGGCGCTCGTCGGAGCGGTACCGCCCAAGGTCGAAGCGCTTCGCCGGCGAATACGAGAAGATGTTGTGGTAGGTGTCGTCCAGGTTCGGGAAATCGACCCTTGCCCCCACCTGGACCGGGAGCAGCACGGGCGAGAAGTTCAGGTCCTTCTGGACCATGCGGGCGGGCGGCGGGGAGGAAGGGTGCGGAAAGCTTCCCTCCAGGTAGACGACGGCGACCGGCGGGTACGGCGCCAGGACCCCGGCGTACGAGATGATCCCGTAGCGCTTGTTCATGACCGGGGTGTGGAGCGCCTTTGGCAGTTCCACCCGCCCCTCGACCACCGCCTGGGCGAAGGCCCCCGGCGCCGCCAGGACAAGGGCCAGGGCGGCGGCGGCAAGACCGCGGATTGGGGCTGTTTTCACGGTTGGGTGCGGACGGTGTAGCCGACGGAGCGGATCGTGTGGATGAGGGGGAGCGGGAACCCGGAGTCGACCTTCTTGCGCAGGCGCGTGATGAAGATCTCGACCGTCCGCGTATCGTATTCGTGGTCGCGCTGCCAGACCCGTTCGCAGAGCTCCGTCCTAGAGAACACCCGCCCGGGCTCCTGCATCAGGAGCTGCAGCACGTCGAACTCCCGCGGCGAGAGGGCGATCGGCCTGCCTCCCCGGCTCACCCTGCGGTGGTGGACGTCCATGTGGAGGTCGGCCACCTCGAGGAGGTCAACTGCTGTCGGGGTCGCCCCGCGCCTCCCGAGCGCCTCGATGCGCGCGACCAGCTCGTCCATCGAGAAGGGCTTCGCCATGTAGTCGTCCGCGCCGGCCTTCAGGCCCTTCACCCGCTGCTCCACCTCGCCGCGCGCGGTCAGGATCAGCACCCTCGAGGAACTGCCCCGATCCCTCAGCTCGGCCAGGACGGACAGCCCGTCGCGCCCGGGGAGCCCCAGGTCGAGGACGATCAGGTCCGGCGTCTGCTCAAGGGCCGACTTCAGGCCCTCGATCCCGTCGAAGAGCGCTGTGGCGGCATGGCCGTGGCGGGTCAGCGCCTGGGTGATGTGCCGGGCAAGCTGCCTTTCGTCTTCGAGCACGAGGATGCGCATCTCGGGGCGATAGTATCGACACACCCCAAGCCCGGGCAAGCGCGCAGGGGCCGCACGTTGATTTCGGGCCTGTACGCACGGCCGCGTTCGCCCTATAGTCGCCCACCCTCATGAAAGTCCTATTCATCGGCGGAACCGGCTACATAAGCACGGCCTGCACGGAACTCGCCGTCGCGCGCGGCTACGACGTCACCCTCCTAAACCGCTCCAATCGTGCCCCGATCGCCGGGGCGAAGACGATCAAGGCCGACATCTCGAACGCCGCGGCCGCCGCGAAGGCGATCGCCGGCCAGAGATGGGACAGCGTTGTCGACTTTGTCGCCTACACGCCGGTCGACATCGAGTCGCGCCTTTCGCTGCTTCGCGGCAAGGCCGGCCAGTACATCTTCATCAGCTCCGCGAGCGCCTACCAGAAGCCGCTCACGGACTACCTGATCACCGAGTCCACGCCCCTGGCGAACCCGATGTGGGACTACTCCCGCAACAAGATCGCCTGCGAGGACAGGCTGATGCGCGCCTACCGCGAGGAGGCCTTCCCGATGACGGTCATTCGGCCGTCCCTCACCTACGGCGACCATATCATCCCGCTCGCGATCAACAGCTGGCTGAAGAGCTACACCGCGATCGACCGAATGCGGAAAGGCCAGCCCCTCATCATACCCGGCGACGGGCTGACACTCTGGACGATCACCCACAATTCCGATTTCGCAAAGGGCCTCGTGGGGCTGCTCGGGCACCCCGGCTCGATCGGCCACGCGTTCCACATCACCTCCGACGAGGCCCTTACGTGGAACCAGATCTACCAGATGACGGCCGAGGCCGCCGGGGTCGCGGAGCCCAAGTTCATCCACATCGCCTCAGACTTCCTGGCCGCCTGCGTGCCGTCGATGACAGGGACCCTCCTCGGTGACAAATCCCAGACCGCAGTCTTCGACAACGCGAAGATCCGGAGGTTCGTCCCGGATTTTCTCGCCACGACCCGCTACCGGGACGGGATCGCGCGCACGATCGCCTGGTTCGACGGCGATTCCGCGCGCCGCGCGCTGGACGCGGAGGCGGTCCAGCTGTGGGACAAGTTGATCGGCGCCTACGACCGCGGCCTCGAGGCCGCGGTCAAGGAGTTCGCACCCAAGCGCTCGGCACCGTAAGCGTCCCATTAATGGGACGCTTGGGTTTCGCTTCCGATTCGATTCGGTCCCCGGGAGATCGGCGTGGGATTAATTAAGACTATAATAGTTAGCGATTTATAAATCTTTAATGGGACTGGCACAAGGCATGCGATAGGCCTTGGAATGATCCACCTAAAGAACGTCGACCGAGTCTACCCCCTGAAGGGCGGACCCTTCTATGCGCTTCGGTCCATCACCCTGGACATCGCCGAGGGCGACTTCGTCTCGATCATGGGCCCTTCGGGCTCCGGGAAGTCGACCCTCCTGAACATACTCGGACTCCACGATTCCGGCTGGACAGGCGAGTACCGCTTCGGGGACGCCCAGGTCAAGGGACTGAGCACGAAGCAGCGCCTCGACCTCCAGAAGAGGAACATCGGCTTCGTCTTCCAGAGCTACCATCTCCTCGACGACCTCACGGTCTACGAGAACCTTGAGATTCCCCTCTCCTACCGGGACGTCCCGAGGGCTGAGCGCCAGACCATTGTCTGCGACATGCTCGACCGGTTCAACATCGTCGCGAAGAAGGACCTCTACCCCGCGCAGCTCTCCGGCGGCCAGCAGCAGCTGGTCGCAGTCGCCCGCGCGCTCGTTGCAAAGCCGAGGCTCATCCTCGCCGACGAGCCCACGGGCAACCTTCACTCAGACCAGGGCCGCGAGATCATGGAGCTCTTCGGCAGGCTCAACACGGAGGACGGTGTCACGATCATCCAGGTGACGCACTCCGAGACCAATGCGGCCTTTGGAAAGCGCATCGTGCGCCTCGCCGACGGGCTGCTCCTCAAATAGGCCATGCGCCGGCTGAAACTCCTCCTTCTCCTCGCGGCGGCGTGCGCCGCCGCCGGCCCCCTCGCGGCCCAGGAACCAAGCCCCACCCTGACGCTTGACGACGCCATTCGCCTCGCGCTCCAGAGGAACAAGGTGCTCAAGGTGACCTCGTACCTGCGCGGGATCTCAAGGGCGGACCTCCTGGCGGCCCGGGGGCAGTTCGACCCCGCGCTCGTGCTCAACAGGAGCTTCTCCCAGTCGCAGTTCACCTCGACCCTCGGGCCGATCCCGGTGGCGGACAACACGAAGACCGACAACTACAGCGTCGCCCTGCAGGGCGTCCTGCCCCTCGGCACCCAGTACACCCTGACCGGCAGCACGCTGGAGGTGCGCGACAACTACAACGGGATCTCGAGGAACTACCAGACCTTCGGCGGCTTCCAGGTCGTGCAGCCGCTCCTCAAGGGATTCGGCCTGGGCGCGAACCTTGTAAACGTGCGGGTCGCTAAGGCCAACCGTACGATCTCCGATCTCGCGTACCGCCAGTCGGCCATAGACACCGTCACCGAGGTCATCCTCGCCTACAGCAACCTCCAGCTCGCGCACGACCAGCTTGACGCCGCAAGGCGGGCGCGCTCCGTCGCCGTCTCGTTCATGGAGGACAACGAGAAGAGCTTCAAGATCGGCAGCGTCTCCCAGAGCGACGTCATCACCTCGCGCGCGGACGCGGCCCAGTACGAGGAGTCGATCCTTCTCGCCGAGCGCGCCGTCCGCGACTCCCAGAACCAGCTGCGCAAGCTGATCGGCGAGGACACGTTCCTGGAAGACGAGCCGCTCTTCACGCTCGCCCCGATGGTGGTGCCCGACGTCACCGTCGACCGCAGGGCCGACCTCGAGCGGGCACTCAACACGCGCCCGGACTACCGGCAGCAGAGGCTCCTCATCGCGAAGAACCGAGCCCTGGAGTCGGCCGCCGTCAACGGCGTCCTCCCGGAGGTCGATTTTGTCGGCGGATACGGCTACAACGGCTCGTCGTACTCCTTCACGGCCAGCCGCCAGATGGTCCAGGACCACCAGAATCCCTCGGTGTCGGCGGGGGTGACCGTCACCGTGCCCCTCACCTTCGCCGTCGGCCGCGGCAGGATGCGCGCCGCGAGGCTCCAGAGGGCGCAGTCCGAGGAGGACCTGCGGCGCCTTGAGGCGGACATAGCCGTCAGCGTATCCAATGCGGCCGGGCAGATTGAGACCTCCAGGAAGCGCGTTGCGGCCGACGAGGTCGCCTATTCGCTGGCGAAGCAGGCCCTCGAGGCCGAGGAGAAGAAGAAGAAGGCGGGGACGAGCTCGACGCTCTACGTCCTGCAGCAGCAGCACTCGGTCGTGAACACCGAGATCAACGTCTCCTATGCCCTCGCCTCCGAGCGCCAGGCGGTGGCCAACTACGACCACGAGCTCGGCACGACGCTCGAGCGGCACCAGATCACGCTCGCGGACGAGTGATCTTTTGGCGCTCGTCACCCTTTCCCCGAGGCATCTAGATCCACTCATGTCCGGCGCGCCGACCCACCGCATCCTGATCGCCGACGACCACGCCGACATCATCGAGGCGCTGCGGCTCCTGCTCAAGAACGAGGGGTACCAGACCGAGGCCGTGAAGTCCCCCGCCGCGGCGCTGAAGGCCGTCGAGGCGAGGGACTACTCCCTGGCGCTCGTCGACCTCAACTACGCCAGGGACACGACGAGCGGCAAGGAGGGCCTAGACCTGCTCACCAAGCTCCAATCCGTCGACCCCACGCTCCCGGTCGTGATCATGACCGCGTGGGCCAACGTCGACCTCGCGGTCGAGGCGATGAGGCGGGGCGCGAAGGACTTCATCTCCAAGCCCTGGGAAAACCTGAGGCTGCTCGCCATCGTGCGAAGCCAGATCGAGCTCGGGGGTGCGATGAGGGCCTACCGAAGGCTCGAGCAGGAGAACCAGCTCCTGAGGAGCAAGGGCGGCCCCGCCCTCATCGCCCAGAGCGCCGCCATGCGCCCGATCCTCGAGCTCATCGCGCGCGTCGGCCCCTCGGACGCCAATGTCCTGATCACAGGGGAGAACGGCACGGGCAAGGGCCTGGTCGCGCAGGCGATCCACGCCGTCTCGTCCCGGGCCTCGCACCCGTTCATCTCCGTCAACATGGGAGGGCTTCCCGAGGGGGTCTTCGAGAGCGAGCTCTTCGGGCATGTGCGCGGCGCCTTCACCGACGCGAAAGGGGACCGGGCCGGGCGCTTCGAGCTGGCGGAAGGGGGCACGCTCTTCATGGACGAGATCGGCAACATACCCGCCGCCCAGCAGTCCAAGATCCTGCGCGCCCTGGAACGCGGCGAGTTCGAGAGGGTCGGCTCCTCCCGGACGATCCGGGCCAACGTGAGGCTCATCTCGGCTACGAATTCGGACCTGGCGGCCGAGGTCGCCTCGGGAAGGTTCCGCCAGGACCTGCTGTTCCGCCTGAACACGATCCAGATCCACCTGCCGCCGCTGCGCGAGCGCCGGGACGACATAGAGCTCCTCGCCCAGCATTTCCTCAGGCAGCATGTCGAGCGCTACAGGAAGGCGATCACCGGGTTTGACGAGGACGCCTCGGCCGCGTTGCGCTCCTACGCGTGGCCGGGCAACGTCCGCGAGCTCAACCATGCCATCGAGCGCGCCGTCCTCATGGCGCAGGGGAAGGTCGTGCGGGCCGCCGACCTGGCGCTCAACGCATCCTCCTCCGTGCCGCGCCTGGACGACATGAGCCTGGAGGAGGTCGAGGCCTACCTCATAAAGAAGACGATGGCGCGGTGCGACGGGAACGCCCGGAAGGCCGCCGAGGTGCTGGGCCTGAGCCGGAGCGCGTTCTACAGGCGGCTCGAAAAATACGGACTGTAGCTTTCCCCCGGAAGAGGCCAGATTCACGTCATGGCCACCCGGTCAAGGAATCTCCCCCACGAGAGGGCCGTTCTCGTGTACTGCCTGTTCGGCGGCCTGCCGGCGGTCGCCATCGCGCTCGCGTGGGTCTGGCGGGGCGACCATTCCCCGGAAACGCGCGCAACCGTCTCCCTGCTGGTGGTCGGTTCCTGGCTCGGATTCGCGTTCGCGGCCCAGAACCGGGTCGTGCGCCCGCTGCAGACCATGTCGAACCTGCTCCTCGCGCTGCGCGAGGGCGACTTCTCCTTCCGAGCTCGCGGCGCCAGGCGCGACGATCCGCTCGGCGACGTCCTGGCGGAGATAAACGGCCTCAGCGACACGCTCCAGAACCAGAGGCGCGGCGCGCTTGAGGCGACGGCGCTCCTCTCGGCGGCGATCAAGGAGATTGACGTCGCGATCTTCGCGTTCGACGCCGACAGGATCCTGCGGCTCGTAAACCCCGCCGGCCAGGTGCTCCTCGGCCAGGTCGCCGAGCGCCTGATAGGCAGGGAGGCGAAGGCGATCGGCCTGGAGGACTGCCTCGAGGGTGAGCCCAACAGGATCCTCGGGCCGACAGCCCTCCCCCGGGCCTACGGGCGCTGGAGCATGCGCCGCTCCTCGTTCCGCCAGGACGGTCGACCCCATCAGCTTGTCGTGTTCGGCGACCTGAGCCGCCCGCTTAGGGAGGAGCAGCTGCGCTCGTGGCAGCGCCTTGTCCGGGTGCTCGGCCACGAGCTCAACAACTCCCTGGCCCCCATAAAGTCGATCGCGGCGACGCTGCGCACGGCGATGGAGAAGAGCCCCCGCGCTCCGGACTGGGAGCAGGACATGCTCTCGGGGCTCGGGATCATCGCCTCCAGGGCCGAGACCCTGGAGCGGTTTCTCCAGGGATACACCCGCCTCGCGCGGCTGCCCCCGCCGCAGGCGGCGGCCTTCAGCCTCGCCACGCTTCTCCATAGGGCCTCGGCGCTCGAGCTTCGCGCCCACGTGCTCGTGCAGCCCGGCCCCGCGGTGGAGCTCATGGCCGACGAGTCCCAGGTCGAGCAGGCGATCATCAACCTCGTCAAGAACGCCGTCGAGGCGTCGCCCGACCCGGCCTCCGCGGCCGTCCGGGTCTCGTGGCGCCTCGCCCGCGGGGCCGTCGAGGTCTGGGTCGAGGACAACGGCGCGGGGATTGAGGAGTCCGGCAACCTCTTCGTCCCGTTCTTCACGACCAAGCCCGAGGGCTCCGGCATCGGCCTCGTTCTCTGCCAGCAGATAGCCGAGAACCACGGAGGCTCGCTCGCCCTGTACAACCGCGACGACCGGTCGGGCTGCATCGCGATCCTGCGCCTGCCGATGAAGGCGGCCTGACGGCGCCCTTTCGGGCTTTCCCATTTTCGGGACAGCGGTTTCCCGTTAGCGGTTTATGGGCGTGATATTGGGGGGTGCCACAAACATCCTTACATGTTTATTATTATAGCTTTAAGATTTTAAATTCAAGATGGCACACGCTCTGCAATTGAGAGGGTCGATCCATGGATATCCAGCGCCCATCACAGGCTAAAGAAAAACTCCGGAAGCGCCTCATCGTGGGGGGCTCCATCGGTGCCGCGCTCATCGCCGTGACCGTCCTCCTCGGGCGCCTGAAGCCCGCGGTCCCCTCGATCGACAAGAGCCTCGTCTGGGTCGAGGCGGTAAAGCGGGGCCCGATGGTGCGCCAGGTCCACGGGCCGGGCACGCTGGTCCCCGTCGACATCCGCTGGATCGCGGCGCGCACCCAGGGCCGGGTCGAGCGCATCGTGCTGCTGCCCGGCGCCCCGGTCGACACGGACAGCGTCATCCTCATCCTCAGCAACCCCGATGTGACGCAGGCGGCGCTCGACACCGAGTCGCAGCTGAAGGCCGGCGAGGCCGACCTGGCCAACCTCAAGGTCCAGGTCCAGAGGGACGTCCTCCAGTCCGAGTCCGAGGCGGCCAACGCCAGGGCGAGCTTCGAGCAGAGCCGGCTCCGCGCGGAGGTGAACGACCAGCTCTTCAAGGACGGGCTTGTCTCCGAGCTCGACCTGAGGCTCTCGAAGGTGACGGCGCAGCAGGCCGAGGAGCTCGATTCGATCGCGCAGAAGCGCTACGCCTTCTCCAAGGACTCCGTCGTCTCGCAGCTCGCGGTGAAGGCGGCCGAGGTCGACCGCCTGCGGGCGCAGGCGAAGCTGAAGCTCGCCGAGGCCGACGCCCTCAATGTCCGCGCGGGAATGAAGGGCATCCTCCAGGTTGTCCCCGTGGAGGTGGGCGCACAGGTGCAGCCCGGCGCAAACCTGGCCCGCGTCGCCGACCCCACGCGCCTCAAGGCGGAGATCCAGGTCGCCGAGACGCAGGCCAAGGACGTCCTGATCGGGCAGGTCGCGGAGATCGACACGCGCAACGGCATTGCCAACGGCGCGGTGTCGCGGGTCGCCCCCTCGGTCCAGAACGGCACGGTGACGGTCGAGGTCGCGCTCAAGGGCGAGCTTCCCCACGGCGCCCGGCCGGACCTCTCGGTCGACGGGGTCGTCGAGCTCGAGCACCTGGATGACGTCATCTTCGTCGGGCGCCCCACGTTCGGCCAGGAGCACCAGACCACCAACATATTCAGGCTGGATGCCGACGGGGTCTACGCGAGCCGCACCCCGGTCCAGTTCGGGAGAAGCTCCGTGAATTCGATCGAGATCGTCAAGGGCCTCGAGCCGGGTGACCGCGTGATCCTCTCGGACACCTCCCAGTTCGATACCCACGACCGCATTAAGCTCAACTAGGCGTGAATGACTTTCGAATAGCGGTCCGCAATCTCCTTAAGGCCCCGGCGTTCACCCTCGTGGCGGTGGCCACACTCGCGCTGTGCATCGGCGCGAACAGTGCCGTCTTCAGCGTCATCAATGCCATCCTCCTGAAGCCCTACCCGTGGCCGGGCTCCGAGCGCCTTGCCTACGTCTACAACACCTATCCGCAGATGAACCTGCCGAGGGCGGCGGTCTCGATACCCGACTATCTCGACAGGCGGGCGATGCCCGGAATCTCCGACAGCGCCCTCTACAACCAGATGGGCCTCAACCTGGCCGGCGCCGCGGATCCCGAGATGATAGCCGCGGTCAGGACGACCCCCTCCCTCTTCTCGACGCTCCAGAGCGTCCCCGCACTCGGACGCGTGTTCACGGACGAGGACGCGAAGCCCGACGCGCCCGCCACGGTCGTCCTCAGCAATGCCTTCTGGAGGTCACACTATGCGGCCGATACCTCCGTGGTCGGCCGCGTGATCCGACTCAACGATCGGCCGGTGACAGTCCTCGGCGTGATGCCTGAATCGTTCTACTTCCCGACGCCCAAGGACTTGGTCTGGGTTCCCTTCGCCTTCACGCCGGCGCAGCGCAGCGATGACGAGCGCGGCAACGAGTACTCGACCATGATCGCAAGGCTCTCGCCGGGCGCCTCAATCGACTCGGTGCAGCGCGAATTGGACCGGATCCAGGCGCTGAACGCGGCGCGCCTCCCCGAGGCGAGGAACTTCTGGAAGAACAGCGGATTCGGCGGTCGCTCCATCGGCTTCCTTGAATCCAATGTCCGCAACGTGCGGGGCATGCTCTGGCTCATCCAGGCGGGCGTTGCGACCGCCCTGCTGATCGGGTGCGCCAACGTCGCAGGCCTCCTGCTCGCGAGGGCCGTCGGCAGGGAGAAGGAGATGGCGATCCGCTCGGCCCTTGGCGCCAGCAGGACCCGGCTCGTGCGACTGCACCTCGCCGAGAGCCTCGTCCTCTTCCTGGCGGGCGGGATACTCGGGCTCCTTGTGGCAGAATGGAGCATTGCCGGCCTCCAGCGATTCGGGCTCTCGTCGCTGCCCCGGGGGTTCGGAATCGGCCTGGATCCCACGGTCTTCCTCTTCACCCTCGGGTGCGCCCTCCTCACGGGGCTCGCCTTCGGCTCGCTGCCGGCCTGGTCTGCCTCCCGGGGCAACACCTCCGCCTCCCTGAAGGAGGCCGGCGCGCGCGGCACCGCCGGGCGGCGCACCCAGCGCCTGCGCGCGGTCCTTGTCGTCTCCGAGATCGCGCTCGCCGTGATGCTGGTCTCAACGGCCAGCCTCCTGATCAAAAGCTTCGTGCGGCTCCAGGAGGTCGACCCGGGATTCAGCCCGGGCGGAGTCATCTCGGCGAGCGTCACCCTGCCCGCCGGCAAGTACGACTCGCCGGAGAAGATCGTCGCCTTCCACGACAGCGTGATCGCGCGGCTATCGGCCACCCCCGGCCTGAAGGTCGCGGGGGCCTCGGACTTCCTTCCCTTCTCGGCGGCGTTCAACTCGGCGACGTACGCCAGCCCCGACATCGTCCTCCCGGACGGCGCCCCGGCGCTCCACGCGCTTTTCTGCTCGGCGGACCCGGGCTACCTGGGCGCCCTTGGGCTCACGCTTCAGCGCGGCCGCTGGATAGAGGACACCGACACGGCAAAGTCCCAGCACGTGGTCGTCATCGACCGCCTGCTGGTCGACCGCTACTGGAAAGGGCAGGACCCGATCGGCAAGCGCGTGATCCCCGACGGGGCGAAGGACCCGTGGACCGTGGTCGGCGTCGTGGCGACCGTGAAGAACGGCACCCTCGACGAGAAGTCCGACAAGGAGACCCTCTATTTCCCGATCGCCCAGAAGCCCCAGGCGCGCCTCTCGTTCGTCGCCCGATTTGAGGGCGACACGGCGGCGTTCGCGGCCTCGCTTCGCGAGGCGGTCCGCATCGCGGATCCCTCGCAACCCGTATCCGACGTCCAGACCATGAACCGGAGGATGGACGATGCCGCGCAGCCCAGGCGCACGCCCGCCGTACTCCTGTCGGTGTTCGGGGCGCTGGCCGCGGTCCTCGCCATGCTGGGAGTCTACGGCGTCCTCACCTTCTCCGTGGCCCAGCGGACCACCGAGTTCGGCGTGCGCATGGCGCTCGGCGCCACGCCACGCGACATCGCGGCGCTCGTCCTGCGGATGGGCCTTGTCCTCGCCGCCTACGGCATCGCGCTCGGCATCGCAGGCTACCTTGCGCTCAGCCGGCTCGTCGCCGGCGTGCTCTTCGGCACCGCGCCCACCGATCCCACCATGCTGGTCCTTGCGCCCCTCCTCCTCGCCCTCGTCTCGCTCGGCGCCTGCCTTGCACCGGTCCTTCGGGCCACGCGTGTCGAGCCGGTCGCCGCCCTGCGCCAGGACTAGGCAACGCCACCTTCCCGAAAACTCTAGACCCAAATAAAACAGGAAACCAAACCCATGCCACCGACCCTGCTGAAGCTCGACAATGTCACCAAAGTGTTTCTGACCGACGAGGTCGAGACCCACGCCCTCTCGGGGATCCACCTTGAGATCACCAAGGGCGAGTACGTCGCGATCGCCGGGCCCTCGGGCTGCGGCAAGTCGACACTGCTCTCGATCCTCGGCCTCCTCGACACGCCAACCGACGGATCGTATATCCTCAATGACCGACCGGTGCAGGGGCTCACCCCTGCCGAGAGGGCCCGCATCCGCAACCGCGAGATCGGCTTCATCTTCCAGTCGTTCAATTTGATCGGCGACCTGACCGTCTACGAGAACGTGGAGCTCCCGCTCACCTACCGTGGAATGCCGGCAAGCGACCGCAGGGCCCGCGTCGAGGAGGCCCTGGAGAAGGTTGGGATGGGGCACCGCGCAAAGCACGTCCCCTCGCAGCTCTCGGGCGGCCAGCAGCAGCGCGTCGCCGTCGCCCGAGCCCTGGCGGGCCAGCCCGCCGTCCTCCTCGCGGACGAGCCGACGGGCAACCTGGACTCCAAGAACGGCGACGCCGTGATGGAGCTCCTGCAGAGCCTCCACCGGACGGGCTCCACGATCCTCATGGTGACCCACGACACCCGATTCGCGCGCCACGCCGACAGGACCGTCCACCTTTTCGACGGCCGCGTCGTCGAGGAGAGCGCCGCCCAGAAGAGCTGAGGCCCCGGAGCGCACCGCCCATGCTCAACGACATCAGGTTCGCCTTCCGGCAGCTCGTGAAGAGCCCCGGGTTCACGGGGGTGGCCCTTGCCACGCTGGCGCTGGGGATCGGGGCCAACACGGCGATGTTCACGGTGCTGAACGCGATCGTCCTGAAGAAGTCCCCGGCTCCCGAGCCGGCGCGCCTCATCTCGGTATTCCGCACCGCCCCCCAGTCCCAGACATGGCCGTTCTCGCCGGCCAATTTCAAGGACCTGCGCGACCAGAACACGTCCTTCTCGAGCATGGCTGCCTACACCTGGGCGAGCGTGAACCTCGCCGAGCCCGGCCAGCCGGCCGAACGCCTGGCGGCGGTGACGGCCTCGGCGGAGTTCTTCACCCAGTTCGGGGTCTCCCCGGTCGTGGGGCGACTCTTCACGCCAAAGGAGGATCAGGCCGGGACGGGTCGTGTCGCGCTCATCAGCGACGGCCTGTGGCGCAGCCACTTCGGCGGGGACTCCTCCGTCATCGGAAAGGTCCTCCGGATTGACGGGGCCCCGGTCACCGTCGTCGGCGTAATGCCGGCGATCTATGAGGAGCCCATGTACTTCGGCCGGGTCGACGTATGGGAGCCGCTCAATTACGACGCGAAGACCTGGGAAATCCGCAACAACAACTGGCTCCAGGCCGTCGGCCGCCTGAAGCCTGGCGTCTCGATGGCCAGGGCCCAGGCCGAGATGGCGGCCATCGCCGCGCGCCTCGAGCACGACCATCCTGAGACCAACGCCCAGAACAGCGTGAACCTGGTTCCCTGGGACAGCGTCCGGCAGGACCCGACCACGACCAAGATCATCTGGCTCTGCATGGGACTGTCGGGATTCGTGCTCCTGATCGCGTGCGCGAACCTGGCCAACCTCCAGCTTGCCCGGACAGCAGACCGCCTCCACGAGCACGCGCTGCGCATGGCGCTCGGGGCGTCGCGCCTCCAGCTGATGCGCCAGTTCATCGTCGAGAGCCTGCTGCTCTCGCTCCTCGGCGCCACCGTCGGGATCTTCGTCGCCCTATGGGCCACGCGGTACCTGGGCTCCCAGATAACGATCACCGAGGTTCCCGGCTTCGACCTACCCGTGAACCGCCCCGTGCTCCTATTCAACCTTGCGGCCGCCGTGGCGACCGGGGTGATCTTCGGGACCGCGCCGGCGATGATCGCCTCCCGCGCCGACGTGAACTCGGCGCTCAAGCAGAGCGGCCGCGGGTCCACCGCCGGCCGCTCGAGGCACCGCATGAGGCACGCGCTGATCGTCTGCGAGCTGGCGCTCGCGCTTGTGCTCCTCGGCGGGGCGGGCCATTTCGTGAACGGGATCCAGAGGCTGGTCAAATCCGACATGGGCTGGAGGCCGGAGGGGCTCGTCACGGCGAGCCTCACGATCCCCTTCAACGCGAACTACGCCACCGACGAGCAGTGCCGGGCCTTCTTCGACAAGCTCGAGGCGAGGATGGCCGGGCTCCCGGGCGTCGAGGGCGCCTCGATCTCGGCCACGCTCCCGATCGCCGGATTCTGGTCCTCGGGGAACTTCGCGGTCGAGGGCCGGCCCCTGGCGCAGGAGGGCAAGGAACCGCTCACCTACTACAACCCGGTCACCTCGGGTTATTTCTCCGCCGTCGGGATACGCCTCGTGCGCGGGAGGGCCTTCAACGACGCCGACCGCCAGGGCAGGACCCAGGTCGTGATCATCAACGAGTCGATGGCGAGGACGATGTGGCCGGGCCAGGATCCGATCGGCAAGCGGATCGGCGACCCGGACCCGGCCAACCCCGACTGGAGGGTCGTGGTCGGAGTCGTTGCGGACATCCGGGCCCTGGTCGAGGTCTTCAGGCCCGCGGACACACCCTTCCAGGCCTACAGGCCCCTGGCCCAGGTGCCGGGGAACACGGCCCATTACCTTAGCCTCGCGGTGCGCAGCTCCGCACCGCCCTCGGCCGTGGGAGCCGCGCTCCGGAGCGCCGTCTCGGGAATCGACTCCGACCAGCCCGTGTTCTCGCTGCACACGGCGACCGAATCGATCCAGCATTTCACAGGCGGCCTCGCCCTGGCGGGCCGGATACTGAGCGCATTTGCGCTGCTGGGCCTCACGCTCTCGGCTGTCGGCCTCTACGGGGTCATTGCGAACGTGGTCGCCCAGCGCACCCCGGAGATCGGCATTCGGATGGCGCTCGGGGCACAGGCGCGCGAGGTCGTGTGGATGGTCCTGAAGCAGGGCATGGTCCTTGCGCTCGTCGGGGCCGCGATCGGGCTCGCCTGCGCCGCGGGCATCATACGCATGCTCAATTCGATCCTGCCGGCCGTCTCCGGCGGCGGACCCGCCACCCTTGCCGCGATGACGGCCGTCCTCATCGCCGTCGCGCTCATCGCGTGCTACCTGCCCGCCCGGCGCGCGACCCGGATCAATCCGATCTCCGCCCTCCGGAGCGACTGAGCGGGCGGGGACTCCTATCTCCAGTAGCCGCGGACGTACACGTAGGCCCCGCCGCGGTAGCGCCAGTGCGGGCGCACGAAGGCAACGCTGCTCGGGGGTGGGATCTCCCAGTGGCCCGGGACCCAGTTGTAGCGGTACCCGTCAAAGTCGTAGAATCCGTAGATCCAAACTGCAGACGGGGTCGGCTGCGCCGTCTGGAGCTCCGACTGGGACGGGGGCTCGGGCGGAACGGAGGGGACCGCCACGTTGGTCGTGGCCTCGTACTCGGAGCGGTAGATCGTCCCGTTCTGATGGTCGACGGAATTGCCGATCGTCCCGCCGGCGACCGCTCCCGCGATGCCGCCGATCAGCGCGCCGGCGGCCCCGTTGTGGCCCCCGCTGTTGTTGCCAATGATGGCTCCGGCGAGTGCGCCAAGGACCCCGCCTGTGACGGCGCCATTCTCGGTGTTGGGGCCCGTGCCGACGCACCCGGCGCAGAGCGCGACGGCGGTAGTGAGGGCCAGAATCGACTTATTGTTCATAGGGTTTGGTCTGACGGACATAGTACACGAAGGGTTGCGCATGGTTCCCTTCGCCGCGCCCGTTTTTTTGGCGCAACCATCTTCACCATAGGTACTTGAGGTGTCGGATCCGCCTCACTCCTCGGCCTGGAGTGTCGCCACTACGGTGAAGTCCTCGAGCGTCGTCGTGTCGCCCTTGACCGTGCCCCCGGCGGCGATCTCCTTGAGGATGCGCCTCATGATCTTCCCGCTGCGGGTCTTTGGGAGGCCCGCCGCAAATCGGACGTCATCCGGGCGGGCGAGCGAGCCGATCTCCCTCGCCACGTGGGCTCTGATCACCTCCTTGAGCTCGGCCGAGGGCTCGATCCCGTTCTTGAGCGTCACGAAGCAGACCAGCGCCTGTCCCTTCAGGTCGTCGGGGCGGCCGACCACGGCGGCCTCCGCGACCGAGGGGTGCGACACGATCGCGCTCTCGACCTCTGCGGTTCCGATGCGGTGTCCGGAGACGTTGAGGACGTCGTCGATCCGGCCGACCACCCAGAGGTAGCCGTCCTTGTCGAAGCGCGCCCCGTCCCCGGCGAAGTAGAATCCCGGCAGCTCGCTCCAATACTGGCGCTTGAATCGGTCGTCGTCCCCCCAGAGGGTGCGCAGCATGGCGGGCCAGGGCTTCGCGAGGAAGAGCCTGCCGCCGCTGCCCTTGGGCACATCATGGCCGGCTTCGTCGAGCACCTTCGGGACGACGCCGAAGAACGGGACCGCGCACGAGCCCGGCTTCGTGGGCGTGATCCCGGGCAGCGGAGTTACCATGATCATCCCGGTCTCCGTCTGCCACCAGGTGTCCACGATCGGGCAGCGCTTCTTGCCGACGACCCTGTGGTACCACATCCACGCCTCGGG
>PLXR01000104.1 GCA_003151495.1 Opitutaceae bacterium
CCGACCTCGTTGAAGGCGATCGCCTGGGCGCTCTCGTTCGCGGTCGAGGCCATGATGATCTGCCTCCTCGTGAACAGGGGGTACTCGATCGCGAAGAGGAGGGCCGTCATCCCGCCCATGGAGCCGCCCAGCACCGCGTGGAGCTCGTCGACCCCGAGGTGCTCCAGGAGGAGCTTCTGCGCCCGGACCATGTCCCTGATCGTCACGAAGGGGAACCGCGTCCCGTAGGGCCGGCCCGAGGCCGGGTCCGTGGAGCTCGGCCCCGTCGAGCCCTGGCACCCGCCGGGCACGTTGGCGCAGATGACGAAGAACCTCCTCGTGTCGACCGCCTTGCCGGGGCCGATCAGGTTGTTCCACCACCCGGGCTTGGGATCGGCCTCCGTGTGCCAGCCGGCGCAGTGGTGGTCCCCGCTGAGCGCGTGGCAGACCAGGACCGCGTTGTCCCGTGTCGCGTTGAGCGCGCCGTAGGTCTCGTACCTGAGCGTGAACCCCTGGATCGTCTGCCCGCTCTGGAATGCGAAGGGGCCGGGGTGCGTGAAGTCCCGCGGCCGGACAATGCCGACGTCGTCCGCGGCGAGGTGCCGGGGGCCGGGTGCGGGCGCGCTCCGCGCCTGTGCGTCGTCGTGCATTGTGCGGGGCATTCAACCAGACGGGCGGGCCTACGCAAGGCGCCGCAGCCTTTATGACGCCCTGGCCGCCGGGCCTAGGCGTGGGCCGCCGCGCTCACCGCCTCGTCCATCTCCTCGTTCGAGAACACCTCCTGGACGTCGTCTATCTCCTCGAGCGCGTCATGGAACTTGACCAGCTCCCTCGCCACCGCCGCGTCGGTCACCGGAATGGTCGAGGTCGGGATGTAGGCGATCTCGGCGCTCGCGGGCCTGATCCCCCTCGACTCGAGGGCGTGGGAGACCCTGTCGAACAAGTGCAGGTCGCAGCGGACCTCGAACCCCTCCTCGGCCGTGATCACGTCGTCGGCGCCCGCCTCGAGCGCCAGCTCGACCAGCGCGTCCTCCGTCGCGGCNNGCCGCCCGGGCCGTAGCCCTCGTAGGTGAGCTCCTCGATCACGCTCGCGGCCAGCTCGCCCGTCCCCTTCCTGATCGCCCGCTCCACGTTGTCGGCGGGCATGTTCGCGTCGCGCGCCTTTAGGATGAGCGTGCGCAGGCGCGGGTTCGCCGAAGGGTCGCCGCCCCCGGACCTGGCCGTGATCGTGATCTCCCGCGAGAGCCGGCTGAACACCTTGCCCCGGCGGACGTCGAGGACCGCCTTGGTCCGCTTGACCTTCGCCCACTTGTTGTGGCCAGCCATCGCCGGGGAACCGCCGGGGTCAGCCCTTTCGGGGCGTGACGTTCTTCGTGGGCTTGCCGGTGCGGACGGGGACCGTGTCCTCCGTGTCGGGCACGCGGTTCACGACAAGCTGCTGGCAGATCGTGAACAGGCCGTTGATCGTCGAGTAGAGGGAGAGGGCGCACGACCAGTTGTAGTAGAAGAGGACGAACATGATCGGCATGAACTTCATCATCTTCATCTGCGCGTTGTCGACCGCGGGCTGGGGCGTCACGTGCATCTGCGCGAAGTTCACCACGCCGAGCAGGAGCGGGAGGATGTTGATGGCGAGCACCCCGATGACCGGGAGCGCGATCGAGCCCACCGTGTCGGGGGCGGAGAGGTCGTGGGCCCACAGGAAGTGGGCGAACCGGAGCTCGGCCGCGCTCTGGAGCATCCGGAAGAACCCGTAGAAGAACGGGATCGTGAGCAGCATCGGGATGCACCCCGCGACCGGGTTGATCTTGTGCTTCTTGTAGAGCTCCATCGTCGCCGCCTGCAGCTTCTGCGGGTTGTCCTTGTACTTCTCCTTTATGAGCTTCATCTCCGGCATCACCTTCTGGGTCCGCCTCGAGGTGCGGGACTGCGCGAGCGTGATCGGGAGGAAGAGGACCTTGAGCGAGAGCGTCGTCAGTATGATCGCGATGCCCCAGTTCGCGGTCCAGCTGTGGTACCAGGTCATCACGGTCACCAGCAGCGCGGCGCAGAACCTGAAGATCGCCCAGCCGAAGTCCATGACCCGGTCCTCGTCCCTGCGGAACACGTCCGTGTTCGAGAGCCTGGGGTATTCCTTCGGGCCCACGTAGAAGTTGCCGGAGATCGTCGCCTGGCCGTGGGCGGGGATCGAGGCGACGTCGAAGTCGACCGCCGCCGTCACGCCGTAGGCGCGCTTGTCGGCGTCGGGGAGCTGCTCGAGGAGCTTGATCCTGCGCGTCTCAAGGCCCGACGCGGCCTCGTCGGGCGTGAGGATGGCCGCGAAGAACTGGTTCTTCACCGTCGCCCAGACGATCGGCCCCGAGCTCTGGATGACCGACTTGGGGGCGCTGGCGCCGATCCAGAGGAAGCCGCCGCCCCCCTCCAGCGACGAGCGCGCGAAGAGAATCTGGTCCTTGCCGTTGGAGTACTCGGACTTCAGCTGCAGGCCGTTGTCCTGCAGGTTGCTGGGGGCCGCGGTGCCGATAGAGAGCGCAACCCGCATCGGGGCATAGGGCGCGTCGGTCAGGTTCCGGAGCGTGGTCTCGCAGCGGATCAGGTACGGGTCGGTGCCCGCGCCCTTGTCGGGCGAGACGACATAGTGGCGGGTGACCTCCACCCGGTTCTCGAGGACGGCGCGGTACACGATGTCCGTGTCCGAGCGGGAGACGAGCTGGTACCGGGTCTCGCGGTCGAGGCCGGGGAAGCCGATGAACGCCATCATCGGGCTCGCGTGGAGCTCGTTGAAGATGAAGGGGTCGGTGCGGCCCATCTCGGCGGGGTACTTCCGGAACGCGACATTGCGGATCGCCCCGCCGGCGTCCGTGAAGTTCACCTCGACGAAGCTGTTGACGAGCCGGGTGACGCTGGCGCCCGACAGGTCCGCCTGCGCGGTCGTGAACGTCGGCTCGTCGGCGAGCGAGCGGGCGGCCGGCGCCGCGGCAGGGGAGACGGGGGCGGCGGGCGCGCCCGCGGGCTCGATCCTGGCCCCGGCCGGGGCCGCGGGCTGGGGCGCGAACTTCTGGCTGTAGATGAGGACGAAGAACGCCGCTACGAAGAGGAGGGCGCCTATGAATGTGTTCTTTTTGTCCACGAGGGTGTTCGGGTTACCGCGGGGCCGGCGGCACGGGGTCGATTCCGCCCGGATGCAGGGGCGTGCACTTGATGATGCGGCGCGCCGCGAGATAGGAGCCGAAGAGGATCCCGTGGGTCCCCACGGCCTCGGCGGCGTAGTGGGAGCATGTCGGATAGAACCTGCACCCGCACGACGGCCCCAGGATCACCGGCAGGGCCGGGGAGGCGGTGTGCTGGTAGATCCTGATCAGCCCGATCGCGGCGGATGCGGCGATCCCGGGCGCCCGGCGGGGCGATGGCTCCTCGCGTCGCGTCATGGGCAGAGGGGCGACGGGCTCGGCGCCATGCGCCCGCAGGCGTCGGCGAAGGCCCGGTCGAGCTGGGGAAGCGGCCACGTGTTGACCAGGGAGCGAGCGACCAGCAGCAGGTCGCACGACGGGGGAAGGAGGTCCTGGCGCCGCCGGAAGATCTCCCTCATGCGGCGCTTCGCCCGGTTGCGGAGCACGGCCTTCCCGACGGCCTGGGTCGAGGCGACGAAGCATGCGCGGCGCAGGGGGGCGTCCCCGGCCCTCGGAAGCCACCAGAGGGTGAAGGCCCGGCAGTCCATCCGCTTGCCCTGCTGGCGCACGTCGCGGATGTCGTTCTGGCGCCGAAGGTGCTGCCCAGGGCGGAGACGCATGGGGACGGCGATTCCCAGAATCAAACGACTGTCAGCCGCTTACGGCCCTTGCGGCGGCGGGACGTGAGTACTTTGCGGCCGCCGCGCGTGGACTTGCGGGCGCGGAATCCGATCTTGCGGGCTCGTTTCTTGCGATGCGGGCGGAAGGTGGGTTGCATGGTATCGTGGCGTTTAAGAGTTGACTGAGGTGCCTTACCTGAGGGGGGGTGTCAAGGGCGGGATTCAGCGGGTGGGGGCTCAGTTTGAAACGCGAATCTGGATTGGAGGAGAATGCTCGCGCGGATTGCCCGGTTATTCATCGCGATTTTGGCCGGGTTCCACTGGTCTACCAGGGCCGCCCTCCATGGATTTACTCACAGATCTGGTTCGCAGGCTCCGGTTTGTTAAGGGACTGGAGCAATCGCTCGTCCAGCTGCGGGAGGATCAGGATCGCCTGGGATCCGAGAACCGGGAAATGCGCGCCAAGATGGCCGAATGGACGCGATTCTGCCCTCCCGGACATTTCTACTCGCCCCTCCCGTCGGAAGGGGAGGTGGCTGCGGCCTTCTCCCGTGGGGGGTTCGGGCCCCCGTTCCCAGCCATCGATCTCAATGAGGACGGCCAGTTCGCGATTCTCAAGGAATTCGCCGCCTACTACCCTGAACTTCCGTTCCCCGAATCGGCGGCAGCCGGACGGCGGTTCCACCTCGCGAACCCCTCGTACGGTCCGTACGACGCCTTCGTGCTCTACTGCGTCATGCGGCGCCTTCAGCCCAGGCGCGTGGTCGAGGTCGGCTGTGGATTCAGCTCAGCCGCCATCCTTGACCTCAATGACGTGCTTTTTTCAGGGCAGCTGGCCCTGACCTTCATCGATCCGGACTTGGCCCAGTTCCGCCGCCTCCTCTTTGCGGGCGAGGTCTGCCGTGCGACACTGATTGAGAAACCCGTCCAGGATGTCCCGATTGAAGCCTTCGAGTCATTGGGTGCCAACGATATCCTTCTCATCGACACCTCGCATGTCGCCAAGGTTGGCAGCGACGTGAACCACCTCATTTTCAAAGTCCTTCCGGCGCTCAAGCCCGGGGTCTGGATTCACATCCACGATGTCACCGGCAACCTCGAGTACCCACGCCAGTGGTTCGACGAGGGGCGGGCTTGGAACGAGCTGTATGTCCTGCGCGCCTTCCTGATGTACAACAAGGCCTTCAAGGTCATGTTTTCCTCCGCATTGATGTTCAACGAGCACCACGAGTTCCTCCGTGAGCACATGCCGATGTGCGCCGCTGGGGGAGGCGGCCAGCTCTGGTTGCGCAAGGAGGTTGCGGGCTAGCTTGGGCTGGCGGACCCCCGTCGCACCGGAGGGCGTGCTTTGGTTTCCGCCGCCTCGTGGGTCTGCCGGTCGGGGTTGTCAGGCCAGCCTGTGCACGCTCGCCGGCACTCGCGGCGAGAGCGGGTGACGGAGACAATACTACTCGCGCACAGATTGGCCGGCCTCCCAGGGGAATACCGCCAATTCACGGCGGATTCCCGCTACCGTCCCAACCCCAGCAGCTCCGCCGCGATCTGCTCCCACTCGGACCCGGTGGGGCATGCCGGAACGGGCCGGCCGGCGCGCCGGTACCAGTAGGCGGCGTTTCCGAGGTCGCCCTCGCGCCGGTGAAGGTAGGCGTGCACCCATGCGCTGTCGGCGGTCTCCCCGGCCTGCGCGGACCCGTGCGCGGCGTCCCAGTCGCCCCGCGCGTCGTGCCACAGAGCCAGGAGCGCGCCGGACAGGCCCTCCGGCTGCTTTCCCCCGGTCGATTTCCTGAACTCGTCGACGGACATCGGAGCCGCGATCCTGCGGAGGCGGGCGGGCCTTTGCAATCCGGGCGCGGAGCGAGGGCGGACGCCCCTCAGGCACCTTGACTCCGCAAAGGTCCTCCCCTCACTGTTTTTACGATGCGCGCCAGCGCCCTGATCCTACTCGCCGCGGCCCTCTCCCCGAGGGCCGGCGCCGCCGACGCCCCGAGGGGCGATGCCCGGGTCGACCCCGAGGTGGGCGACATGGTCAAGGCGGTTTCGCCCGAGCGGATCCAGAGGTCGATCTTCGTCCTGGCCAGCTTCAAGACCCGCCACACGCTCTCCGACCCGTTGCCGAGCGGCGACGGCATCGGGGGTGCGGCCTCGTGGATCCACGCCGAGATGGAGAGGGCCTCGAAGGAGTCCGGGGGCCGGCTCCGGGTCGAGCTCGACAGCTTTGAGCAGCCGCCTGCGCCGCCGCGGGTCCCCGCCGCGGTCGGGATCACCAACATCGTCGCCACGCTGCCCGGGACGGACCCCGACCCGGCGGGGCGGATCCTCGTCGTGAGCGGCCACTATGACTCGATGCCCTCGAACGTGTTCGACTCGACGAGCGCGGCGCCCGGCGCGGACGACGACGGCTCGGGCGTCGCCGCGGTGATAGAGCTCGCCCACGTCATGTCGCACCACAAGTTCGCCGCGACCATCGTCTTCCTCGCGGTCGCGGGCGAGGAGCAGGGGCTGCACGGCTCGACGCACTGGGCCCAGGCCGCCCGGGAGCGCAACGCGGACATCGAGGCGATGCTCGACAACGACATCATCGGGAGCAGCAGGTCCCAGGACGGGACGATCGACCGGGGGACGGTGCGGCTCTTCGCGCAGGGCGTGCCGCCCACCGCCGCGCCCGACGACAGGCTTCTCGCCCTGCTCCGGGCGGGTGGCGAGAACGACACGCCGCCCCGCGAGCTCGCCCGCGCGATCCGGGAGATCGCCGAGGCTTACGTCCCCTCGCTCAAGGTGCGGGTGATCTACCGGGCGGACCGCTACCTGCGGGGCGGGGACCATCTCCCGTTCCTCGAGCGCGGCTACCCGGCGGTCCGGTTCACCGAGCCGGCGGAGGATTACCACAGGCAGCACCAGGACGTGCGCGAGGAGAAGGGGGTCAAGTACGGGGACACCCCGGACCACGTGGACTTCGGCTACACGGCGGACGTGGCGCGCGTGAACCTTGCGGCGCTCGCGGTCCTGGCCCGCGCGCCGGCCCCCCCGCAGGCGGTGCAGATCGAGGCGGCGCGCCTCGAGAACGACACGACGCTCAGGTGGGAACCGGGGACCGAGGCGGACCTCGCCGGCTACAGGATCGTCTGGCGCGAGACGACCGCGCCGTCGTGGGAGCACTCGATGGAGGTGCCGAAGGGGGTGACCCGGGTGACGGTCAAGGGTGTCTCGAAGGACAACGTCATCTTCGGGGTCGAGGCATTCGACACCGCGGGCCACTCGAGCCCCGCCGTCTTCCCCACGGCGCGCAGGACGCTCTGACGGACGATCGCCCGTGGGACACGAACGCACCCTGGACGGCACCCTGGTCATCGGCGTTCTCCCCGACCCGGTCGGGGACGCGGACCTGTCGGCGCTTTGCGCGCTCCTCGGGGAATGCGTCCGCCTCGGCGCCTCCATCGGGTTCGTCGAGCCCCTCCCCGGGGAGGAGGTCCGCGCCTACTGGCGGAAGGTCCTTGCCGAAGCCTCCGCCGGCAACCGGCTTGTCCTCGCCGCGCGCGCCGCGCCGGGCGGGCCCCTGGTCGGGAGCGCCCAGGTCGCGTTTGAGTCGCGGGCCAACGGGCGCCACCGCGCCGAGGTCCAGAAGGTGATGGTCCTGGGCTCCCACCGGAGGAGCGGGGTCGCGTCGGCCCTCATGGCGGCCGCCGAGTCCGCCGCCCTCGCGCGGGGCGTCCGGCTGCTCCACCTGGACACCAGCGAGGGAAAGGGGGGCGCCCGCGCCTTCTATGAGGCGCTAGGGTACACCTATGTCGGCGGCATCCCAGGCTATGCCCTGGACCCGGACGGCACACCAAAGCCAAACGCCATCCTCTACAAGGAGCTCAGGTGAGCGGCGAGACGCAGCAGGACTGGTTCGGGAGCTTCTCGCCGGCGCCGGGAGTCCACCGTGCGCCGCCCGCGGGCGGGGAGAAGCCGAGGGAGGGGGTGCTCTTCAGGCGCAGCCCGAGCGCCCGCAACTACCGGCTCTCGCTCCGGAGGGACGGGGTCGCGGTCGCGACCATCCCGGCGCGCGGCTCCGTCCGGGAGGCCGAGCGCTTCGTCGAGCTTCACCGCGAATGGCTGGACCGCGCCCGCGAGCGCCAGAGGTCCAGGCCCCGCGCAGCGGAGGTGTGGACGCTCGGCACCCGGCTCCTCTGGAGGGGCGAGTTCGCCGAGGTCCGCCCCGCGGTCGCGGGCGCAAGGCCCTCGGTGTGCCTGCTGGCGGACGTCTTCCGCGTCCCTAGCCTGGAGGGCGACCTGCGCCCGGTGCTCGAGGCCCGGTTCCTGCGCCTTGCCAAGATCGAGCTCCCCGCGCGCGCGTGGGAGCTGGCCGCGCACACGCGCATGAACGTCACAAGGGTCTCCGTCCGCGCCCAGCGCTCCCGCTGGGGGTCGTGCACCGCGGCCGGCGTGATCTCCCTAAACTGGCGCCTCGTCCTCACGCCGGCGTTCGTGCGGGACTACATCATCCACCATGAGCTCATGCACCTGCGCGAGATGAACCACTCGAGCCGGTTCTGGGCCTGCGTGGAGGAGGTGTGCCCGGGCTGGCGCGAGGCCGAGGCCTGGATCAAGCGCAACGGCGGCTTCGCCGGGCTTTAGGGAACGAAGCGCGCAACGTCGTGTCGCAGGTTCGGGGGATCGCCCGCACGATGACAAAGAAACTGGAAAGCAAGGCTGCCGCGCCGGCGGCCGCAAAGGGCCGCCCATCGGCGCGGGAAAGGGGGCGCCGCATGGTGCGCACGCTGGCGAAGGGCACGCTCCTTGCCGCCGGCCTTGCCGCAACCCAGTTCCGGTTCGCGGAGTTCGACCCGCGGTTCAGGGTGTTCAACCCGACCCTCGTCGACCGGCTCCACGCGCCGGTCACGCGCATCCACGAGTGACGCCTATCGGAAGTCCTGGAGCTCCACATCGAAGACGAGCGTCGCCCGGGGCGGAATCAGCGGCGGGCGTCCCGCCTCCCCGTAGGCCAGCCAATACGGGATGATGAGGGTCCGCCGCCCGCCCTTCCTCATGGTGAGGAACGCCTCGTCCCAGCCCTTGATCACCTTTCCCACGCCGAGCTGGAAGGTCAGCGGCGCGCCATGCGTGTACGAGCTGTCAAAGGGCGTCCCGTCGAGCATCCTGCCCGAGTAGGCGGCCGTCACGGTGTCCCCGATCCGCGGGCTCGCGGCGCCCTTGCCGGGATCGCGGTTCACGTACATGAGCCCCGACTTGCTAGAGTAGGCGGTGGGGAAGTCCCTGCGGATCACGAAGGCGTCCCCCGAGGAGAGCTGCGGGGCGTTCTCGGCCAGGGCGGACCTCATGGCCGAGTTGATCGGCTCCCCGGGATTCTTGCTCATCAGCATCCCGGAGCGCACGACGATCGCGAGGGTCAGGAGGATTACGCCAAGCAGTACGAGGTAGATTTTGCTGCGCATCGGTCTTGCTGTGGACCAAAGGCACACTGGGCCCGATGGCAATGCGCCATTTTGGAAAAACACACGAGGCCCGGCCCCGCGAGGCGCCGAACGTCGAGCCGCCCCATCGGCCCCGACATGGAGGGAGGGCCCGCGCGGCCTTGAGGGACCCGGGCGCGGGCGCGCCCAGTCCCGGCTACATGTGATAGGTGATCGTCCGGGTGCCGGCGACGCTGCTGACCGTGATCGTCGTGGCCTGGGTGTAGGCGGCCGGGTAGACCTCGGCCGCCACCGTGTTGAGAATCTTGATGTACTGGGTCGGGCCCACCAGGTCGCTCACGGCCGCCGTGGAGATTCCCGATTCCAGGAAGTATTGGTCGGCGGCCGACGAGAGCTGCCGAGCGTTGTTGAGGACAGCCTTGTCCTGCGAGGCGTTCGTAACCCGCTGAAATGCCGGTATCGCCATCGTGGCCAGAAGGCCGATGATGACGACAACGATCATTATCTCAACGAGGGTAAACCCCCGGTAAGCGGCAGGGGATGATAGCTTCATGATGTATGGCCGCGCCTATTGGCTGCCATGAGTGTGCCATTTATTGCCTGGGAAATCACGTTGGGATCGTCGTGATGTGCAAAGGGTTGGCAAAAATTTGTAAAAATCTATATAAATAAGGACTGAAAAATCCAGCTCCGGCCAACCGAATCGGGGAGCCTCTGGGATGGTGGTGGGTGTTGAGGGTAAGCGTTAAAGTTGTAAATGACTTTCATGGAGCAGTTTTAGCCAATATGCCATCCAAAATTGCATCGATTGCCACTTTGGTTCGCTGCCCGGGGATTTGTAAAAAATTTGGTAAAAGCCGTGCGGACTGCTCCAGATATTGGGCTTCCCTGACCCGGGATTCTGAGACCAGTCGCGCAAAAGCAGCGTCGAGCGGGCCATTGCCGGGTGCGTTCGGGCCCTTTCCCGCGTCGGAGGTGAAGCGCGGTGCCGTAGACCTCCCCACCTTGAAAACCCAGCTGCCTGAGTCGGCGAAGTGGAGGGCGAGGACCCCATTGTCCGCAAGACCCAGCGACCGCGAAAGGCTCTCGGCGAGCGCGTCGGGACTCCCGCCCTGCGCACCCGGCACGAACCGGGCGTACACCCTGGCGTAGATCCGGACGCCGGTCGAACGCTCCACGTTCGCCAGCCTCAGATTCAGGGATTGGGCCCGTGAGGGGTCGGTGGGAAGGACCTTGTCCGGGTCGTCAAAGTGGGCGGTGGGCCCGGGTTCCCTGGCCGCGGTGAACTTCGGGGTCGCCGCGAGGAGCCGCTCGAAGGTGGCGCCGTCGGCCCGGAAGCCCCGTGCCGCCGTGCCGACCCGAAGGATCCTCACCCGCATCGCGTCGCCCTGGGCGACCTTCCCGAGGACGTCGAGGCCGCCGACCGTCCGGCCAAACACCGAGTGGAGGTAGTTCAGGCGCGGGAAGGGGCCGAGCGTGATGAAGAACTGCGAGCCGTTCGTGTCGGGCCCGTCATTGGCCATGGAAAGGACCCCGGCCGCGTCGTGGCCGAGGGCGGGCGAGAACTCGTCGGGAAAGGAGTAGCCCGGCCCGCCCTCGCCCGTGCCGAGGGGGTCGCCCCCCTGGATCACGAAGCTCGGGACGACCCTGTGGAAGGTCAGGCCGTCGAAGAACGGCTTTCGCGGGGAGGGCCCGAGGGTGCCCTCGGCCAGGCCCACGAAGTTGGCCACGGTCAGGGGAGCCCTCGAGGCATCGAGCTCGCAGGTGATCACCCCGCGCGGGGTCGTTATCTCCGCATACAGCCCGTCGGGAAGGCCCGGCCCGCACGCGGCGGCGAGCGGGAGGAGCAGCAGCGCCGCCCCGAGCGGCCTCAGCCGAGGAACGAGCAGATGTATTGGCAAAGCCCGCTTTCCACCTCGATCCGGAATCCGCTCTTGCCGGGGACCTCGAAGGAGGACCCCGATGCGTGCACGCGGACCTCGGTCGCCCCATCGACGACCACGCGGCAGGTCCCGTCCACGATCTCCATGAGCTCCGGGGCGTCGGTGTTGAAATGGAATGACCCGGGTCGTATCAGTCCGAGGGTCTTTCGGGACCCCTCGGGAAGCAGGATCGTGTGGCTGACCACGTTCCCGTCGAAATACACGTTGGCCTTGGTGACCACGGAGACGCCGTTGAACTGTGTGGCGACCGCGGGCATCTCAGGGGATCGTGAGCGTGCTCCCGACGACGAGGCTCTTCTCGTCCTTGAGGACGCCCTTGTTCGCCTTGAGGATCTCCTCCCAGCGCGTGGACGACCCGTAGAACTTCCGGGCGATCCGGTTGAGCGTGTCACCCTCCGCGACGACATAGGTCTTGGGCTGCGGCGGGGCGGGGGTCGGGGCTGCGGGCGCCGGGGCGGCCATGGCCGGCGCCCGGTCCGGGCGCGTGGGCGCGGGCTTCGCGGAGCCGGGGCCGGGCCCCTGGATCGCGACCCGGGTCTTCAGCTGGGCGTTCTCCTCGGCGAGGCGGCTCGTCTCGTCCTGGGCCTGGCGCAGCTGCGTGCGAAGGGGCTCGATCTGGGAGGTCGCGGCGGCCTCGACCTGGAGCGAGGAGATGGAGGCCTTCGCGGAGTCGAGCTGCTGGCTGAGCGACGCGTTGTCGGAGGCGAGCTTCTCCGCCTGGGCCTTCAGCTGGGTGTTCTCCTCCTGGATCACCGTGAAGCTCCTGAGCGAGGTCGCAAGCTTGTCCTGGACGTCGGCCAGCTGGCCGGCGTCGCCCGCGGGCGGCTGCGCCTTCGCGGCGTCGAGCTGCCTCTGGAGGTCCGCCACATCGGCCGCGCCCTTTGCGGCGGCGGCCTGCGCGTCCGTGTTCTTGGCTGCTGCGGCCTGGGCGTCGGCGAGCTGGGCCTTCAGGTGCTCCGCCTCCTTCCATGCGGCGGCAAGCTCCTCGGAAAGCTGCTTGTTGTCCGCGCGGATCGAGGCCTGGTCGGAAGCGGGCGCCGGCGCCGCGGGCTCGTCCGCCCGCAGCGGGGAAACCATGGCAAGGGCAATAGGCAGGAGGCCAAATCGGATGGATTTGTGCATGGTCGCGGTGGGCTCAGCCTATGAAAGCGCCTTTCAAATCGGATACAATCCACAATTCCTGACCGGGTGCCCGGGGTGCCGGCCGGGCTACAAACCGGCCCAGTGCCGGGCGGTGCCGACCGCGCGGGACCAGCCGGCCCGCATCCCCTTCAGGGCCGACGGCCTGAGCCGCGGGCGGAACGTCCGGTCCCTACCCGCGAGGAGGGCCACCTCCGCGAGGTCCCTCCAGAACCCCACCGCCAGGCCCGCGAGGGCTGCGGCACCAAGGGCGGTCGTCTCCGTCACCCGGGGCCTCACGACCGCGGCGCGGATGAGCTCGCTCTGGAACTGCATGAGCGCGTCGTTGACGGACGCGCCCCCGTCCACGCGAAGCTCACGGATCCTCCTCCCGGAGTCGGCCTCCATGGCCCCGATCAGGTCGGCCGTCTGGAACGCGATGCTCTCGAGCGAGGCGCGCGCGAGGTGGGCCGCGGTCGTGCCGCGGGTGACGCCGACGATGGCGCCCCTCGCCGCGGGGTCCCAGTGCGGGGCGCCCAGGCCGGCGAACGCGGGGACGATGGTGACGCCGCCGTTGTCCGGCACGCTTGCCGCGAGGGCCTCGACGTCCGATGAGCGCGAGATGAGGCCGAGGCCGTCGCGCAGCCACTGGACCACCGCGCCCCCGACGAAGACGCTCCCCTCGAGCGCGTATTCCGTGCGCCCGCCGATCCGCCACGCTATGGTGGAGAGGAGGCGGTTCCTCGAGGCGACCGGCCGGTCCCCTGTGTTCATCAGCATGAAGCATCCCGTCCCGTAGGTGTTCTTTGCCATCCCCGGCCGGAAGCATCCCTGCCCGAAGAGGGCGGCCTGCTGGTCGCCCGCGATGCCGGCGACGGGCACCCCGCGCAGGGCCTCGATCCCCTCGACCTCTCCGAAGACCCCGCTGCTCGGGCGGACCTCCGGGAGCACGGACGCCGGGATTCCCAGGATCCCGAGGAGCTCGGGGTCCCAGTCGCCGCTCCGAAGTCCCGCCATGAGGGTGCGCGAGGCGTTGGAGGCGTCCGTCGCGTGCACCCGGCCACGGGTGAGCTTCCAGAGGAGCCACGTGTCGACCGTGCCGAACGCGAGCTCGCCGCGCTCCGCGCGCCGGCGCGCGCCGGGAACGTGGTCGAGGAGCCACGCGAGCTTCGTGCCCGAGAAATACGGGTCGAGGAGGAGGCCCGTCCGGCGCCTGAAGAGGGGCCCGTGGCCGGCGCGCTCGAGGGCCGCGCAGGCGCCCGCGGTGCGCCGGTCCTGCCACACGATCGCGCGGTGGAGCGGCCGGCCCGTCGACCGGTCCCAGAGGATCGTGGTCTCGCGCTGGTTCGCGATCCCGATCGCGGCGACCCCGCCGCGGCCGACGCCCGCCTTCCGGAGCACCGAGAGCGCCGCCCGGAGCGTCGTCGCCCAGAGGTCGCCCGGCTCGTGCTCGACCCAGCCCGGCCCCGTGAAGTGCTGGCGGAACTCCTCCTGGGAGCTCGCCATGATGCGTCCGCGACGGTCGAAGAGAATCGCGCGGGAGGAGGTCGTGCCCTGGTCTAGGGCTAGGACGCAGCGTTTCATGGCGCAAGGGGGGCGCCCCGAGGCTCGCAGTCCGGAGGGGGATGGGCAAGCACCGCCCCCCAAAGAAACTCTGAACTTGCTCGCCGGGGGGCAGTCTCACCGCATAGGTACTTCCCGGCCCATGACCACCAGGCAACACGTCCCCCTCCTCGCCGCGCTCTGCGCGCTCGCCGGGCTGTGCGCGTGCGGGACCGTGCCCGCGCCGCAGGCCCCCCTGGAGACGACCAAGTTCACGGTCGAGAACACCGACCGGTTCGTCGCCCTCGACCCCGCCGCGGAGGCCGCGGTCGGCTGCACCGGCCTCCAGGAGCGGACGCTCGGGGACGGCCGGCTCGAGATCGTGGCGAACCTCAGGAACAGCGCCGCGGCCCCGGAGCGGGTCCTGGTCCAGTGCGTGTTTGTCGACGCCCTGGGCGTCGAGGTGGGCGCCGGGGCGCCATGGCAACCCCTCTCGATCGCGGGCGGCTCCACGGAGGTCATGCGCTTCACCGCGTCGGACGCGACCGCGAGGCGCTACGTGATCCGCGTCCGCACGGCGCGCTGAGGACGGCTATTTCTTGGGGGGAGGGTCGGCGGGGAAGGTGACCGCCTTGCCGGCCTCGTCCATCTCCCTGACCGCGGCGTCCATCGCCGCCTTGTCGGCGGCGCCGTCCCGGATTACCGGCCTTCCGCCCGAGAAGTCGACCGTCTTGCCGTCCTGGAGCGGCACCACCGGGCCGAACGGGCCCTGCCTCGGCTGGGAGGCATAGGCCCAGAGCGCCGCCGCTGTGACGGCGGCGGCGATTGCAAGGGAGGCGGCGCGGCGTCTGTCCATCGAAGGTAGCGTTGGACATCGCGGGGCGGTCCGCAATAACACTCCACGATGCAGGCAGTCCTCAGAGAGGCCAGGTCCACGCTCCTTCTCGCTGTGCCGATCGTGATCGGGCAGATGAGCCAGATGCTCATGGGCGTCACCGACAGCGTGATGATCGGCAGGGTGGGGACGGTTCCCCTGGCGGCGTCGTCATTCGGGGGCGGCGTCTTCAACGTCTTCTTCATCGTGGGGGTGGGGCTGCTGACGCCGGTGGCCATCTTCGCCTCCAGGTCGAAGGGGGCGGGCAGGCACGACGAGGCCGGCGAATACCTCAGGCACGGGCTCTTCATCGCCGGCGTGTCGGGGCTGCTGGGGATCGCGCTGATAGCCCTCGTGTCTGCGCGCCTGGGGATGTTCCACCAGCCGCCGGAGGTCCTGGCGGTCGTGAACCCGTTCTTCATGCTGATCGGGATCTCCCTCCTGCCGGTGCTCGCCTACCTCGCGCTCAGGCAGTTCGCGGAGTCGATGGGCAGGCCCTGGGTTCCGGTGGTCGTCATCCTGCTCGGCGTCGGGCTCAACATCCTCCTCAACTGGGTCCTCATCTACGGGAACCTGGGGGCCCCGCGCCTGGGCCTCACGGGCTCGGGGGTCTCGACGCTCATCTCCCGCACCCTTGCGCCGATGGTCATCTTCGCATGGCTGCGGAGGGACCCCTCGATGCGCAGCGCGTGGCCCCGCCGCTGGATGGCGCCGCTCTCCCGGGAGCGCCTTGCACGGATGCTCGGCGTCGGCCTGCCCGCCTCGGGGTCGCTCCTCTTCGAGGGCGGCGCCTTCGCGGCGGCGACCGTCATGATGGGATGGCTCGGGGCCGTGCCGCTCGCGGCCCACCAGATCGCGCTCTCATGCGCGGCGATGACCTTCATGGTGGCGCTCGGGGTGTCCATGGCCGTCGGCATGCGCACGAGCGCCGCGGTCGGGGCCGGCGAGCACCTGAGGCTCCGGCCGATCTGGGTCGGGGGCGCGGGAATGGGCCTGGCGGTGGCGCTGGCCTCCACGGCGGTGTTCCTCTTCCTCGGCCACGCGATCGCGTCCGCGTTCGTGTCCGACCCGGAGGTGATCCGGGTGGCGACGCTCCTCCTCGTGGTGGCCGCGGTCTTCCAGATCTTCGACGGCAACCAGGTGATCAACTCCGCGGCGCTCAGGGGGCTCACCGACGTGAGGGTGCCCGCCGTCATGAACTTCATCGCCTACTGGGTCGTCGCGCTCCCGCTCGGCTACGCGCTCGGGATCCGGGGGAGCCTCGGCGGGGCCGGGATCTGGATCGGCCTGGCCGCGGGCCTCGCCATCGCCGCCGCCGTCCTAGGCGCAAGGTTCATGCGCCTGACGCGCCCCGGCGCCTCTCACCTGGTCCGGTAGGTCAGGATCCAGTAGTACTCAAGGAGCGTGACCTCGACCGAGTCCGCGGCGCCGGCCACGGCCGCCTCGAGCTCGTCCCTGGACGGGAAGTTCTTGAGGACCTCGAACGGGCTGCCGTCCTCGAGCCTGCGCGCCTGGTAGGAGTTGCCGTTGGCGTCCGTCCTGCAGACGGCCGTGCTGCTCCCCTCGACGTACCGGTTGTCAATGAACGCCACGCGCGCCCCCTCGGCCAGCCTGGCGTGGAACCCCGCAAGGAAGGACGACAGCCTCTCCCTCGGGACGTGGGACCACCAGAATCCCGAGAATCCCCCCGAGAACCTTCTGCCGAGGTCCGGCAGGGCGTAGGAGTCGGCCCGGAGGAACCCGGTCCTTGAGGAGCCCCAGTCCTTCGCCCGCGCGAGCTCCAGGACGGACTCGTTCACGTCACACGCGGTGACCGAACCCGCGCCCGGGGCGATCACCTCGGTCCAGTAGCCCGTGCCGCAGGAGACCTCGAGCACGTCCAGCCCCAGGAAGATCCCTCCCAGGAGCTGCCGGAGCCTGCGAAGGTCGCCCTGCCTCTCGGGCTTCGCGTAGACGCGCTCGTACTCGGGGGCGCGCCGGGCGTAGTAGCCCGCCAGGTCGCTCTCCATGGACGGGCCCCTAGCCGGCCCCGAGAGCCTCGCCCAGCGCGGCGATGATGTCGTCGACGGGCTCGATCCCCACGCAGAGGCGCAGCAGGTCCGGGTTGAGCCCGTTGGCGGTGAGCTCGGCCCTCCCCGCGGGGGTCGTCACCATGTCATAGTGGGCGAGGTACATGAACGGGCAGATGAGCGTCGTGCGCATCCCGAAGCTCGGGCCCTTGGGGAGCCTGAGCGCGTCGTAGAAGGGCTCCAGCTTCCCGCGCAGGGTGAAGGAGATCATGCCCCCGGTCGAGGAGGGCGACCGGGATATCCTCAGGTAGTTGTCGCGCGACCTTGCCTCGAGGGCCCAGTGGGTCGAGGCGACCCGGGGGTGGGCGGAGAGGAACGCGGCCACCTTGGGCGTGTTCTCCTCGATGCGGTCGAGGACGGCCCTCGTGTTGCGGATCTGCGAGGCGAGGCGCGCAAGGTCGCGGGGGTACGGGGCTTCGACCTCGGCCGCTACGCCCCGCCGAAGCGCCTTGGCGTCCGGGCCGGCGGGATTGACCGCGACAAGCCCGGCGATGACGTCGCCCTCGTTGCCGGTGTACTTCGTGAGGCTCGTGACGACGAGGTCGGCGTGGGGAAGGCAGTCCACGCTGAACGCCGAGGCGAGCGACGGGTCCAGGACGAGCGTTACGGAATGCCGGCGGCAGAGTTCCGAGAGCGCCGCCACGTCGGGGGTCTGGACGAGCGGGTTGGTGGGAACCTCCGCCATGACCCCGGCGATCGTGGCGCCGCGCTCCGCGAAGAGGCGGCCGAGCCCCGCGAGGTCCATGACGTCGGGCACGTGGATGTAGTCCCCCCGCGACGCCGTGAACTTCCTGAGGATCGCGATCGTGTCGAGATAGAGCCAGCCCAGCTGCACCCAGGCCGTGCGGCCCCTCCGGGCCTGGACGAGGTTGACGGCGCGGAACGCGGCGTGGACCGCGTTCATCCCGCTGTTGGCCAGCATGAGGTCCCCCTCGCCCGTGCCCGCGAACATCGGCCGGAGGCACCCGAGGACCTGCGCTGCGGCGTCGCCCGCCACCGTCTCCTCGGCGTGCGGGACGGGGCCCGCCCCGATGGCCGCGAGGCGGTCCTCGGCCTCGCGCGAGGAGATGAACCCGCCGATGTTCTGGAGGTAGAGCTTCGCCCGGAGCGCGAGCTCGGCCGACTCGGGATGGGTGACGCCGTGCACCCCCTCGCCCTTGAAGGGCGCGGCACCCTTGCCCTGGGGGCCCGCGGCCCTGAGGTGGGCCAGGAGCCCGGCGGCCATCCGCTCCGAGGAGGCGAGCCACAGCTTCCTTCCCCGGACCTGGGCCCTCTCGGAGAGCACGGCCGCCAGCCGCCGGGCGAAGGGGTGGATGACGAACCTGGGGTAACCGGTCGTCAGCCTCGCGACGACCGCGGGGTCCTTCTCCTCGTAGCCGCGGACCGCCGCCATCGTGGGCAGGCTGCACGAGACGGCGTGGGGGCTGTCCGGTATGGCCGTGCCAAGGGGAATGGGCGTGAATTCCTGCATCCGGGCCCCGGAGTCTTGGCAGGCCGGGGCGCTTGGCAACCGGAAGGTGGAGGCAATCGTGTCATGGGGGCTCGGCGCAATCCGCGTTGTGTCGGCGGCGGGCGGGCCTATCGTCGGCCCCGGGTCCAGGCCCGAAGACCCGCAAGCCCCATGATCCAGGCCATCCTAACCCTCAGCCCGGTCGCAGTCCTCGCCGTGGCGCTCCTCGGTTTCTGCCTCGGGGCGATCTGGTACTCGCCGCTCCTCTTCGTGAAGGCCTGGATGGAGGAGATGAAGATCACGCCCGAGTCGGCGAAGGCCGGCTCGGGGCGCTTCGGGAGGGTCATGGCGGGCGCGGTCCTGTGCACGGTCGTGTCGACCTTCACGCTCGCCGCGCTTCTTGCCGCGCACCGCGTGCAGGGGGTCCTGAAGGGCGCCGAGCTCGGCCTGCTCGTCGGCGCGGGGCTCGTCGCCGCGCGCGAGGGGACGAACGCCCTCTTCGAGGGGCGCACGCTCCGGCACTTCCTCATCACGGCGGGCCACGACGTGGCCCTGTGCGTCGTCCAGGGCGCGATCCTCGCGGTCTGGCGCTGAAGCGGTGAGGATCATCTCCTGGAACGTCAACGGGGTCAGGGCGTCCCTCAGGAAGGGCCTCCTCGGCTACATCGAGGGGGCCGGCGCCGACGTGGTCTGCCTCCAGGAGACGAAGGCCCACCCGGGCGACGTCCAGCACGTGGAGTGGACGGGGGGCTACGAGGTCCACTGGAACAGCGCGGAGAAGAAGGGCTACAGCGGGACCGCGGTCCTGACGCGGGTGAAGCCGATGAGCGTCAGGCTGGGGATCGGGGTGGCCGAGCACGACCGGGAGGGCAGGGTGCTCGCCCTGGAGTTCGCCGACTTCTGGCTCGTCAACGTCTACCAGCCCAACTCCCAGCGCGGGCTGACGCGGCACGCCTACCGCACGGCGGAGTGGGACCGGGTCTTCCTCGCCTTCCTGCGGAAACTGGAGAGGAAGGGAAAGCCGGTCGTGTTCTGCGGTGACCTCAACGTCGCGCACACGGAAATCGACCTCGCCAACCCGAAGACGAACCGGCGCAACGCCGGCTTCACCGACGAGGAGCGCGCCAATTTTTCGGAGCTGCTCTCGCACGGCTTTGTCGACACCTTCCGCCATTTCGAACCGGGGCCGGGCCACTATTCCTGGTGGAGCCAGATGGGCGACTGCCGCGCGCGCAACATCGGGTGGCGCGTCGATTA
>PLXR01000006.1 GCA_003151495.1 Opitutaceae bacterium
CACATGCAGAGGACCTTCGCCGACTGGATCGCAGCCATGGGCTGCACGAGCGCCAACCGGCCCGGCGCCGACGGCTCGAAGGCGATCGAGCCGGGGGGATCGATCATCCACGAGGTGGGAGGGGCGATCATGGGCGCCAAGGCCTCGGCCTCGGTCACGAATTCCTGGTCCCAGACCTGGGACGCGAAGAACGTCTTCGTCGCCGACGGCGCCGTATTTGCCTCGAATGCCGACAAGAACCCGACCCTGACGATCATGGCGCTCGCATGGCGCACCGCCGACCGGATCCTGGGCGAGCTGCGCCGGGGAAACCTTTAACCCAGGAACACCGTGAATTCCAAGAACCCCGACCGGATGGACCGGCGCCTCGCGATCAAGTGGATGCTGGCCGCGGGCGCCGGCGTGGCGCTCCTGAGGGCAAGGGGCCTTGGAGGGGCGGCACCGGCCCCCTCCGCGCCCGCCAGGGGCCCGGGGTATGGGAGCGACCCCGACCTGATGAAGCCCTACAAGCCCGGCGACTACTGGGACCTCACCTTCACCGACCCCCTCCGCAGGGAGGTCGCCATCCTCTCCGACATCGTGATCCCCGAGGACGCGGCGTCCCCGAGCGCATCCTCCCTCGGGGTGACAGACTTCATCGACGAGTGGGTGAGCGCACCGTATCCCGACAACGCCCGCGACCGGAAGGTCGTCCTGGAGGGGCTCGCCTGGCTCGACGGAGAATCCCAGAGGCGATTCGGGACGCCCTTCGCCGGGGCGGCGGCCGCCCAGTGCCACGCGCTGTGCGAGGACATGGCGCGGGCGGCGCCCGAGGGCTCAGCGATGGCCCCGGCCCATGCCTTCTTCCTCCTCTTCAGGGACCTGGTCGTGACCGGGTACTACACGACCCCTGTCGGCATGAAGGACATCGGATACGCCGGGAACCTGCCGCTTGCGAGGTTCGACGGCCCCCCCGCCGAGCTCGTCGCCCGGCTGGGGCTCACGGACGAGGTCAGGTGGTGAGCCTAGATCGCCTTCGGAAGCGGCGTGCCGAGCTCGATCGGGTGCGGATGGTGGCGCTTGACCTTGAAGAGCAGCGCCCGCCGGCTGAGCATCCGGTCGAGCTTGTCGGCCAGGAGCGAAACCGCCTTGTGGCACTCGTCGGACTCGACCGACGCGTTGAGCGCCGGCCCGTCGATCGTGACATGGCCCTTTGCCTTGAACCTCGTCCCGAATTTCTCCTTCGGGTCGCACTCCAGCTCCACGCGCAGACGCAGGATTCGCTCCTCATGCCTGAACAATCGGTCGGCTTTCTCCTGAACATAGGTCTTTAGGGACGGCGTCAACTCCAGGTGAATTCCCGACACGATCAGTTCCGGATGATTTTGTCTGTTCATGGCTGTGGCTTTGATTTTGGTTGTACCTGCGCAGCCAGAGTGAGTCCCTGCTGCGGAAAATAGTTTCGAAAAAATCTTATGCCTTCGCCCGATGCCGCCATTAGTGGATTCTCGGCGGTCGTCATCACGGGCGGATCTTCCGGTATTGGAAAATCATATATCGAACTGTTGGCAAAACTTCGCCCCGAATTGGCATTTTGCAATCTATCTCGGCGCAAACCGGACATAATTAACCCAAAGCTTAAGCTGCGCCATGTTTCCTGCGACCTCTCGAGCCAGGGGCAGGTATTAAGCGCGCTGCTTGAAATCCAGGACTTCCTCGGGCGGGAGGTCCCGGAGGGCAGGGTCCTCCTCATCAACAACAGCGGGTTCGGGATCTACTGCCGTTTTCCGGAACCCGGCACCGACCAGCACCTTGAAATGGTGGACGTGAACATCCGCGCCGTGGTCCATCTGACGGCAAGCCTCCTGCCGGTCATTAAGGCCAGGGGCGGGGCGATCATGACCGTCGCCTCGACGGCCGCGTTCCAGCCGACGCCGTTCCTCGCGACCTACGGGGCGACCAAGGCGTTCGTGCTCCACTGGAGCCTCGCGCTCAACGAGGAGCTCCGGGGCACCGGGGTCTCGGCGCTCGCGGTCTGCCCTGGGCCGACCTCGACCGACTTCTTCAGGCGCGCCGGCCTCAAGGAGGGCTCGGTCCCCAACATGTTCGGGGAGACGAGCGAGAAGGTCGTGATGGCGTCGCTGCGGGCCCTCGCGGCGGGCCGCTCCATGGTCGTCAGCGGGTGGAAGAACAAGGTCATGGCGGCCCTTGCGTCAAAGCTGCCGAAGCCGCTCGTCGCGCGCATGGCGAGGATCGCGCTCGCCCGCTACCGGATGAAGCGGGCGGAATCGTGAAGGAGCCCGGAATCGACGGGCCGCGCGCCTCGGCCTGGCCGCGGAGGCTGGCCCAGGGCCCGGCTCGGATCATCGAGCCCCGGGAACTCGGCTCCTGGGTCCTCCACGAGGACGACCGGCTCCTTGTCGTAAACAAGCCCGGGGACGTCGTGTGCCACCCCTCAAAGCACGGGCCTTGGTCGAGCCTCGTGGGCGCGGCGCGCGAGCGCTCGGGCCTCGCGACCGTGCACCTCGTCTTCAGGCTCGACCGCGAGACGAGCGGAGTGGTCGTCCTTGCGAAGGACCCGCGCATGGCCAGCCGCCTCCAGACGGCCATGCAGGACCGCAGGGTCGGAAAGACCTACCTCGCGATCCTGACGGGCGACGTGGGGGCGCAGGTGAGGGTCGACAAGCCGCTTGGCGCCGACACGGCGAGCCCGGTCTTCATGAAGTCCGCCGTCTGCGAGGGAGGGCAGCCCTCGGCGACCCTCTTTGAACCGCTCTCCAGGGCAGGCGGATTCACGCTCGCACGGGTGACGACGGAGACCGGCCGCAAGCACCAGATCCGCGCCCACGCGCAGTGGCTCGGGCACCCGGTCGTGGGCGACAAGATCTACGGGCCGGATGCCCGGCTCTACCTCGACTTCATCGACCGGGGATGGACGCCCGAGCTCGAGGCCCGGCTTCTCCTCCCGAGGCAGGCGCTCCACTGCGCCCGGATCGACCTGAGGACGGCGGGGATCCCCTTTGTGTTCGAGGCGCCGCTGCCGGACGACATGGCGGGTTTCTGCACCCTCCACGGCATGGACGCAGGCGCGGCCGCGCAGGCCCCGGGTTAGGCGTGGTGGCCCAGGGTGCGGTCGATGGCTGCGAAGAGGGCGGCCCTGAGCGCAGCCACCCGTGTCTCGAGCGCGAGGGAGGACGGGGTCTCGATCGTGTAGGAGAGGCTTGTGTGGTTTGCCCGGAGGTAGATCGACTCGGGCCATTTCTCGCGCTCCAGGGGATCGGCGCTCGGGCGGATGATGCCCCCCCGTGCCTCCCGCCCCTCGATTTCCGGGCTGGTGTCTATCGGGCAGACCTTCGAGGCCGCCTTGATCATCGGCGCCGCGAGGCTCGGCCGGTTGTCCGGGTTCAGCTCATAGAGGTAGAACCCCTTCGACTCCCAGTCCTCATGGACGCAGATCGCGAGGTCGAATCCCGGCTGGCGCCTTAGCCAGGCCACGTGCGCCCTGACCTCGGGGGCCTCGGGGTGCCGGTAGTCGCGGTTCAGGTCGAGCCCGGATGCGTTCTCGCGGACCCCGCGCCCGAGGCTCTCGGGATTGAGCATGGGGCACAGGAACCAGACCGCCCGCCCGTCGAGCTGGCCCGACTCGAGGAGCGAGAGGAGGGCGAGCGGCGGGGCGGGCTCGTCCCCGTGGATGCCGGCAGAGAGGTAGATTCTGGGCCTCGGCCCGGGGGCGCGCCGGGTGAGCGCCATGAGGGGGTAGATCCCCGCCGCACCGTAGTCCTCCCGGCGGAAACCGGCCCTTTCACCCGCGACCTGAAACTGGGCGGCGAGGGCGGCGGGATCCAAGGGTGCGGCTTTGACAGCGGTCACACGATGGTTCTTGCTGGTCCCTCGCCCGAATCACAAGCCGCAATCCTCACTCCCGCCTATGACGCAAGTCCGAGTCCGCTTTGCACCGAGTCCCACCGGGTTCTTCCACATCGGAAGCGCTAGGACCGCGCTTTTCAACTGGCTTTACGCCCGGCACACCGGTGGCGTGTTCATCCTCCGGGTCGAGGACACCGACCAGTCGCGCAACAGCGAGGAGTTCCTCAACCTGATCTACGGCAGCCTGCGCTGGCTGGGACTCGACTGGGATGAGGGTCCCGGGGTGGGGGGCGCATTCGGACCGTACCGCCAGAGCGAGCGGGCCCCGATCTACAGGGAATACCTCGAGCGCCTCAAGGCATCGGGACGGACCTACGAGAAGGATGGCGCCCTCCTCTTCAGGATCTCGGGCGAGCCCCAGGTGATCCAGGACGCGATCCGGGGCAGGGTGGAGCGGACCGAGGAGAAGGACTTTGTGATCGTCCGCTCCGACGGGAACCCCGTCTTCCACCTGGTGAACGTCGTGGACGACATAGCCATGAAGGTGACGCACGTCATCCGCGGCGAGGACCACCTCTCCAACACGAGCAAGCACACCGAGCTCTTCAAGGCGTTCGGGGCTCCGATCCCCATCTACGCCCACATCCCGCTCATCCTCAAGCAGAACGGCCCGGGAAAGATGTCCAAGCGCGACCAGGGAGCGCTCATCGAGGAGTACCAGAAGCGGGGCTTCCTGCCGGAGGCGCTCGTCAACTTCCTGTGCCTGCTCGGCTGGTCGCCGAAGGACGACCGCGAAAAGCTGCCCCTGGAGGAGGTTATCCGCCTCTTCGACCTGCCCGGGGTCAACCAGAGCAACGCGCGCTTCGACGAGAAGAAGCTCGCCCACATGAACATGACCTACCTCCACGCGATGGAGCCCGGGAAATGCTTTGCCTTCGCCAGGGACTTCCTCGTCGCCAGGAACTACTTCCCGGCGGGCCTTCCCGACGAGGCCTACCTGCGGGACGTGATCGGCCTCTGCCAGCCGAAGGTCCGCGCGATAGAGGACCTCCCCGGCTTCATAGGGTATTTCTTCGGCGAGGACTTCGCGATAGACCCCAAGGCGAGGGAGAAGATTTTCTCAAAGGGCGACCCCAGGGCGCGCCTCGGGGAGCTTCTTGCCGCGCTGCCGACGGCCGACTTCACGAGCGATGCGGCGCTGGAGGCCCTTGTTCAGCAGCTTGCATCCCAGCACGGTGCCGGCACTGGCGATTACATCCACCCGGCCCGGCTTGCGGTTTCGGGCACGGCGGTGGGGCCAAGCTTCTACGGGCTGTTGAGAGTGCTCGGGCTCAAGCGAGTGACCGTACGCCTAGAGCGGTTCCTCGCGACGGCTTGACCTAGACTTTGCGGGGCGGTTTGCTCTTCCTTCAGGGCAGATTTGCGAGTGTAGCACAATGGATAGTGTAGTGGCCTCCGAAGCCATTGATCCGGGTTCGACTCCCGGCACTCGCACCAGATTCGGAATCCAACGTCGATTCAACGTTCTCCCGGATGTACCAACGCCAGCGGCTTATTTCCAAATCTCCGGTAGATTGTAAAGTGGGCAGAATCGGTCGTGATCACCTGCGCCTGCGGGAACATTTCAGCCAGCCGCACGACTGCGGCATCGCAAAAATCCATTTGAGAGTACTTGGCCGATAGGGCTCGCAGATGGGGCATGTGTTCGGGCAAGAGGTCCACCACCCGGAGAGCGCCGGCGTCCACGAGTCCGTAAAGCTGGTCTACCGCCGGGCGCGAACGACCAAGTTGCCAGGCAGCCTCCGCAATCACTGCTTCACACGTTATCAGCGGTGGGGCGAGCGACTCCAGAATACTCGCGCTCCACGCATGCCATTGATCGCGAGAGTTGATCCACCCAACGAGGGGGCCGGTGTCCGTGATATGCTCAGCCACCGAAGCCCTCCCGCGTCGAGAGATCGCGCGGGCCCGCGTAAACGCCCTTGGCGTGGGCGGCAAGCTCTCCAAAGGTGTGGGTCGGTTTGGCGGTCAAGAGGAACCGCTCACCTGACTTGCCGTCGACGATCTCGACCGCCTGCCCCTTTCGGGCTGCGGCCTTGGCCTTGGGAAATTCGCGCATCAACGAACGGGTCGATAGCTTCATGTTTGACACCCTGTCATACATTAAAGGTTCGTCAATATTATATCGGAAATGCAATCGCTCTCCGACCTCAGGCGGTCATTGTCATCTGGAAATAATCAAGCGTATAGGGCACCTCATAACCTTCGGCCAACGCTACGCCTGTGGTGCCATTCGCGCCGCTGACCTGCGTGGTATACGCCCCAGGCGAAAGCTTCACGACATGGGCGCTATCGGCACTTCCAGGAGCACTCTCCACACCGTTGCCCGGGGGAAGAGCGGCAACCATTCTTGCACGATTCCCGGCAGCCTCGGTGCCTCTCGGTGCTGCTCCTTACCACTCCCTGCTAACCAAGCACTCGCCTCGAAAACAGGATTTGCTACTTCTAGCTGTAGACAAACAAGTTCCAAATGCTCCTGAAGCGGTTTCGACTCCCGGCACTCGCACCATTCTCTAGAAGGCGACGTAGATGAAGGGCTTGCTGGGAAGACCGAGTCGATAGAGCACGTAGTGCAGGAGTACTGCCAGGACCAATCCCAAGACCAACGAGATGCAATGGGACGCGGCCGGGCGGCAATTCGCGGGCAGTTTCGCCACTTGGGTTTCCAGGAATTTCATGGGTGCGAGGTGGTTTGGCCCAGGTACCCCAGATTCATGGAGATCTGCCGGACCTGGTCGGCCACTTGTGCTGCGAGCTTCCGCCCCCCCGTCGCTGTCAGGTGGGTGCGATCTCCGAAGTCACCGTCTTCGTAGTCGCGGCCGTAGTCGGCAGACGCGTACCCCATCTTTTTCCACTCGGCGACGCCGTAGCTGTAGGCTGCGTCCTCGCGCCTTAGCTCATCGGCGCTCAGCTGCCGGAGGTAAACGGAGCTGTTGCGGCTGAGCATGATCAGGGTCCTGGCTTTGAGGTCGTCCGGAAAAGCTCCCTTTGCCGCTCCCTCGAACTCCCGCTGCAGAAGCGGAATCGGGCGCCAATTTCCCTTCCAGTCCTTGAGGAGGAAATGCTGGGAGAATGCACGGGTGATCTTCATCTCGATGTCGTTGTTCTCGGGACGAAATCGGTCGGACGTCGGGATGTCTTCAAAATCCGACTCGTGGTCTTCGAAATCCCTCCGGGGCCAGACCGCCGCCATCATGTGCGGGGTGACCGGGTTCCTGATGGTGAAGATGTACCTATATCCCACCCAATTCCAAAGGTCGCGAAAGCGCAGTCCCCGATCCAGCCAACCCAGTCCCCAGACGTCGAAGCGCTGGCCCCAGCTCATGAAGTCCCTCTTGTAGTCCGCGATCAAAGCATCCCTTGCTGCGAAGGTCTCCAGCAACCCGCGGCTGCGGGCCTCCCAGATCATGTAGCGGTACGGCTCGAGTCCATAGGGCGCCGGGGGCGCAAGGGGCGCTGAATTGGCAATGTAGATCTGGCGCGGGAATTCGTGGCGGAGGGACTCGGCCACCGCCGCGCCCGCGTCGGTGCACATCGCTCCGCGGAATGCCAGGTTGACGACGCCGTAACGGTCCCCGAGCAGCCGCTGGAGCTCGACCGTCCACAACTTCTCGGGCGGCTGCCCGACGCCGTTGAAGATCGAGTTCCCGCCGACGACGACCAGCACCTGGTCCGGCCGGCAGGCGGTCCGCACGATCCCCCGCATCTCCTCGATCGTCGGGTAGTACTGGGCCTCGGGTGATATCGCGGGGAAGAATCGCAGGAATCCCCTGTGGTAGCTCCTTTGGGAGACCGTGCGTGCTATCGCTGAGCATAGGACGAGTCCGGCGAGGAGGCCCACAAGGAACGTCCTAGGGCGGAAGAACGGCGTGCGTTCCAGCGTCGTGGGTTGATTGGATTCGCTCATAGGCCGACGAGGAGCTTGGCCATGTGGATCGCCACGCCTATAGGGTAGAAGAACAATAGCCATCCGGCGCAGGCGAAAAGCTGGGTGACGACGAGAGGGGCCAGGGGCTCGCGGGCGAATGCCTTTGTGACGAGCGGACCGATCCCGGGGATCCTGAGATACACTATCGACAGGGAGAGCCCGAGGCCGTGATAGAGTCCCCAGGCGGCAAAATGCCAGGCCGGGCCGTGCCAGAGGCCGCAGAGGGAGAATGCGACCATCCCGTTCAGGAAGCGCCGTGCAGGGCCGTGCCTGCTCCCGCCGAGCGGGACGTATACGTAGTCCCGTATCCAGCTGCTCAGTGAAATGTGCCAGCGCTGCCAGAAGTCCTGGAGGTTGCGGGCCAGGTAGGGCCAATTGAAGTTCTCGGGCAGCGTGATCCCCAGGAGCCTGGCTGCGCCGATCGCTATGTCGCTGTAACCCGAGAAATCCATGAGGATCCGGGCTGCGATTGCCAGGAACACGAGCCAGCGCGAAAACATTCCCAGCGCGTCAAAGTCGGGCTGGTTGGAGTCGATGTAGAGCGTGAGGTTGTCTGCGACAATCACCTTCTTGGCGAAGCCAGACGCGATCCGGAACAACCCCCCGCTAATGTTGTCGGCCGAGAAACGCTGGCTCCCTTGCTCCAGGGACGGGATGAACTGGGAATACCGCTTGATCGGGCCTGCGACCAGGCTGGGGAAGAAGATAGAGAAAAGGAGAAACTTGAGGGGGTTCCTGATGGGCTCCCCCCCTCTCCTGATCTCGAAGAGGTAGTGGACAAACTCGAACGCGAAGAAGCTGATCCCGAGCGGCGGCGCACCGGGCATGACGCGCCGGGCCCACGAGCTCATTTCCCCGTCGAGCGTAGGGGACCAGCCGCCGACAAAGGAGCGGATCACAAAGAAGATGTACTTGTAGAAGCACAACGCCGCCACGCACATGACCATCGCTGCCACGCAGGCCAGGCGGTCCCTTGTCAGCCCCGCAAGATAGGTCAGGATCATCATGATGATGATCGGGGCCATGCCCGCGGGACCCGCAAAATGGGCGTGGAACACGAGGCAGGCCGCCCCGAGGAACCAAAGCCTCCAGGCCGCCCTTGGGATGAGCCAATAGCAAACCACCACCAGAATGAGGAAGGCGAGGAACCAGTAGGTGGTGAAGATCATGGGCAGCCGGCGGCCGCGAGGTGGTTCACGGAAGCTGGACAGGTCGGATCGCCAAAGGAAAGGCAGAACAACGGCTTAGAGGGACGTCGGAACCGATGTCCCTTCTCTCGGTATCGTGTTTATTCGGCCCGCTTCAACTCAATGCCGGAGGCTGTTGGCGACAGGTCTGCAATTGGCGAGCATGGGCCGCGCTCCAATGAAATTCGCATGCGCAATCCAATGGCCATGTTGTTCCGGCACGAAGAACCGGCCGAAGGTAGCGGAGCCTTGAATCGCCGCCAGACCCGCAATGGGCCTCAACCCCCCAGAGAGGCCGTAGAACCAGATGCATCTAACATCCGGCTCTGCTCGGTCGCCACAATCAGCGTCAACCTTACCCGTGAGTCGGCTTGGGAGTCGGCGTCGGATGCCGGATGGGCGTCGGCGTTGGCGAGGGACTCCACGTCGGCGTTGGCTTGGGCGTCGGCGTCGGATGCCGGATGGGCGTCGGCGTTGGCGTGGGATTCCACGTCGGCGTTGGCTTGGGTGTCGGCGTCGGATGCCGGATAGGGGTCGGCGTCGGAGTGGGAGAGGGCGTCGGGCTCGGCGTTGGAGTAGGTGTCGGAGTGGGCGTCGGAGTGGGCGTCGGCGGCGGGGGCACTGTCACGATCACGCCGGCCTGGATGCTCGTCGCCGATCCGCCGTTTCCCTGGATGACGACGTAATAGGCCCCTGCCTGGGAGATGTCCACATTGGGCAATATGAGGGACGGCCCCGTTCCGACGACGGTGGATCCGAACGGCACCTGGTACCATTTGTAGGTGAGGTTTGATCCTTGGGCCACCACCGTCAGGGTCGCGGTGCCCGCCTCGGCAACGGTGACCGACACCGGTTCCTGGATAATCGTTGGCTCCCCTAGGGACGTGGCGGAGCCGACCTGCTGGGAAATCTTGTTTCCCGAGGCGTCGAGCACCGTGAGGACCGGCCCGGTCGGCTGCTCGGTGATCGCAAGGAGCTGGCTGCCCGGGAGCGCGAAGAGACGGAGCGGTGTTCCCGGAATCGGGGTGGTTCCGGTGCTCAGATAGCTCGGGGGTCCCCAGATGGTCAGCGTGGTGCCCGCGACCGAAGGGCTCAGCGTGTACACGCTCGTGCCGATCCAGGCGGAGTCGACGGGCGACGTGCCGAGGATCCCCACCTGGGCGAACGTGGTCGAGTTGTAGATGATGCCCGAGGCCTCGACAAAGAGTGACCCGTCGGCGCTGAACCGAAGGGGTTCATAGTGCGGGACGTTGGGGGTGTAGGGGGAGGTGGACTGGGTCCCGAAGGTCCCGGCCTGCGGGCTGAACGAGGCGAACTCATTATTCCCTTGGAGAAGGTTAAAGATGAGGCCAGTCGTGTCATTCCATGAGGGGAGATAGTCGGCGTAGATATAGTTTCCCGTCGCAGTGATGGTGCCGGCGGGGCCGATGATGAAATCCGCGTTCCCGGTGGACTGAACAAGGTCCGTGATCGCATAGACCTCGCTCGCCGCCGCCAGGACGGCGTCGACATTCCAGGCAAGCCCCACGAATTCGTTCTCGGAGGTCGAGGTCCCCAGGTCGATCTGCGTGATGCGGCGGTCGCCGTAGTAAAGGTAGATGCGGTTGAGCTCCGCCGAATACGACATACCTGATGGGTAACCCGTGAGCGGGATCGAGGAGAGGTAGGCGCCCTGGGATGGCGACCAGCGCAGGATGTTTCCCTGGGCGCACTCGAGGAGGTAGGCATTCCCGTCGGTGCCGACAAAGGCGTCGGCGGGCGCCTCCGCGACCGTCGCCGGCGAGGGGGTGGCAAGGGCCGGGCGCGGGGATGCCAGCATCTGCGCCTCGGTCACCGTAGATACTCCGATCGAGCCGCCGGGGGACGCCGGGGCGGTGAAGGCGTATGCGGTCGATCCGCTTGCGAACACGCGCTGGGCGATGGAGGCGAAGGTGGACGATCCCCTCTCCTGGTAGGTCGAGGCGCCATAGAGGGTCGCCGTCGAACCCCTAAGGGCAACCGGGGAGCCGTCGGCGAGAAAGGCCACGTCGGTCACGGGCAGGCCGAGGGACGTCGAGAGGCTATGCCCGACCGCGTTGTACACGGCTCCCGTGTCGACTATGATCCGCGCGCCGTCCGGAGAGACGACCACGAGGGAGTGGTCGAACGGGTATCCGTAGATCGCTCCGTTGTAGAAGGACAGCGAGGCGACCGAGCCATCGGGGTTTAAGGTGAGCGAGTCCAGGCTCGTGGGCTCGCCTGTGCTGTTCCAGCCGTAGGCGAGGCCTGTGGACGTTGCGACGCGCAGCGAACTCAGGTAGGAGTAGAAGCTAAGCGTGGTGGCGTTGGCCAGAAGCCCGGTCGCGCGGTCAATCGCCGTGTACGTCCCCTCGTACATGCCAGGACCGCTGGTGCCGGCGAGGTAGACGTAGCTCGCGTTGGAAAAGATCTGCGAGGTGGCCTCGGCCGTGTTCATGAGCGCCTGCGAGGTGGAGAGGTCGGGTGCGAAAAGGTAGGTGGTCCGGCCAAAGGCGACGTACACGCCTTCGGGAAGCACCGCCATCGCGGTCGGCGCCTGCGGGAGGTCCACCTCGGGCAGCCACGCGGAGGAGGCCGTGTCGTAGCGCTGGATCTCGGCCGGGCTTGAGAAGAGGAAGTAGACCACCCCGTCTAGGATCTGCGCGTCCAGCCAGGGGTTTGCCGGGGGCGGCGGGTTGACGACGACCGTATGGGGCGGCAGGGAGAAGGATCCCGAGCTATTGCCGACCACCTGCACGTAGGTGCCGGAGTCGGTCGCTGCGCCGCTGATCCCGTAGAGCCAGTTTGTGGCCCCTGGGACCAACACCCCGTCCTTGAGCCATTCGGTGACGAGTGGTCCCTGGTTGGGGGAGTAGCCCACGACGTACCCGCCGATCCCCGGCGAGTAGAATTGGGTGGTGGCAAAGATGCCGGTCAGCACCGGGGTGGCGTCCGGGGTGATTTTCACGGTCGCCGCGGCGCTTGTCGTGGTCCCTGCCGAATCCGTCACCTTGACGGTGTAGGTCCCGGCGTCGCCGGGCTGGGCGCCGCTTCGGTTGTACTGGGCGGACTGTTGGCCGTACAGGGCACAGGCACCCTGGTACCATTGGTAGGTCAACTGGGAACTCCCGTTCGCGGCCACGGAAAGGGAGAACGAGCCTCCGATCGAGGCGGTCTGGTTCGCCGGCTGCTGGGTGATAGAGGGAATGGTGTCCGCGAGGAGGGAGACCGGCCCAAGGATCAGGAATGCCGCTGCGGCCGCCAGGCGGAGCAGACTCCCGCGGACCGCCGGTGCGATGCGTTCGGGACGTGCGGGCGGGGCGAGGGAGGGTTCCATGTGGACCTGGATCCTGAATTTTGAAGTAAAGTCGGTCACGTGATTAAACTACGTCTTTTCGCGCATTGGAAATGTCGGGAAGGCAGAGGGTTGCCCGTGGAGCCCCCACCGCCATTGTGGGACGCTAAAAGGCGAAAGACATGCCAAAACACGCCGAGACTATAAGATATATACAATCGTGAACGAGCATATTAGAGGGAGCATGAATGGCCTTTGCTAGCGGCCATTCTTGCACGATTCCTGGCAATCGCACCAATCTCCATCAGTAGGTTAGGCAAGAGCCGAGCAATTCAGTCCGCTTCGTACACCTCAACCAACGCGTTGCCCGTCGAGGACCCGGCTCCAGACACGACTATGGTGTAGGATCCTGGTGCCAACGTAGTCACCATCGCGGCGTCGAGGCTTCCCTCGGCGAGCGCGAAGGCCCCAAGGCGGGCTGCTGTCGCTCGCGTCACTGTGGGATCGCGGGCGAGCTTCCAATCGTCATTGGACGCAATCGCCGTCCCGCCGCTATCGAAGAGGGTGAGCTGGGGGTCGGGGAGGGTGCCTCCAACGCCGAAATTAGTCAGGGCGGGGCCCGATGCACGCACGAGCACGCGTTTCGGCAGGGACCCCCCGATGACAAAGCCTGCAATCATGACCCCATCTCCCGGGCCCACAGCCCCGCGAGTGGAGACGTCCACCAGCCTTCCAGGTGCCGTCAGCGCATCAGCATCGTAAATTTCAACCAGTGCAGTTTCCCCGGAACTTCCCGAACCCGCGGTCGCGCTGGCCGAATAGGCACCGGCGCCGAGGGATATTCCCAGGGCCGAGTCCATGCTGCCGTTGGCAAAGGGAAATGCCCCGACTTGGTTCTCGGTTGCGACCACCCCGGAGGCATTGCCGTCGGCCTGCCAAGTGTCGTTTGCTGCGATCACCGCCCCAGTGCTGGGGTTCTGTAGCGTGAGCACGGGGTGGGTTATGAAATTGTGCACCGAAAACCGGGCCAGCGAGGGTCCAACGGCGCGGATGAGGAGATTCTTGGCACCGCCTGTCGTCACGAAGCCGGCGATAAGCTGGGAGGGTCCGGAACCCACCGTCCCGCGGGTGGACAGGTTGACCAGTCGCGAGTCCCCGTTCACCACGATGAGGTCGGGAACGACTGAATCGGCGTCCGTGGACGTTTGCCGGAGGACAAGGCGAAGCTCTGCTGCGCCGCCAGGAGCGATGCTGAGAGTCTCGCTTGCGAGTGCGATTGGGCCGGAAGGGGAGAGCGAGGGGCTTCCACTCACGGTTTGCCAGGTTACGCCCTGATCCGTCGACATCTCGAGCCTAGCGCCGAAATCATTGGTCGTCCGTTCCGTCCAGCCCACGGTGAGGACCGTCGAGCCGTTCGCGTGGCCCTGCGTCACTGCGAGACTTGCGCCGCTTCCGACCGAACGGGGGTCTGTTCCGAGGACGTAGTCGGCAAAGTTAGGATAGCCGTCCCTGTCGACACTTGCCGCCCCACCGCTCTTGGATGGATCAGCCAACTCGGCGCTCGTAAACCGAACTGACTGCCATGCCGCAAAGCCCGAGAGGGACTGTGGGGCAACCCGCGCGACGAAGGGATCAGAATTGCCGTAGCGCGTGTCGCACCAGATGGGGATGGCGCCCTGGTTCGCCAGCAGCGCGGGCGCAACCCCCAGGTAGTCACCGAGCATATAGCCCTCGGAACTCAGCTGGGCGAGGCGCAGGTCGGTTGTGAAGTCGCTGACGCGCACCTCCGGCGCCCAGGAGGCACCGCTATCGAGGGACTGCGCGCAAAACAGATCGGCGTAGCTCTGCTGGTCAGGGGCCAGCCTCTTGTCATAGAAGACGACGGTCACATTCCTGCCGTCCGGAGTCACCGCGACGGCGGGATTGAAGACGGAGATCGCCTGGGCGTTGTCGCTGACAACGGCAGCCGGCGCCCAGGTCGCCCCCTTGTCGCCCGAATGGGACACATAGATGCGCGCAGAGCCGTCGGATGCCTGAGACTGCCAGGTGACGAATATTTCTCCGGTGAGTCGGGCGACGGCCACCGATGGAAGGCCGCCTCCGGTCCTGGCGACGGGGTCCACATATTCATTGAAGCCCGCCGCAACGGTCACGGCCGTTGAAGGCCACGTCTTCCCTCCGTCCAGCGAGCGGCGGCTCTCGATCGAGAATCCCGAACCCGTGCTGCTGAGGAACGACTCGTAGACGCATATCAGCGATCCGTCCGGGAGGAAGAACGGCTGGGTTCCCTGGACGTTTCCTCCGGACGGGGTGATCGTGATCGGCTGCCCCCATGTCGTGCCCTGGTCATCACTCACGACCCCGTAAAGGGTTTCGCCGAGCGAGGCCCCGGAGGAGGCGCTGGCAAATCCGGTGAAGGTCGCGACCAGCCGGCCCACGTTCGGGGAACCGGTATAGTCGTTGACCGCGAGCCAGTCCTTGTCCGCGAATAGCTCTGGCTGCAGGGTGGAGAACGCCACATGGTTGGTCCATGTGGCGCCGCCGTCGAGAGAGCGGCTCACGACCAGGTCGTCGAGCGTGAATGCGCTGTCGCGCGCATCCAAGGTCGACAGGAAGAGGTTTCCCTTCAGGTCGATTGCCGAGACCGGGTCGGTCGAGCGGAGATAGGGACCCCCGGTCAGTTGCGACAAGCCTGGGATGAGCGCCTGGCTCCACGAGAAGCCGCCGTCCAAGGACAGGGCGTATCCGCCGGCGGCCGAACCTCCCTCCGAACCGCCAAACCGGCCCTCCTGGAACGTCGCCAGCACCATGTCCGGGTTGGCGACGCTGCGGAAGATGTAGGGCTCGGCCTGCTGGATATTGTCAGGCAGGAGTGCGGCAGGGTCCGCACCGAGCCTCAGGTTGGGGCTGACACGGGCCTCGAGAACGGCGGCAGGGGTGCCTTTGACGCCTTGCGGGGGCACGACTCCGGACGCGCGGGGCGTCAATGGCGGGCTCTGGACCGCGAAGGCGCCGGAACCCACGAGGCTCCTGTAGACCCCGGATGAAATGCGGCGCGGGTCGACGCCGCGAAGGGCGAGTGGGAGATCGACGGCAGGCTGGGAGGTTGCCGCCCCCAGATGCGAGAGCAGGAAGACGCCTATGGATGGCGCCATGAGCCACCGCAGTTCCCTCTGGAAAAATATCGTCACGGGATACGGGCACCCGATCACGGTGCAGATGGAGCCATACTGCGGTCAAAGGCCCTTGTGGGCAAGCAATGCGTCCTCTCCGCGAGATTCCATGGGGCCGTTGGTGCGCTCCGACGGGACGTCACACAAGTCGCTTGCGGATGGGTTTGCCGTTTCGGGAGGTCCGCAATCGGGTCCGGATGGCGCCCAGTGCGACCTCGACCGCCGAAAACCTCACCCTTCCCGTTGCCGAGGACTGGGTTCTCTCAGAGCGTTCGAATAAACCAGTCGGTTGTAACCTGCATGGCCCGGGCGGCATGACCCTTCTCGGGCTCAAAGACGTTGAAAATATGATCTGCCCCGCCGATCAGCACCGCCTCGCGCGGCTGGCCCGTTGCTGCCTTCAAGAGGTCGGGGTCCCCGTTCGGGATGAAGTCCATCGTGCCACGAAGGGTCATGAGCGCGCCGGGGTACTTGGCGACCGATCGGGTGAGATCGATGCCCTTGAAGCTTTCGTAGAATGCCCGGTAGGTGGTGATCTTCTTCCATCCCGCGTCGTAGGTGGATACCCCGACCCGAATGGCCTCCGCGGCCCCGGGCAGGCCGAGCATCAGTTTCTCAAGGTCGCCCGTCGGGCTCGACCAGACAACGCCCGTGCGGAACCAGGCGGGGTGGCGCCCGAGGATCTCGAGCTCGGTTGCGGAGCCCAGGCTCCAGCCGACGCACCCAAGGTGGTCAGCCTTCACGCCTGGCCTGTGGGTAAGGAATTCGTAGGCGGATTCCGTGTCCTCGATTCTCGTGAAGAAGGTGGATTCGATCACGGTCCTGTGCCGGTCCCCCTCGCCGCGGAAATTGATGCGGAGGCTGGCGATGCCGTTCTTCGCGAGCATCTCGACGAGGTGCTTGCTGAGGTCGCCTGCGCCGTCCATGTCGTCCGCGAACCCGTGGAGCGCCAGGACGGTGCGGCCGTCCCATGCTCCGTCGGGCTGCATCCATGCCCCCTTGAGCTCCCCCGTGACCACGACGGGGACGTCGGACCCGCGGACCGCGGCCGAGAGCAACAGGGCCGCTGATGCCGCGGCGATCGTGACTCTTTGGATTCCGGGGAATTTCATATGTTTCGGATTCAGGGTTGATCGATGAAGGGTAGGGCCGCCGCCAGGAAGGCGCTTGGGTGCTCGATCGCAGGGGCATGGCCGCTCCTGGGGATCACGATCAGGCGTGCCCCGGGGATCTTCTGTGCGAAATCCCTCCCGTCGTCCAGCGGGATGACCCGATCGTCGCTGCCCCACACGACGAGGGTCGGGACCGCAATCGAGGCCAGCTTGTCGTCCACAGATTCGGCGACGATTCCGCGATTCGAAATGACAGAGCGCATGGTCCAGCCGTCCCCCTTTCCAAGGATCTGCGCGAACTTCTCGCGGACCCCGGCCTCGGAACTCCTTGAGGGCTCGAAGAAGATCACCGACAGGAGGGATTTGGAAGCCTCGAGGGAAGCACAGCCGCCGCCGCCGCCCGAGGACACCTGCTCGGCTAGGCGCCGGTGTCCCGCGGCGTCGACAAGTATGAGCCTCCGGGGCGGTATCAGGGCAAACGAGGGGCCGGCCGCGGGAACGGGCCCGGCGGCCTGGATTGCATATTGAGCGGCGATCCATCCCCCGAGGGACTCCCCGACAAGGGTGAATTCCGACACTTTCTTTACCCGGATGAACTCGCCGAGCATGTCCACCCAGGTCTGTATGCCATAGTCGACCATGGGCTTGTCGGATGCGCCGAAGCCGAGCTGGTCGGGGGCGAGCACGTGGTGCCGTGCGGCGATCGGCGCGATGCAGGCTCCCCAGTCGGCGGCGGCATTCGAGCCAAGGCCGTGGAGCAGTACCACGGTAGGCCCGCTTCCCGCCTCAAAATAGGCGATCCTCTGGCCGAATATGGCCACGGTCTTCTGGCCGGGCAGTTCGGCGGTTCCCGCGGCCAAGGTTTCGCCGAGCGCGAAAAGCAATGTCGTGGCCGAGAGAAGGGGTCCGCGGATGTTCTTCATATGGGTTGATTCCTTGCCGAATGTGGGGATCCAACCAAGCAGTTTCGGGACCATCTAGCCCGCGCCGACTAACAATCCATCCCAAACGACACCCCGAAAGCGGGTCGCCTTACTTCAAGCTCAATACAAACAGGTTCCAGTTGTTCCTGAAGCATTCAAGGCTCCCTGGAGCAGCACCAGCACGAGTCAGCTGGTGCTAGACCAATTCGCGGGCATTGGATGATTCGCAATATATAATATGCATGGACGGCGATGGTGCCTTGCCGGGTCCGCCGGCATCGGCTGCTCCCATCGCCACGAGTCTGATTAATGAATTGAAGTGAGAGGCTTATGGGACTCCCATCTATGCGGCCATGCAGGAGGGCTGGGTCCGGTCGCCTCCCGTGGCACGTTTCTTTTCCGTGCGGACCCAGCAAATGCCAAAGCCGGTCCGCTATGGACCATTTTATATAAAATGAAAAAGCTACCCTGTATCATCGTAAATTGTGCTGCCGTGCTGATTCTCTGCAACACCGCGCACGCGCAATCCAACACGAGCCTCGGCAACCAGGCGCTCATCTCGGTGACGATGGGCGCCAACAACACGGCCGTCGGCAACCAGGCGCTCTCCTTCGACACGGCCGGGAGCAACAACGTGGGCATAGGCGCCCAGGCGCTTTTCAGCAACACCACCGGCAACCAGAACACCGCCGTGGGCTTTAGAACCCTCTGGCTGAACACGACCGGCATCGACCTTACTGCGGTGGGCTACAACGCCCTCCCGAACAACACGACCGGCGCAGGCAACTCGGCCTTCGGGTACAACTCCCTCGCGTTCAACACCACCGGCAACCAGAACGTGGCCAACGGCACCGGGGCATTGGCGCAGAACACCACCGGCAGCTTCAACACGGCCGACGGCTACCAGGCGGTCAACAAGGGCACGGCAGCGAGCGACAACACCGGCACGGGCTACCATACCCTTTTCACAAACGTCACCGGTACCGACAACACGGCAGAGGGCTACAATGCACTCAGGAATTCAACCGGGTCCTTCAACATCGGAATTGGAAGCGGTGGCGGATTGAACCTGACCTCAGGTGCCAACAATATCGACATCGGCAACACGGGAGTCGCCGCGGAAAGCGCAACCATTCGCATAGGAACGAACGGAATCCAGGCAGCTGCCTATATCGCGGGCGTTTACGGTGTCACACCGGGCGACGTGGCGAACACGCAGGCGGTCGTGATCGACGACTTCGGCAACCTGGGTTCGACGAACACGGCGGCTCTGGTGGGTCCGGCGGGCGCCACGGGCCCTGCGGGTCCGACGGGAGCCGCGGGTGTTGACGGTACTACGGGTCCGCAGGGAATCCAGGGCGTCGCAGGCCCCGCGGGAGCAGCGGGAGTTACAGGCGTGGCGGGAGGCGCCGGTCCGGCAGGCGCGACAGGAGCCATCGGAGGCACCGGACCGCAGGGAATCGCGGGCGCGACGGGTCCAGCGGGAGTTGCCGGCGCCGCAGGTGCAACGGGGCCCACAGGCGTTACGGGAGTCGCCGGACCGACAGGCGCAGCGGGCGTTGCAGGCGCGACCGGGGCCATCGGAGGCACGGGTCCGCAGGGTCTCACGGGCGACACCGGGGCGACAGGTGCCGCGGGCGCAACCGGCCTGGTGGGACCGACGGGCCCCTCGGGGATCCTCTCCGATGCCTTCAACGACACGTCGGGCGGTACCGGGGCCCTTGCTTCCCTCGCGGTCTCGTCCGAGGCGGACGACACGGCCTTCGGGGCGTTCGCACTCGCAAGCAACACGACCGGCTCCAACGACACGGCCACCGGCACACTGGCCCTTAATTCCAACACGACAGGCGCATCCAACACGGCGGACGGCTATGGGGCGCTTGCCGCAAACACGACGGGAGGATCCAACACGGCGACAGGCTACACGGCGCTCTTTCAGGAGACGACGGGCATGCTTGATGAGGCCGACGGCTACCAGGCGCTCTATTCGAACACGACCGGTTCGTACAACACCGCCAGTGGCGCCTCGGCCCTCTTCTTCAACATGACCGGGCAAAGCAACACGGCCGACGGCTACCAGGCGCTCTACAATAGCACCGGGACTAGCAACACTGCGGTCGGCAACCAGGCGCTCTTTGACCTCACGTCCGGAGGCGGCAACACGGCGATAGGGGAGGGCGCCGGGGGTGCCATCTCCACCGGTTCCAACAACGTGGACATCTCTAATATAGGCGTGGGCTCGGACGGTACCGGCACAGGCGCTAGCGGCCCCGCCATCCGCATCGGCACCGAGGGGATCCAGACGCAGACCTTCATTGCGGGAATCTACGGCGAAACCGTGTCCGATGCCGGAAGTGCCACGCCCGTCGTGGTCGACATGAACGGCAACCTGGGAACATTGCCTCTCGCTGATCTGATGGGCGCGACGGGCGCATCCGGTCCCACGGGCAACCCGGGGGCCACGGGTGCCGACGGAGCTGCGGGAGTCGCCGGCCCGACTGGGGCGGACGGCGCCACGGGTCCCGGCGGCCCGGCGGGTGCAGCAGGTATCGCCGGCGCCGCGGGTGGTACAGGCGCGACGGGAGCAACGGGAGCGGCAGGTCCAGCGGGTTCCACGGGTGCCGCGGGAGTCGCGGGAGTCGCGGGAGTCGCAGGTGCTACGGGCGCCGATGGAGCGGTTGGGGCGACGGGCGCCACGGGAGCAGTGGGTGCCAACGGTGCAACCGGGAATGACGGTGCAACGGGAGCCACGGGTGCCTCTGGACTCCTGACCGACGCATTCGATGACACGGCGGGTGGCGACGGCGCCCTTGCGTCACTTGCCGTTTCCTCAAACTCGTGGAACACGGCGTTTGGCAACCAGGCGCTCAACTCTGAGGTCACCGGATCTTCCAACACCGCGACTGGCAACCTGGCGCTTGCCCTGAATCTGGTCGGCAACAACAACACCGCGTTCGGCGACGAGGCACTCTACGCCACAGCCGGGTCCAACAACATCGGCCTGGGCTACCAGGCCGGAGGAAACCTGAGCGGTGGCAGCAACAACGTCGACATCTTCGACGGGGGCAACGCCTCCGACGATGGGGTTATCAGGATCGGCACCGAGGGAACCCAGACAGCCGCTTACTTCGCGGGAATCTACAATATCGCCGTCTCACATCCGGGCAGTGCCATGGGGGTCGTCGTCGACGATCTCGGCAACCTCGGTTCGGTGGCGCTTTCGAGCATGACCGGCCCGACGGGGGCCGCGGGCGCTATAGGCGACACGGGTGCCACGGGTCCTGTTGGTGCAACGGGTGCAGCCGGTGTTGCAGGCGCATCGGGCGCGGCAGGTCCGGTGGGCCCCACGGGCGCGACTGGGGTTGCCGGTGCGACGGGAGCCACAGGCGATGCGGGTGCCGTGGGTGGGACGGGCGTAGCGGGAACTGCAGGGGCTGCAGGCATTACGGGAGCAACGGGTTCGACTGGAATGGCCGGCTCCGCCGGTGCCACGGGAGCGACTGGACCCTCTGGGATTCTCACCTCTGTTTCTGGCGACACGGCAGCTGGCACCGGCGCGCTGGCGACGGATTTCGGCCTCGACCCGGGCCCACTTGGCGACACGGGAACCATGTATGGAGACTCCAGAAACACGGCGTTCGGCTACTCGGTCCTGCCGTACAATACCACGGGAACTGACAATACGGGCATCGGCGTATTTGCACTCTCCGTAAATATAGACGGCTCTTCAAATACGGCCGCAGGAGCGGCGGCGCTTGTTCACAATACCTCGGGAAGCGACAACACGGCAATCGGGGGCTACGCGCTCGACCAAAACTCGACGGGGAACCAGAATACTGCGCTTGGAAGTGAGGCCCTTGCCTCAAACCATTCCGGAGTGGCGAATGTGGCCGTTGGTTATTGGGCCCTTGGATCTACTGTTACGGGATCAAACAACATCGCGCTCGGCAACTTCGCCGGCAACAGCTACAGCAGTGCCGACAGTGGGAACATCGCCATCGGAAATGTGGGATTGAATGGCGAGAGCGACACTATCCGGATTGGTGCCGAGGGAACCCAGTCGGCTGCCTACATTGCGGGCATTTATGGAGCCACTGTGTCGGACGACGCAAGTGTCACACCGGTTGTCATAGACATGAATGGCAACCTCGGAACGCTTCCGCTTGCAAGCCTAGAAGGAGCAACAGGACCGACGGGGCCAGCCGGCCCGTCGGGAGTCCGCACGGACGCGTTTCAGGACACGGCAGGCGGCAGCGGCGCGCTCGCGTCATTAATCTCCTCGTCAATCACCAACGACACGGCATTCGGAGCGTCCGCACTCGCCGCAGCCACCACCGGGAACTATAACTCCGCATTTGGCAAGGAGGCGCTCCTCTCCGATACGACCGGCCAGTTCAACACGGCCGTCGGAGCCGAGGCAATGAGCCTGAACACCACGGGCATCGACAACACGGCTGTCGGCGGCCGCAGCCTGAATGCCAATACAATTGGAGATGAAAACACGGCCCTCGGCGACGGTGCCCTGGAACGCAACACTTCGGGCATCGACAATACGGCTGTCGGCCACAATTCACTCCCTCAGAATGTCACCGGAAATTTTAATGCGACCACCGGAGCCCATTCGATGCAGTCGAACACGACAGGTGCCGGGAACACTGCTGTCGGATTCGACGCTCTCATTGGAAACACGACCGCCAACGGGAATACTGCCGTGGGCTTTGAAGCGCTCTTCAGTAACTCCGTGGGCGCTGAGAATACAGCCATCGGCGACACCGCACTTGGTGCCAACACGACCGGAAGCTCGAACATAGCTATTGGCCAAAATGCGGGATGGAATCTGACTGTTGGGAACAACAACATCGACATTTCCAACATGGGAGTGGCAGGGGAGGGCAACACGACCCGCATTGGAACGCAGGGGACCCAGACGCACGCCTATTTCGCGGGCATCTATAACACTGCCGTCTCGTCCCCTGGAACCGCAATGGGGGTTGTCGTCGACAACACGGGCAACCTGGGAGCGGTGGCGCTTTCCAGCCTTGTGGGGCCCACGGGCGCCGCGGGGGCGACCGGCCCCCAAGGAGTGGCGGGCGCAACCGGACCCGCGGGCCCGACGGGGGTCGCTGGAAATGACGGCTCGACAGGAGCAACCGGGCCCTCAGGTGCCACGGGCGCCGACGGGTTGAACGGAGCAGGGGTCGGGACCGATGCATTCGGCGACACGTCTGGCGGCACGGGCGCGCTGGCCTCCGTGTCCTCCCCTGGACAGAATAACACGGCCTTTGGCAACATGGCGCTCCATTCAAACACGACCGGCGCCGAGAATACGGCCACCGGCTACCAGGCGCTCTCGACGAATTCGACCGGTAGTTCCAACGTCGCGATGGGCGCGTTTGCCGGCACCAATCTGACAATCGGCAGCTACAACATCGACGTTGGCAACGAAGGCCTAGGTGGGGATGACCGCACGATCCGAATTGGCGATCAGACCCTCCAGACGGCGACCTACGTTGCGGGAATATACGGGTCGACCGTGGGAAACGGAGCCGTGACGGTCGTCATCGATTCGAATGGAATGATCGGAACAACGTCGGCCGCCCAGGCTGCGCAGGATCTGAATTTTAACACCGCGGTCGGCACCGGCAGCCTGGAAAACCACACCGGCGGGTCCAACGCGGCAGTAGGTTACGATGCGCTAAGCGCCAACACGACAGGATCGGATAACGTGGGCGTGGGTTACGAGGCGCTATGGTCCAACACCACCGGCAATTTCAACACCGCCTCGGGAGCGGGTGCGCTTGCATCCAACACGACGGGAGGAGGAAATTCCGCAACGGGCAATGCAGCGCTCCATTCGAACACGACAGGGACCGCCAACACGGCTGACGGCATCTCTGCGCTCATCAACAATACCACGGGCGCCAACAACACGGCCAACGGCGGCGGGGCGCTAGATCACAATACGACCGGGGGCAACAACACGGCCGACGGCAGCCGAGCGCTGCTCTTAAGCACGACGGGCAATGGGAACATAGGGATCGGATACAATGCCGGATCAAGCGTTACGACCGGCAACAACAACATAGACATCTTCGATCCCGGCCTGACGGCCGACGACAGCACGATCCGAATCGGCACTCAGGGAACCCAGACGGCGACCTACATCGCGGGCATCCTGGGCGCATCGAGCGGAACCACGACACCGGTCCTCATTGACACAACGACCGGCCAGATTGTCTCGGGTGTCTCGTCGGAACGCTTCAAGAAGGACATCCAGGACATGGGCTCGGCAAGCGAGGCGATCCTGGCCCTGCGTCCCGTTTCCTATCATTACAAGAGCGATCCCCAGGAGCGTCCGCAATTCGGGCTCGTCGCGGAGGAGGTCGCGAAGACCGCCCCGGACCTCGTGGTGCGCGACAGGAACAATCAGGTATACTCCGTCCGCTACGAGGCCGTGAACGCAATGCTCCTCAATGAATTTCACAAGCAGCACGACGTCGTGAGCGACCAGGGCCGGACGATCGCCGAACAGACTAGGCAGCTGAGGGAACAGGGGGACGTGATCGCAAGGCAGCAGGCCGACATCGCCCTGCTGCGTGCACAGTTCGAGGCCCTGGCGAAGGCCGTCGCCAGCCGCTAGGGCATTGCCACCTTTCCAACCCCTGCCGGGGTTGGCGGCGGGTCGTGACTTTCTGCCGCGCCTCGGGCCCGGGACTCGGCAAGCGCAAGAACATTGCGTCTGAGGTGTCGCGGCGTGTCGTGCGTGGCCAAATAATATACCTTTGCCGGACTTAAGGCTTCTTCCTCCCGAGGCTGGATGATATATCCATGCCCCGTGCATGAGATCACGGTCATCCTCAAACGCGCCGTGGAGGGTGATCCGAAGGCTGCGGAGCGCCTCCTTCCCCTGGTCTACGACGAGCTGCGCAAGCTTGCCGCCGCGAAGATGTCCCGCGAGCCGGCCGGGCATACCCTCCAGGCCACGGCGCTTGTGCACGAGGCATGGATGCGCCTGGGCGCCGACGACCAGCCGGAGTGGCAGAACAGGGCGCACTTCTTCTCGGCAGCCGCGGAATCGATGCGGCGAATCCTTATCGAGCGCGCGCGGCGGCACCGTGCCGAGAAGCATGGAGGGAACCTCGAGCGCGTGGACATTGACGACGCCGGAGTGGAGATTGCCGCCCCGGCCCCCGCGGACGAGCTGATCGCGGTCCACGAGTCGCTCGACCGCCTGGCCGGGCACGACGCTCGCAAGGCGGAGCTCGTGAAGCTCCGGTACTTCGCGGGCCTCACCATCGAGCAGGCCGCCGAGGTGCTCGGGATATCTGTGCCGACGGCGAAGCGCGACTGGGCGTATGCCCGAGCCTGGCTCCACGTCGAGATAGGGAAGGCCGGGTCGCCAAAGGCCGCCAATTGAGGGGAGCCGCCCGTCCCCAAACATAAATGATACCTTTTCAGGGCGTTTGTCGCATTGAGGGTTGTAGCCAACTGCATCCCTCAAACGCCTCCTCCCATGAAACACGCTCCCTCGATCCTCGCCTTCTCGGCCATAATCGGCCTCCTGCTCCTAGCAGTATTCGAAACGCTGGGCATCCCGCTGCCCTTCGCCACCACCGCCTCGGACATCGTCGGGTTCTCCGGCAGCGCAGGGCTGCTGTCCTTCCTTGCGATGGACTACCTCCCGGCCCGCGGGCGGAAGCCGATCGACCTCAGGGCAACGGCATCCAAGCCCGAGGTGGCAAAGGCTGCCGCCGGCAAGCGCGACGTCCCCGTTCGGGTCCGGGAACGGTCCTACGCCGCGTCCGAGCTCATGCCGACGATGGGGCTGAGCAATGATCCGGCGACCGTCTCCCTGATATAGCACGGTCCTATCCGCACCCCCGAAGCCGAAATGAGCAAAGCAGACGACCGCGAGGAGCGGATATTCGCCGAGGCGCTCGCGGTCCCCGAAGGGGACCGCCAGCGCTTCGTTGCGGACGCATGCAAGGGTGATGCCGACCTTCTGAGAAGGGTCGAGGAGCTCCTCCGGGCGGAGTCGGCTGCAGGGGACTTCATGGGCGGGCATCCGGCCGCCGATGCGGCGGTCCAGGCCGGCGGGGCCCCGTCGGCGGCCGAGCGCGAGGGCACCATGATCGGCCGCTACAAGCTCCTGCAGAAGCTCGGGGAGGGGGGCTGCGGCACGGTCTGGATGTCGGAGCAGGAGGAGCCCGTGCGCCGCCGCGTCGCGCTCAAGATCATAAAGCTCGGAATGGACACGAAGGAGGTCATCGCCCGCTTCGACGCCGAACGCCAGGCCCTCGCGATGCTGGATCACCCCAACATCGCAAAGATCCTGGACGCGGGCGCCACGGACGCGGGCAGGCCGTTCTTCGTGATGGAGCTGGTGCGTGGGATAAAGATCACCGACTTCTGCGACCGCTACGGCCAGTCGACGACCGAGAGGCTCGGGCTCTTCTCCCAGGTGTGCCACGCGGTCCAGCACGCCCACCAGAAGGGAATCATCCACCGCGACCTCAAGCCCTCCAATATCCTGGTCACCCTGAACGACGGCGTGCCGGTCCCGAAGGTGATAGACTTCGGGATCGCCAAGGCGACCGAGGGCCGGCTCACCGACCACACGCTTTTCACCGCCTTCGAGCAGTTCATAGGCACCCCCGCCTACATGAGCCCCGAGCAGGCCGACCTGAGCGGGATCGACGTCGACACCCGAAGCGACATCTACTCGCTCGGGGTCCTCCTCTACGAGCTGCTGACCGGGAGGCTCCCGTTCGACCCGAAGACGCTCCTTCGCGCAGGCCTGGACGAGATCCGCAGGATAATACGGGAGGTCGAGCCGCCGAAGCCCTCCACAAACCTCTCAACGCTTGCGGATTCCGACCGCGCCGAGGTGGCGAAACTTCGCGGCACGGACCCGGAGAAGCTCTCCCTCCTGCTACGCGGCGACCTGGACTGGATCGTGATGCGGTGCCTGGAAAAGAATCGCACCCGCCGTTACGAGACGCCGAGCGCGCTTGCCGCCGACATCGCCCGCCACCTCAAGAACGAGCCCGTGGTCGCGCGGCCCCCGAGCAGCCTCTATCGCTTCGAGAGGCTCGTGAGGCGAAACCGGCTCGCCTTTGCCGCAATTGCTTCCGTGGCCGTGGCGCTCGTGGCCGGCTTCCTCATAAGCACGTGGCAGGCGGTTCGGGCTACGCGCGCCGAGCGCCTTGCCGACATCGAGCGCGCACGGGCCGTGGGCGAGCGCGTCCGAGCCGAGGATCTCCTTAAGTTCATGCTGGGAGACCTGTACACGCAGCTCGACAGGGTGGGGAGGCTGGACGTGCTGGATGCGGTGGCCGACAAGGCGACGGCATATTTCGCGTCGCTGAGCCCCGGGGATCTCGACGACACCACGCAGCTTTCCCGGGCGAGGGCGCTGCGGCTTGTGGGTGGAGTCCGGATGTTCCAGGCGAGATACCCGGAGGCTGAGGCCGCCCTTGCGGGGGCCTATGGCCGCTCGGCGGACCTGGCGGCGCGCCATCCGCGGGACGGGGAGGCGCTCTACGAGCGCGGGCAGGCGGAGGTCCAGACGGGCACCCTTTACTGGCGCCGCGCCGATTACGCCGCGGCCGCCCTATGGCTGACCCGCTACCGCGACACCAGCGCCTCCCTGGTCGCGCTCGATCCGGCCCGGGCGGACTGGAGGCTGGAGCTTGCCGACGGCCAGTACAACCTCGCGGAGCTGCACAAGGACCGCGGCGAACTGGAGGCCGCGCGCGCGGATCTCCTCGGGGGACTCGCGACACTGGAGGGGATGATCGCCTCCGATCCGGGCAATCTTGACCTGCGCTCAAGGGCGGCCCTTGCGCATCGCCTGCTCGGCGGCGTCGCCGAGCTGGAGGGCGACTTCCCGGAGGAATACAGGCAATATTCAACGCAGGCGACGCAGCTGGAGAATCTGGTCCAGGCGGATCCCAAGACGGCGGGCACAAGGCAGGACTGGGCAGTGGCCCTCCTGTACCTGACAGCCGTTGACATGACGACCGGGAGGTTCGCGGACGCCGCCGAGTCCCTGCGAAGGGCACAGAAGCTGCTCGATGCCCTGACGGCCGTGGACGAGCAGAATGTTGACATGAGGGAGATGCTGCTGATTTGCCGGCTGACCGGGGCCTCACTGGCGTGGCGGCGCGGGGAAGATGACAAGGCCGGGAGCCTCGTAGACTCGGCGCTGCCCCAACTCGAGGCGATTTCCGAAAAGGCGCCCAGCGACCGGCTTTGCACGAAGCTGCTGGCGCAGGCCTGGAGACAGAAGGCCGTGCTCCAAAGCTCGGCCGGGAGCCCCGAGGCCTCGGGCTCGGCGGCGCAGGCCGCCAAATTCGGGGAGAAGCTCGCAAGCGCGGAAGGGGCGAGCAACACCGAGGTCAGCGAATGCGCGAAGGATCATATCGTGGCCGGAGTGATTCTCGCCAGGGCCGGGAGCGCTGGCCCGGCCCACTTGGAATGGCTGCGTGCCGCCGAGCTGCTGGCACCCAGGATCCACGGCTCCCGGGACTGGCATATCCTCGATCCCTTCGCCCGGTCCGCGGCGCTCCTGGGACGCATCGGGGAGGCGCGCGCAACCGCCGACCGGCTCAATCTCCTTGGCTATGTCCCCCTCGAACCCTGGCCAGACTTAGGTCCGACGGGGGCCGCCGAGAGCCCAGACACAAAACCAGAATAGGGAATCCAAAAAATGAACGCACAAATCAAGATGGTAAACAGGGCGAGCCTCAGCAAGGCCGACATGGCGCTGCTTCGAAGGAACGCGGCCGCATACAGGAAATCCGTCGACTATCACCTGCGCCGGGTGATCGCCCACCCCGGACGATTCATGCTCGTCACCACCGTGGTCGACCTCCTGGGCAACGCGGATGCCGGGGCCATCCTCAAGGGGCCTCCGTCGCCGCCCTCCGTGGACGGATTGTCGCATTTGAAGGCGGCGCGCTGAACCTCACCTGACGCGTTCGTCGTCTGACAGGACAACCGGCGCCAGCCGGGCTTCGAAGCCCGCTGGCGAGACCGGTGCGACCGCGGCGGAAGATTCGGGTGTGGGTCTTAGGGGACGCGACCCGCCAGGCCGTCGGTGCTACTGACCGGCTCTGGCGACAACGCGCGCTTGTCGCTTTACCCCGCCGGGCGGGTCCGCTCGAATGTGCCCATGCCAACCCCCGCAAAGACCTACGAGGCCCTGCTCTCAGAGCTTCGCGAGATAAGCCTCCTCACGTACACCTCGGCGGTCCTCGGATGGGACGAGCAGACCCAGCTCCCAAGGAAGGCGGCGGGTTTCCGGGGCGACCAGCTCTCGCTCCTTGCAAAGCTTGCCCACGAGCGTCTGGTCTCGGACAGGCTGAACGAGCTCCTTTCCGCGCTGGAATCCTCCCCGTTCGTTGCGGATGGGGACTCGGACGCTGCGGTCAACGTCCGGGAGACGCGGCGGGCGGTCGACCGGGAGCGGAAGCTCCCCTCGTCCCTCGTCGAGGAGCTCGCCAGGGTGGGACCCCTGGCCCAGCAGGCCTGGGTCGGCGCGCGCAAGGCCTCGGACTTCTCGGAATTTGCCCCGTGGCTCGAGCGGATCCTGAAGCTCAAGCGCCAGCAGGCCGAGTGCCTGGGGCCCACGGTGCACCCCTACGACGCCCTCCTCGACGAGTTCGAGCCCGGGGACACCGCGGCGGACATCACGGCGGTTTTCGAATCCCTCAGGGGCCCCCTGGTGGACCTGGTCGGCCGGATTGCCGGCTCCGGGAGGAAGGGCAAGGGTTCGCTCCTCGAGGGCGACTTCCCGCGCGCGGGCCAGGAGGCCCTGTCCCGGGAGGCGGCGAAGGCCATCGGCTTCGACTTCGACCGGGGGCGCCTCGACGTGAGCGCCCATCCCTTCTGCACCCACCTGGGGCCCTTCGACACCCGGCTCACGAACCGCTACAATGAGAGGCACTTCGCGGGCTCGTTTTTCGGGGTGATGCACGAGGCGGGACACGGCCTCTACCAGCAGGGGCTGCCGACCGACCACTTCGGGACGCCCAGGGGCGAGTACGTCTCCATGGGGATCCACGAGAGCCAGTCGCGCCTGTGGGAGAACTTCGTCGGGCGCAGGCGCTCGTTCTGGCGGTTCTTTTACCCCAGGGTGCAGGCCACGTTTCCCTGCACCGCCCGCATATCGGAGGATGACTGGCACCGGGCCGTGAACCACGTGGAGCCGGGGTTCATCAGGGTCGAGGCCGACGAGGCGACCTACAACCTGCACATCCTCCTGCGCTTCGAGCTGGAGACGGCGCTCATCGCGGGAAGCCTTTCGGTCCAGGACCTGCCGGGGGCGTGGAACGAGAAGATGAAGGCCTACCTCGGCCTGACGCCCCCCGACGACGCCCGCGGTGTCCTCCAGGACATCCACTGGGCGGGGGGAGGGGTCGGATACTTCCCGACCTACACGCTCGGCAACCTGTACGCGGCGCAGTTCTTCGAGAAGGCGCAGTCCGACCTGGGGGATCTTGACGCGTCCTTTGCCCAGGGGGAGTTCGCACCGCTCCTCGGGTGGCTGAGGAGGAACATCCACGAGGAGGGAAAGCGGTTCACTGCGAGGAAGCTCGTCGTGAGGGTGACGGGAAAGCCGCTGTCGGCGGCGCCGCTCCTCGCCCACCTGGTCGGGAACGCCCGCGAGATCTACGGGGTCTAGGCCCAGGCGGTCGCCGCCCCAGAGACCCTCAAACCCGACGAGCCCCCATTTGACCCCATGAAGAAGACAAGCGCCCTGCTCCTTTGCACCCTCCTCGCGGCTCGGGCCTCGGGCTCCGACTTCCGATCCTGGGCGCCGACGCCCCCCATGGGCTGGAACAGCTGGGACTGCTTCGCCACGACGATCACTGAGGCTCAGGCCAGGGCCGAGGCCGACGTCATGGCGGACAAGCTCAAGACGCACGGGTGGCGGTACCTCGTGGTTGACATCCAATGGTACGAGCCCGCGGCGACCGGGTACGACTACAGGAAGGGCGCGGCGCTTGTCCTCGACGCCTGGGGGCGCCTCCAGCCCGCCGAGAACCGGTTCCCGTCGGCCGCGGGCGGCTCGGGCTTCCGGAGCCTTGCGGAGTATGTCCACTCGAAGGGCCTCAGGTTCGGAATCCACCTCATGCGGGGCATCCCGCGCCAGGCCGTGGCGGAGAACCTCCCGGTCAAGGGGACGGCGTACCGCGCCCGCGACATCGCCGACAACGGGAGCGTCTGCCCCTGGAACACCGACATGTACGGCGTCGACATGTCCAGGCCCGGCGCGCAGGCGTACTACGACTCGGTCTTCGCGCTCATCGCCTCGTGGGGCGTCGACTACGTCAAGGTGGATGACATCGCCCGTCCGTACCACGAGCACGCGCGCGAGATCGAGGCGGTGCGCCTGGCGATAGACCGGAGCGGCCGGCCCATGGTGCTGAGCCTCTCGCCGGGCGAGACCGCGCTCGATGCGGCCGACCACGTGATGGCGCATGCCAACCTCTGGCGCATCAGCGACGACTTCTGGGACAGCTGGAAGGCGCTCGACGAGCAGTTCGCCCGCCTTGAGAACTGGAACCCCCACAGGGCGCCCGGGACCTGGCCCGACGCCGACATGCTCCCGCTCGGGGTCCTCGAACTCGGCCGCCGCAGGTCGAACTTCACGCGCGAGGAGGAGGGGACCGTGATGACCCTCTGGTCGATCGCCCGTTCGCCGCTCATGTTCGGGGGCGACATGACGAAGCTCGACGACGAGACGCTCTCGCTCCTCACGAACGACGAGGTGCTCGCGGTCGACCAGGCGAGCGTGAACAACAGGCCCCTCTACGACAGGGCGGGCCTGGTCGCCTGGGCGGCGGACGCGCCCGGCTCCCCCGACAGGTATGTCGCGCTCTTCAATAGGACGGGGTCGGCGGCCCCCGTCCCGGTGGACCTTGCCGGGATCGGGCTCCGGGCGGGAGCCAGGGCCCGGGACCTCTGGAGGCATGCGGACCTCGGCGCGTGCGGGGCCCAGTTCGCCCCGGTGATAGCCGCACACGGCGCCGGGCTCTACCGCATAACCCCCTGATGACCCAGGGAGCCGCCTCAACCCGGCCCGGCATGCCCCTCCTGCGGGGCTCCCCGCTCGCGCGTTCCGCCCTGGCGCTCGCGACCGCGGCGTCGTTCCTCCTCGTCATCCACAACTACGCGGTCCTGATCCTGCCCGCCAGGCACATTGCGATCCCCGTAGACCGGATCCAGCCCTACTCGAAGGACCGGACGTTCGCGTACGTCACGCCCTTCATCGGCAGCGAGCCCGACCGCTGGCCGAGCTCTCGCAGCCGCGTCCGCCTTTTCGAGGACGGCCGGCCGTACTCGCTCAGGACCCACGAGATCGAGGAGGTGACCCGGACCGGGGGTTACCGCTTCAAGCACGAGGACGGCCGGATCGTGTTCGCGACGAGCGACAATACCGACCCGAGGACAAACGGCCGGTCCTATTCCCTCGAAACCCCCGTCCTCTACGGCCGCGCGTTCGGCGTGCCGGCGGCGGCGGCCTTCCTCGCCTGCGTCGCCGCGTGGCACCTCCTCGCCCGCGGGGGCGGAGCGCCGGTCCCGGCTGCCGGCGCGGCGTCGCGCGCGTGGCGCCGGCACCTCATCGGGGCCCTGGCCGTGTTCCTCCTCGGGCTCTACCTGAACACGGGCACCCTTTCGCCCTACGCCAACACGTGCGCCCAGATGTTCATTCCGAAGGACACGGGCTATGCGTTCAACATGGACCATCCCCACTTCCGGGTCGTCTTCGACTTCGTGAACGGCGCCGACAGGGCGGTCTGGGACAAGGCGATCATGCTGCGGCGGATCCTCTTCCCCGTCCTCGGCTGGCCGCTCATGCGGCTCCTCGGCTTCGAGCTCGGCGGGACCTTGGCGAGCCTGGGCCTGAACGTCGCGGCGCTCGCGGCCGGCCTTGTCCTTATCCGGCGCAGGATGGGGGAGCGCAGCGCGGTCTTCGCCGCGTGGGCGTTCGCCCTTTATCCAGGGGCGGCCTACTGGGCCGGCATGCCCTACGCCTACTCGCTCATCTTCCCGGAGAGCCTCCTCCTCCTCCTCGGGATCGGGGCGCTCGTGGGGGCCGCGGGCCCGGGGCGCGTGGCATGGGTCTCGCTCGCGATGGGGGTGGGGTACCTGGGCTACGACCTGGGCATGTTCTTCGTCCCGGCGACGGTCGTCGCGCTCTGCTGGCGGAGGCGGCCCGGCGCGGCCGCACTGTCCGCGGCGCTGCAGCTCGCGCCCCAGGCATGCTGGGTCCTCGTCCTCACGAGGGTGCTCGGGCAGCCGCTCTTCAACGCCAACTCGGGGATATTCCGGGCGACCCTCCTTTCGTACGCCCACCCGGCCGACTGGGCCAGGTGGTGGGCCGAGCTCGGCCAGGCGCCGGATGTCGGCCTGGACGTCTTCTTTGGCGCGAACTTCATCTTCCTGCCGGCCCTCTTCCTCTTCGTCCTTTGGTCCAACGCCCTCACCTCGAGGGTCCGGCTCGCCGCCGCGGAGGGCGCCCTCCTCGCCTCGGCGCTCGGTCTCTTCCTGTTCCTGAACCTGGCCCCCGGCCACGAGGGCAGCTGGCAGATGTGGGGCACGTGGATTGCGAGGCTCTACCAGCCTGTGTTTCCCGCGCTCGTCCTTTTCATGGCGAGGTGGTGGGGGGCGCTGCCCGCACTGTCCCGCCGATGGCGCGCCGGGGTCGGATCCGCGCTCGCCCTCGCCGCGCTTGGCAACCTCCTCGTCATTTTCGGCCCCATCCTCGGAAACCCGGGCCGGGTCTCGGAGGATGCCTTCTACCGCTTCTACAACCACACCGACGCCCACTTCCTCTATGCGGAAACGCTGCGCTCCCTTGGGCGCAGGCCGATCGGGTTCCCGAGGCAGCAGAAGGAGCACACGCCCCCGACCGAGGGCGAGATCAGGGCGAGGGAGGAGGGAGTCATCGCCTCGGAGCAGGCGGCGCTGCGCAGCTTGCGCGGCGCGGTGGCCGACAACCGCGCCGCGCTCGCGGCGAACCAGAGGGACCTGCGCGAGGCGGGCAGGGCGCTCGCCGAGGCGAGGTCCGCCCTCCATGCGGCGCGCCTGCACGGTCGGCTCGTTCGCGGCGAGGTCGCTGCCGAGGAGGCGGCGCGGGACGGGAGGACATGGCGGGACTTCATCGAGCCCTCGCTCCCGGCGCCCATGGATTCCCCGGGGCCTGCCGCGGCTTCCTCGCCGGGCGACGGTGCGGTGCCGGCGGGCCGGGCGGCGCTCGAGGGCGCCCTCAGGGACGAGGCGGCGACCCTGGTCTCGCTGCAGAAGGCGATCGGGGAGGCCCAGGGGGAGCTCGCCCGGGTGCAGGCCCTGCTCGCCGGCACCCGGGATGAGCTCAGCCGTCTCGAGAAGGCAGGCGGGTAATTCTTGCCAACCCCTTACAATTTGGGCAATTAGGCCCCGAAAGACTCCAGCGGGGATTCGCGGAACGGCGCGCGGTTTCAGGACCCTTCACCGCCTTGCGAGACCCGGAAACGATAATCCTCGAACGCATAAACCCAGGTTCGTCCCCATGAAGAAGCTCGTCCCCCTCGCCCTCCTGCTCTCGCTCGTCCTGCCCCCGACGGCGCGCGCCGACGGATCACCCTCGGACGCCGCCAAGGGCGGCCTCCGCTTCAGCATCATGGTCACCAAGTTCGAGAACCACGCGGGCTACAACGGCGGCCAGTTCAACCTCTCCGACACCTGGGGCGAGATGCTGACCGACTCCCTCCAGCAGACCGGGAAGTTCATCGTGCTGGGCGAGCAGGACATGCGCGACGCAGCGATGAAGGAGCAGGACTTCGCGGCGAGCGGGCGGACCGCGGGCGGCGACAAGACCCCGGTCAAGGGCAACATGACCCCCGCGCAACTGATGGTCAAAGGGGTGATCACGAACTTCCAGACGACCTCGGGGCAGAACGGCGGGGTCGCCTTCGGGGGCATAAGGCTCGGCGGCGGCGGCGAGACCGCCGAGATCAACGCGGAAATCTATGTCGTCGACTCGACGACGGGCCAGGTCGTGGCCTCGAAGAAGGTGCTCGGGTCGGTGAAGAGCGGCGGGCTCACGGTCGGGTTCACCAACCGGAACTTCAGCGGCGACATGGGCGGCTTCAAGAAGACCAATGTCGGCACCGCCATGGAGCACGCGATCGATGACGGCGTGGCCTTCATCGCGGCCCAGATCCCGAGCCTTCACTGGAGCGGCAACGTGATCCTCGTCAAGGGCACCCAGGTCTACATCAACCGGGGCTCGCGGGAGGGCGTCGAGTCGGGCCAGACCTTCAAGGTCGGGAGCTCCGAGATCCTCCGGGACCCCGCCACCGGGGAGACGCTCGACGTCGCCTTCACCGAGAAGGGCCAGATCAAGGTCGCGAGCGTGAAGGAGAAGATATCGATCTGCACGATCGTCTCGGGCGACGGCATGGCCCCCGGGATGTCGGTCATGCCCTGACCTTGCGCCGGGCCCTCGGGGCCCGGACGACAAAGGGCTCGAGGAGACCCGCCTGGGACGCGGGGAAGCGCCCCGTGACGCGGACCCCTTCCTCGCGGTGCTCCTGCTCCTGGACGTGGCCCAGGGCGTGGAGCTTCGCAACCAGGTCGTAGCGGCTGTGCGGGATGAGGAGTTCGACCGTGCCGAAGCTGCCGGCGATCATCTCGCGGCAGCGCTCGACCAGGGCATCGATCCCCTTTCCCGTGCGCGCACTCACGAAGAGCGCGTCCGGGACCGCCTGCCGCGCCGTGCGGACCTCGACCGCGTCGGCAAGGTCCACCTTGTTGAACACGTTGACGACCGGCTTGTCGCCGGCCCCCAGCTCGGCCATGACGGCGAGCGTCGTCGCCCGGTGCTTCTCGAAGTGGGGGCTTGTCAGGTCGACGACGTGGATCAGGAAGTCGGCGACGAGGACCTCCTCGAGCGTGGCCTTGAACGCCTCGACCAGCCCGTGCGGAAGCCGGCGGATGAAGCCCACCGTGTCGGTGAGGAGGAGCTTCTGGTTGCCCGGGAGGACCAGCTGTCGGGTGGTCGGGTCGAGGGTGGCGAAGAGCTTGTCCTCGGCGAGCACGGTCGACCCCGTGAGCCGGTTCAGGAGCGAGGACTTCCCGGCGTTCGTGTAGCCGACGATGGAGGCGGTCGGCAGCGGGACGCGCACTCGGCGCGTCCGCTGGACCCCGCGCTGGCGCACGACCTGGGCGATCTCCTCCTTCAGGTGGGCGATCCGGTTGCGGACGACGCGGCGGTCCTGCTCGAGCTGGGTCTCGCCCTCGCCGCCCATCGCCCCCTTGCCGCGCTGCCGGGAGAGGTGGGTCCAGGCCCGGGTGAGCCTCGGCAGGGAGTACTCCATCCGGGCCAGGGCCACCTGGAGGACGGCCTCCCGCGTGTGGGCCCTGTCGGCGAACACCTCGAGGATGACCTCCTGGCGGTCGATGACGGCCATCCCCGCGAGCTCCTCCCAGTTGCGCTGCTGGGCGGGGGAGAGGGCCGAGTCGAAGACGATCACGTCGGCCCCGTCCTCCTTTGCCATCTGCGCCAGCTCCTCGGACTTGCCCTTGCCGAGGAAGAGGGCGGGTGACGGGGCCCTCAGGCGCACGGAGACCGACCGTACGATCGAGAGCGAGAGGTTCTCGACCAGCTCTGTCAGCTCGGCCAGCAGCTCATCCCCCTCCCCGTCGGGCATCTCGGGCGTCTGGACGCCGATCAGGAATGCGCGCTGGGCCTTGGGCTGTGCGGGGAGGAAGTCGGCCATATCGTGGGAGGATGGGATTTTTGGCGCATGGGCTTGCCCACGGGCACCGCCCAAGCTACCCTCGATGAGAATTTTGGCAACCCAATGCCCAACTGCTCCATCCTTGTGGTAGACGATGAACCCGGAATCCGGGAGCTCCTCAGCATGATGCTCGAGGCGGCGGGGCACACGGTCATCACGGCCGAGGACGGCGTCCAGGCGCCGAAGCTCCTCGCGGCGAACACGGTCCAGGTCATCATCACCGACCTGCTCATGCCCGAGCGCGACGGCCTCGAGTTCATCACCGAGGTCCGAAAGAAGTTTCCCGGCGTGAAGATCATCGCGATGTCCGGGGGCGGGCACATCGCCCGGGACTCGTACCTGAGGATCGCCAAGAACTTCGGGGCGCACTTCCTGCTCGAAAAGCCGTTCAGCCAGGCGGGCGTCCTCGGTGCGATCGAGGCGGTCCTGAAGCTTCCCTAGGAAAGTCCGGGGCTAGTCGAGGAACGCGACGCAGACCGGCATCGAGACCTCGATCGCGCCCGGCGCCCGGGTGAGGCGCCCCGTGGCCGGGTCGACCCTGAAGGAGCACAGCGTTCCGGAGTCCTGGTGGGCGCAAACGAGCCAGCCCCCGTCGGGCGAGAGCGTGAAGGCCCTGGGTCCCTTCCCTCCGCAGGGGACCGTCTCCACCGGCGACAGGGTCCCGGTCGGCCCGTGGACCGCGAAAAGCGAGAGCGTGTCGGGGCCGCGGCATGAGCCGTAGACCCACCTTCCACCCGGGTGCACGCGCACCTCGGCCGCCGTCGCGTCCCCCCTGTAGCCTTGCGGCAGGAGCGAAACGGCCTGGAGCCGCACGAGGCCCCCGTTCGGGGGCAGGTACTCGTAGGCGACGATCGTGTTGTCGAGCTCGTTGATGGCGTAGGCGTGCCTGCCGCCCGTCCCGAAGGCGAAGTGCCGGGGGCCCGCCCCCGGCGCCGACTCGACATACGGGGGATCCCCCGGCTGGAGCGACACCGACCCCGGGTCCACCCGGTAGCTGTAGATCCGGTCGAGCCCAAGGTCGCACACGATCGCAAACCGGGCGTCGGGCGAGAACGTGGCCGAGTGCACGTGGGTCTGGGTCTGGCGGCTCGGGTGGGGGCCCCTCCCGGAATGCCCCACGACGCGGGGAGTCCCGAGGGTCCCGTCGCCCTTGAGAGGTATCGCGGCCGCGAGGCCCAGGTGGTAGTTCGCAGCGAGGGCGATCCGGCCCGTGGGGTCGACAGAGATGTGGCACGGCGTCGGGCCCGCGCCCGGGCCATGCTGCTGGACCGGGGAGAGGGCCCCGGTGGCCGGGTCGACCCCGAAGGAGGACGCCCAGGCGTCCCCGGCGCACACGGCGTAGAGGAAGCGGCGGTCGGGCGAGAGCGCGATGAAGGTGGGGTTGGGGGCCTCCGCCGCCAGTACCGGGGCGCCGAGCGCCCCGGAGGCCCGGTCCAGCGCCGTCGAATAGATCCCGCGGCTGGCCGCCTTCGTGTAGGTTCCGATGAGGATCCGGTGGCGGCCCGTGTCTGCTCCCATGGGTCTAGAGAAGGCGGCTGGGCCGGGAAGACAAGCCGCGAGGAGGGGCGCCCCTAGGATGCGTCGGCGGGAAGCCTCATGGCCCAGAGCGCCGCCGCCAGGATCAGCGCGCTCGCGCACAGAAGCGCCGTCCGGTAGTCCCCGACCGGGGCCAGCCACCCGAAGACGAGCGAGGCCGCCGCGGCCGCGAGGCGCCCGATGTTGTAGCAGAAGCCAGCCCCCGTCGTCCTCAGGAGTGTCGGGAAGAGCGGGGGAAGGTACATCGTGAAGAGGCCGAAGACCCCGGAGAAGAACCCCACGAGCGGCATCCAGAACCAGGCCATCTCGCCGAAGCCCCGGGGCACCGCGAACCCGCCCGCCATCGCCCCGAACATGCCGGCGAAGAAGACCGCGATCGCCCTCCGGTTGCCGACCCGTCCCGCGAGCCAGCCCGCGGCGAAGTTCCCCGCGATGGCGACCGCGTTGAGCCAGAAGAACGCGATCGAGATGGACCGGGTCTCCTGGCCGTGGGCGGAGCCCGAGAGCTCGAGGAGCCTGCGCAGGTGCTGCGGGTGCCAGAACTGGAAGAGCCACCACCCGGACAGGCTGAGCGCGCAGACGGCGCTCGTGTGGAGGGTCACGGGGGCGACCTCGCCCCGGAAGAGATCGCGCAGCCCGGGCCTCCTAGCGGACTGCGACTCGGCGCGGGTCCATGCCTCCGACTCGGGCACCTGCGCGCGGATCCAGAAGACCATGAGCGCAGGGGCGACCCCGATCAGGAACACCCACCGCTCGCCCGGGGGGTGGGGCAGGAACGAGAGGAGCGCCACGAGGCCGGCCGCCACCAGGATCCCGAGGTTGACCGCGGTCTGGAGGACGGCAGAGAGCCACGGCCGCCAGTCCCGGGGCCAGGTCTCGGCCAGCAGCGCCGCGCCGACCGCCCACTCCCCGCCGATCCCGAGCGCGGCGAGGAACCGGAATATCATGAGCTGCCACCAGGTCTGCGCCGCGGCGCAGAGCCCCGTGCACAGGGCGTAGGTGAGGATCGTGAAGGAGAGCGCCCGGCTCCTGCCGATGCGGTCCCCGAGGCGGCCGAAGAAAGCGCCGCCCAGGGCCCAGCCCACGAGGAAGGCCGCCTGGATGTAGGCGCTCTTCTCCTTGACCGCCGGGTCGGCGCCGCCGGCGGCGCCCAGCAGGTGGATGACGAGCGGGGCGGCGACGAGCGTGTAGAGGTGCAGCTCCAGGCCGTCAAAGAGCCACCCGAGCCACGCGGCGGCCCCCGACTTCCACTGGCGCGCGGAGAGACCGCCAAGACTTTCGGGCCGGGCGGTCACTCCTTGCGGAAGGGAGGGCTACTTCTTTGCCTGGAGGTCGGCCACGGCGGCCTGCGCTGCGGCGAGCCGCGCGACCGGGACCCGGTACGGGCTGCAGGACACGTAGGAGAGCCCGAGCCTGTGGCAGAACTTGACCGAGTCGGGGTCGCCGCCGTGCTCGCCGCAGATGCCGAGCTTGATCCCGGGGCGGGTCTTCCTGCCCTTCTCGATCGCGATCCGCATCAGCTGGCCGACTCCCGACTGGTCGATCGAGGCGAACGGGTTCTTCTTGAAGATCTCGGCCTCCTGGTAGGCGCCGAGGAAGGAACCCGAGTCGTCGCGCGACATGCCGAGGCAGGTCTGCGTCAGGTCGTTCGTCCCAAAGCTGAAGAACTCGGCCGTCTCGGCCACCTCGTCGGCCGTGAGGGCGCCGCGCGGGATCTCGATCATGGTGCCGACCGAGTAGGCGATCTTCACCCTGCGCTCGGCCTGGACGGCCTTGGCGACCTCGTGGACGACGGCGACCTGGAGGTCCAGCTCGCGCTTGAACCCGACGAGCGGGATCATGACCTCGGGCTTCGCCTTGAACCCCCCCTTGTTGGCATCGGCGGCCGCCTCGAAGACGGCGCGGGCCTGCATGGCGGTGATCTCCGGGTACTTGATACCGAGGCGGCAGCCGCGGAACCCGAGCATCGGGTTGAACTCATGGAGCTCGTGGACCCGGTTCGTGATCTTCTCGACGGGGATGCCGAGCTTCTTTGCAAGGTCCTGCTGAGACTCGAAGGAGTTCGGGAGGAACTCGTGGAGCGGCGGGTCGAGGAAGCGGATCGTGGCCGGGAGGCCCTTCAGCGCCTTGAAGATGCCGA
>PLXR01000137.1 GCA_003151495.1 Opitutaceae bacterium
GCCCAGGGGGCCAAGCCCGGCGAGGGTGGCCAACTGCCGGGCTCGAAGGGCTGGGAGTGGATTGCGCGCACCCGACACTCGACCCCCGGAGTGGGGCTGATCTCTCCACCACCGCACCACGACATCTACTCGATCGAGGACCTGGCCGAGCTGATCCACGACCTGAAGAACGGCAACCGCTTCGCGCGGGTGAGCGTGAAGCTCGTCGCCGAGGTCGGGGTCGGCACGATCGCGGCAGGGGTCGCCAAGGCCCACGCCGACGTCGTGCTCATCAGCGGCTACGACGGCGGCACCGGCGCCTCGCCCCAGACCTCGATCATGCACGCGGGGCTGCCCTGGGAGCTCGGCCTGGCGGAGACCCACCAGACCCTGGTGCTCAACAACCTGCGCAGCCGCATCGCCGTCGAGACGGACGGCCAGCTCAAGACCGGCCGCGACGTCGTGATCGCTGCCCTCCTCGGCGCCGAGGAGTTCGGATTCGCCACCGGCCCGCTCGTCGCGACCGGCTGCATCATGATGCGCGTCTGCCACCTCAACACCTGCCCCGCCGGCGTCGCGACCCAGGACCCCCAGCTGAGGGCGAAGTTCGCGGGCAAGCCGGAGCACGTCGTCAACTTCATGCGCTTCATCGCCGAGGAGGTCCGCCTCCTCATGGCGCAGCTGGGCTTCAGGACCGTCGAGGAGATGGTGGGCCACGCCGAGAGGCTCGAGGCCCGGAAGGCCGTAACCCACTGGAAGGCCAAGGGCCTCGACTTCAGCAACATCCTCTACCAGCCCGACGTGGACGAGGCCGTGGGCCGGTTCTGCCAGATCCCCCAGGACCACGGCCTGGACAAGTCCCTCGACCTGACCGTGCTCCTCGAGCTGTGCAGGCCGGCGATCGAGCGCGGCGAGAAGGTCGCGGCCGAGATGCCCATCCAGAACGTCCACCGCGTCGTCGGGACCATCACCGGAGGCGAGGTCACCAAGAAGTGGGGCGCGGCCGGGCTTCCCGAGGACACGATCCGCATCCATTTCAAGGGCTCCGCCGGGCAGAGCTTCGGGGCGTTCATGCCGAAGGGCATGACCTTCACGCTCGAGGGCGACACCAACGACTATCTCGGCAAGGGCCTCTCCGGCGCGAAGCTGATCGTCTACCCGTCGGACAAGGCCACCTTCGTGCCCGAGGACAACGTCATCGTCGGCAATGTCGCCCTCTACGGGGCGACCGGCGGGGAGGCCTACATCCGGGGCATCGCGGGCGAGCGCTTCTGCGTCCGCAACAGCGGGGTGAACGCCGTCGTCGAGTCCGTGGGCGACCACGGATGCGAGTACATGACGGGCGGGCGCGTCGTCGTCCTCGGCCCGGCGGGCCGCAACTTCGCAGCCGGCATGTCCGGGGGGATCGCCTACGTCCTCGACGAGGCCGGCAAGTTCCCCAAGCACGTCAACCTCCAGATGGTCGGGATCGGCAAGCTCGAGTCCAAGGCGGAGATCGCCGAGGTTCGCGCCATGGTCGAGAAGCACCTCGCCTACACGAGGAGCGAGCGAGCGAAGCGCATCCTCGACGACTGGGACAGCATGGTTCCCCTGTTCGTGAAGGTGCTGCCGAACGACTACAAGCGCATGCTCGCCTGCATCGACCGCGCGCACGGCCAGGGCCTGACCGGCGACGAGGCCGTCATGGCGGCATTCGAGGAGAACGCCCGCGACCTCTCGCGCGTGGGCGGCAACTGACCCCACCCCGACCACACAAGCACGATGGGCAAACCAACCGGATTTTTCGAATACCTCAGGGAGCTTCCCTCGGACAGGGCACCCGTCGAGCGCGTGGGCGACTGGAAGGAGTTCCACCACCACCTGGACGACGACAAGCTCCGCAAGCAGGGCGCGCGCTGCATGGACTGCGGCGTCCCGTTCTGCCATACCGGCAAGCTCGTCAGCGGGATGGCCTCGGGCTGCCCGATCAACAACCTGATCCCGGAGTGGAACGACCTGGTCTACCGCGGGCACTGGCGCGAGGCGCTGGACCGCCTCCACAGGACGAACAATTTCCCGGAATTCACGGGCCGGGTATGCCCGGCCCCGTGCGAGGGCTCCTGCGTCCTCGGGATCAACAGCCCGCCTGTCACGATCAAGAACATCGAGTGCTCGATCACGGACCGCGGCTGGGGCGAGGGCTGGGTCGTCCCCGAGGCGCCCCAGGTGCGGACGGGCAAGAGGGTCGCCGTCATCGGCTCGGGCCCCGCGGGGCTTTCGGCGGCGGCGCAGCTCAACAGGGCGGGCCACACCGTGACGGTGTTCGAGCGCGCAGACCGCCCAGGCGGCCTGCTCATGTACGGGATCCCGAACATGAAGCTCGACAAGAAGGAGGTCGTCCTGCGCCGCATAAGGCTCATGGAGCAGGAGGGGATAAAGTTCATCTGCAACGCCACCGTGGGCGAGAACGTCGAGCCCCAGATCTTCCTGAAGGAGTTTGACGCGACGGTGCTGTGCACCGGCGCCACCCAGCCGCGCGACCTGCCGATCGAGGGCCG
>PLXR01000152.1:0-8463 GCA_003151495.1 Opitutaceae bacterium
AGACGGGCTTCTTGCTGCGGTAGACGATGCCCTTTGCGACAAAGGAGGCGAACGTGCGCAGGATGTCGGCCTCGAACGCGGGCGACTTGGTCTTGTACTCGCCCGCCCAGTCGGCGAGCACGCCCAGGCGCTTGAACTGCTCCGTCTGCCGGGCGATCCAGGTCTCGGAGAACGCGTCGCAGAGCCGGCGCAGCTCGGGGGTCGGAACCTCCCTCTTGGCCTCCCTGAGCTCCTGGGCCACCTTCTGCTCGATCGGCAGGCCGTGGCAGTCCCATCCCGGGACGTAGGGGGACCTGAAGCCCCTCATCGCCTTGTAGCGGACGGTCACGTCCTTGAGGGTCTTGTTGAGCGCGGTTCCGATGTGGACGTCCCCGTTGGTGAAGGGGGGGCCGTCGTGCAGGACAAAGGTGGGCGCCCCGTGCCTCCTCGCCTGGATCGCCCCGTAGAGCCCGGTCTTCTCCCAGTGCGCGACCCGCGCCGGCTCGCGCTGGGCGAGCGCCGCCCTCATCGGAAAGTCTGTCCTGGGAAGCTGCAGCGTGTCTTTGAGGTCGGTCGCCAATTTTAAAAAAAAGGGTCCGAGAGGGTAAAGAGCCCCCCCGGTGAGTCAAGACACGCGCTTTGCCAGGAGTGTGCCGGACTTGATGCAGTCCGGCAGCGAAATGCCGTCCCTGACGTTCCCGCCGACAAAGAGCCCCGGATAGCGGGCCTCGCAGGCCGCGATCGTGTCCAGGTGTCGCACGTACCCGAGGTTGTACTGGGGGATCGCGCGCCGCCAGAGCACGTGCCGGGAGAATACCGGCTTTCCCTCCGCGCCGACCAGGTCCCGGAGGTCCGCGCACACCCGCTGGAGAAGCTCCTCCTGCGGAAGGAGGGCGATCTCGGGCCTGAGCGCTCCGCCGGTGAAGGCGGTGAGGGCGACATGGCCCTCCGGGGCCCTTCCCGGGAAAAGCGTCGAGGAGAAGAGGAGGCCGAGGGTCGAGCGGTTCTCCGAGGACGGCACGAGGGCCCCAAATCCGTCGAGCGGGTGGCTGACCTGCTCGCGCCGGTAGCCGAGGAAGAGGGATGCGACCGGCGAGTACTCGACCTCGCCGAGCCCGGAGAGCGGGCGGGCGCCGTCGGCGCCGATCTCGAGGCGGGCAAGGCTCCACGCGGGGAGCGCGGCGACGACCGCGTCGAACTCCCCCGACCCGGGCCCGGAGGGAGCGTCCCACGACACCCGCCAGCGCGCGCCGGTCCCGGGCCCCAGGGCCCGAACGTCCGCGTCCAGCTCGACGGAGCCCGCCGGCAGGCGGGAGGCCAGGGCCTCCGTCAGCGCCGAAAGCCCCGCCCGGAATGAGACCACCGGGGCCGATGCCGGAAGGCCCCCGGCCCTCCGGGCGCGCGCTGCGGCGATCCCCGAGCGGATGATTGACCCCGTCTTTCCCTCGGCCTCCCACAGCTTCGGGAACGCGTATTTTGCCGAGAGGCGCTCCGAGTCCCCGGCGTAGATTCCCCCGATGAAGGGCTGCACGGCCCTCTCCAGGACCTCCGCCCCGAAATGGTCGCGGATGAAGGTGGCGACGCTGACCTCGCCCGGCCTGCTTCGCGGCGAGAGCGTCGCCTCCATGAGGATCTTCACCTTGGTCCTCATGGAGAAGAGCGGGGTCGAGAAGAACTTCCCGGGACCCGCCGGTGCGGGGACGAGCGCGCCCTTCATGACAAGGTAGCGGTTCTTGGCCAGGGGACTCGCCTGCAGGCGCTCCCCGCCGAGCCCGAGATCGGCGATCATCGAGGAGATCTCCCGGGAGGCCTCCTGGAAGGAGTTCGGGCCGGCCTCGCACAGCCACCCGTCGACGCGCTCCGTCCTGATGTTCCCCCCGGCGCGGGGGGCCGCCTCAAGGACCCTTACCGAGTGGCCGGCGCCCGAGAGGCGCCATGCCGCGGTGAGCCCTGTCACGCCGCCGCCTAGGATTGCGACTTTCATCGGGTGTTATTTCCAGGTTGTCACGGCGTCGAGGAGGGCCTCGACGCATCCGATCTTCGCCTGCGGGAGGATCCCGTGCCCCAGGTTGAAGATGTGGCCCCGGGTCCCCCTCATGGACTCGAGGATCCGCAGGGCCTCCCTGCGGGTGATGTCGGGGGTCGTGTTGAGGATGACCGGGTCCATGTTGCCCTGCACGGCGACGTTTCCCGGAAGGCTCCGGCGCACCGCGGAGAGGTCGTTGGACCAGTCGACGCTCAGCACGCGGGCGCCGGTGAACGCCTGGTCCTGGAGGTGGGCCCCCGTGCCCTTGCCAAAGATGATGATCGGGAAGCCCTCGGGCAGGGCGGCGACGATCGCCCGGATCCACTTGAGGGACGCGGCCTCATAGTCGGCGCCTGCGATGATCCCGCCCCACGAGTCGAAGATCTGGATCGCGTCGGCGCCCGCTCGTATCTGCATCCTGAAGTAGGCGATGAGCGCCGAGGTGAGCTTCCCCAGCAGCAGGTCGAAGGTCGGCCGGTCCTCGTAGAACAGCGCCTTCACGAGGGCGAAGTCCTCGGAGCTTCCGCCCTCGACCATGTAGGTCGCCAGGGTCCAGGGGGAGCCCCCGAACCCGAGCAGCGCCGTCCTCCCCGCGAGCTCCCGCTTAAGGATCGCGAGGGCCTCCGCGACGTAGGAAAGCCTCTCGGGCACCGCGCTCTCCGTCCCGAGGGCCTCTATCGCGGCCCTGCTGTCCAGCCTGCGCTCCATCGCGATGCCGCCCTCGTCGCGGAAGGTGTACCCCTGGCCGAGCGCCTCCGGGATCACGAGGATGTCCGAGAAGAGGATCGTGGCATCCAGCGCGAACCTGCGGGTCGGCTGGAGGGAGACCTCCGCGGCGAGCTCGGGGGTCTTCACCATCTTGAGGAACCCGTGCTTCGCCTTGAGCTCCCGGTATTCCGGCAGGTATCTCCCGGCCTGGCGCATGATCCAGACCGGCGGCCGGTCGAGGGGTTCGCAGGAGCAGGCGGCGAGGAATCGGTTGCGGGAGTTCACAGGGTTTTTGCGAGCCAGTCGCGGGGCTTCAGGAAGTGTTCGGCGAGCCGGGCCTCGGGCGAGCCGGGAGGGGGCGCGACGCCGTAGTCCCACCTCACGGCGGGCGGCAGGCTCATCAGGATCGACTCCGTGCGTCCGCCGCTCTGGAGCCCGAAGAGGGTCCCGCGGTCCTGCAGCAGGTTGAACTCGACGTAGCGCCCCCGGCGCCGCAGCTGGTGGAGCCGCTCGGGCTCCCCGTAGGCCGCCGCCTTTCGCCTGGCGACGATGGGCCGGTAGGCGGGGACGAACGCGTCCCCGACGCTCCGCAGGAGTCCGAAGCTCCCGTCGAACCCGAGCTCGTCGAAGTCGTCGAAGAACAGCCCTCCGATCCCGCGGGCCTCCCCGCGGTGCCTGAGGAAGAAGTACTCGTCGCACGCCTTCTTGAACCGCGCATGGAGGCCGGCCCCGAAGGGCGAGACGGCGCCCTGCGCCGTGCGGTGCCAGTGCACCGCGTCCTCCTCGAAGCCGTAGTAGGGCGTCATGTCCCAGCCCCCCCCGAACCACCACGCCGGCGCTGCGCCCGGCGCTTCGGAGAGGAAGAACCGGACGTTCGCGTGCGACGTCGGCACGTAGGGGTTCGCCGGGTGGATGACGAGCGAGACGCCCACCGCGCTCCACGGCCTGCCGGCGACCTCGGGCCGGCGCGCCGACGCCGACTGCGGGAGCCCGGTCCCGGTCACGTGCGAGAACGCGACTCCCGCCTTCTCGAACACGTCCCCTCCCTCCATTATCCGGGTCCTCCCGCCGCCCCCCTCGGCACGGCTCCATGCGTCCTCGCGGAACCGCCCCCTGCCGTCCTCCGATTCCAGCGCGGCGCAGATGGAATCCTGGAGCCCCTCCAGGTACGCCCTGACCGGTGAGGAGTCGGGGGTCATCCTAGGTTCCCTTCGCGCCCGGGACATGGATCACGGGCCCGGTCTCCGCCGCCGGGGCCGGCGCCGCCGGGGCCGGGCGCGTCGGCGCGGAGGTGCCCGGGTCCGCCTGCTTGAAGGAGGGCTCCGCGACGGGAAGCTTCATGAAGGCCTCCGAGATGAGCTCCTGCACGTTCAGGTCGCGCGTCCGCGAGTCGGGGCTGTCCATCATGACCACGATGATCCGCCGTCCGTTGCGCTGCGCCGTCGCCGAGAGGCAGAAGCCGGCGCCGCTCGTGAAGCCCGTCTTCAGCCCGTCCACGCCGGGTATCTTCCCCAGCAGGTGATTGTGGTTGTTCATCAGCGTCGGCTTGAGCCTGATCCCGGCGCCGAAGGTCCGGCTCTTGACCGAGGTGTAGCGGATGATCTCGGTGTGGAGGAGCAGGTAGCGGCAGAGGACCGCGAAGTCCCGGGGGGTCGTGAGGTCCCCCTCGGCGATCCTCCGGCTCGGCGGCGGGAAGCCGTTGGGCGAGCGGAACGTGCTGTGCGCCATCCCCAGCTCGCGGGCCTTCGCGTTCATCATCCCGACAAAGGCGCCGACCGTCCCCCCGGCCTTGTGGGCCAGGGCGAATGCCGCGTCGTTGGCCGACTGGATCATCATCGCGTAGATCAGCTCGTCGACCGAGAACGTCTCCCCCTGGCTCAGCCAGACCTCGGTGCTGTCCTTGATGGCCGCGACCCTCGCGTCCTCCTTCGTCACCGTGACCGGGGTGTCGAGGGCGATCTCCCCCTTCTTCACGAGGTCGTCGAGCACGGCGTAGGTCATCAGCTTCGTCATGCTCGCCGGGGGGCTGACGGCGTCCGCGTTGTCCTCGAAGAGCACGGCGCCCGACGCCGCGTCGGTGGCGATGGCGCCCTTGTACGAGGGCGCCGTCCTTGCGGACGCCAGCGCGGCCGCGGAGAGGACGGCGATCCAGGAGGTGCGGATGAGGCGCTTCAGAGGCATGGGAAAAGGCAACGGGGGAGGGGGGCCAAGGCAACAGGGTTTCGCTCGGGCGTGCTCACGCGTTTGCGGGGGCGGGCTGCTCGAGGGGCAGCGTGCGGAGCTTCAGGTCCGGGTTCTTCTCCACGAAGTAGCGCAGCGTCCAGTCGTTGGGGAAGAGGGCCACGGGCTGGTCGAGCCTGTCGGAGCCAAAGCTCACCCCGGAGGCGACCACGATCCCCGACGGGTTCCTGAGGGCGGGGTGGGGCTCGATCCAGCGCAGGATCGTCCACGGCGTCATCACGAGCCTCGACTCGGCCCCGTATTCGCTCTTGAGGCGGTACTGGACGACCTCGAACTGGAGGGGACCCACGGCCGCCAGGAGCGTGGACCCGGGGGGGGCCGTGCGCGCGGTGAAGGACTGGACGACGCCCTCCTGCAGGAGCTGGTCCAGGCCGGTCCTGAACTTCTTCGAGTCGGAGGGATTCGGGTTGGAGATGTAGGCGAACACCTCGGGAGGGAAGCGCGGGATCTCGTCGAACTGTATCGTCCGGTCCTCGGTGAGGGTGTCCCCTATCCCGAACGCGTCATGGCCCACAAGCCCGATGACGTCGCCCGGCCACGCCTCGTCCACGGTCTCCCGGTCCTGGCCGAAGAGCTTGTGGGATGAAGACAGGCGGACCGTCTTGCCCGTCTGCACGTGCAGGACGGCCATGTCGCGCTCGAACTTGCCCGAGCACACGCGCATGAAGGCGATGCGGTCGCGGTGGCGGGGGTCCATGTTGGCCTGGATCTTGAAGATGAACGCGGAGAACTTCTCGAAGGTCACCGGCACCTCGCGGGCCGAGCCCCCGCCGACGGAGCATCGCGGCTGCGGCGGGATCGAGTCGTGAAGGAATCCGTCCAGCAGGAGCTGGATCCCGAAGTTGTTCACGGCGCTCCCGAAGTACACCGGCGTCTGCTGGCCCGAGCGCACCGCCTCGAGGTCGAAGGCGTGTCCCGCCCCGTCGAGCATCTCGAGCTGCTCGCCGACCTCCTCGAACGTGGAGTCGTCAAGCTTCGCGCGCACCGAGGGGTCGCCGAGCGACGAGACCCTCTCGGGGGCGCGGTAGGCGCCGCCGGGAACCCGCTCGAAGAGGTGCACCTGCCTCGACCTCCGGTCATAGACGCCCCGGAACGAGGGCCCGTTGCCCAGCGGCCAGACGACGGGCGACGCCTGGATGCCGAGAACCGCCTCGAGCTCGTCGAGGAGCGCGATCGGGTTGAGCGTCGGCCGGTCGCACTTGTTCATGAACGTGAAGATGGGGATGCCGCGTCGCCGGCACACCTCGAAGAGCTTGCGCGTCTGGGCCTCCACGCCCTTGGCCGCGTCGATCACCATGAGGACGGCGTCGACCGCGGTGAGCACGCGGTACGTGTCCTCGGAGAAGTCCTTGTGGCCGGGCGTGTCCAGGAGGTTGACCGCACAGCCGTTGTAGTCGAACTGCAGCACGGTCGAGCTGATGGAGATCCCGCGCTGGCGCTCGAGCTCCATCCAGTCCGACGTCGTCGACCGCTGGTTCTTGCGGTCCTTGACGGCGCCGGCCAGGTGGATCGCGTTGCCGTAGAGGAGGAACTTCTCGGTCAGCGTGGTCTTCCCCGCATCGGGATGCGAAATGATCGCAAAGGTGCGCCTGCGGTCGATTTCAGGGGGGAGGGACATTGGGAATCGAATATTAAAATCCCGCGCCCGCCCCCTTGGAAGCCTTTTCGGGCGTGCCGGCCGGTCTGCAGTTTTGGCTTCTATGCCGGCCGCGGGCGGTGATGATCCGGGAATGCCGGTCCCCTCGTACAAGCTGAAGGCCAATGCCAACTCCCGGATCCTCACGGGGCACCCATGGGTCTTCGCCAACGAGGTGGAGGCTCCGCTGCCCCCGGAGTGCGACGGGGAGGTCGTCGAGTGCCGGGACCGCATGGGCAGGCTCCTCGGGACGGGCATCTGCAACGGGCGCTCGCAGATCGTCTGGCGCCGGCTTGGCCGGGACCGCGTCGTGCTCGACGAGGCGTTCATCGGGGGCGCCCTGGAGAGGGCGGTGGCAAGGCGCGCGCCGGGTGCCTTCAGGAGGCTCGTGTGGTCCGAGTCGGACGACCTGCCGGGCGTCGTGGCCGACCAGTACGGGGACACGGTCGTCGTGCAGATCCAGACGCTCGCGATGGAGAGGAGGTCGGCCCTGATCGGCGACCTGCTCCACGGGCTCCTCGGGCCGAGCGAGGTGGTCTTCCGGAACGACGCCCCGATCCGCAAGCTCGAGGGGCTTCCGCAGGAGACGCACACCCGATCCGGCGCGCGCTGGGAGCCCCGGTGGGCCTCCATCGACGGCTTCGACGTGTGGCTCGACCTGATGGGGGGACAGAAGACGGGGTTCTACCTCGACCAGCGCGCCCAGCACCAGGCGGTCGCCAAGTACTGCCAGGGCAAGAGGGTCCTCGACGCATTCTGCAACCAGGGGTCGTTCGCGATCCACGCGGGCAGGGCCGGCGCCGCGCAGGTGCTCGGCCTTGACAGCGCGGAGGATGCGGTCGCCGCCGCGGTGCGTAACGCCGGGCGCAACCGCGTCTCGGCCGCCTTCGAGGTCGCCAACGTCTTCGACTGGCTCAACCTTCCCTCCAACAAGCCCGGCCCGAACTGGGACGTTGTCATCCTGGACCCGCCGCCCTTTGCGAAGTCCAGGTCCGCGCTCGAGGGGGCGCTGCGGGGGTACAAGGAGATCAACCTCAGGGCCATGCAGCGCCTGGCCCCGGGGGGTGTGCTCGCGACCTACTCCTGCTCCCACCACATGCAGGACGCGGAGCTCCGGTCCGTGCTCAGCTCGGCCGCAGCCGACGCGCGGCGGCGGGTCAAGGTGCTCGAATTCTGCCACCAGCCGCCGGACCACCCGGTGCTCATCTCGATGCCCGAGAGCGAATACCTGAGGGGGTACATCCTGCGGGTCGAGTGAGCGCCCGGGCGGCCGCTTGCGCAGGCTTGCATCACCGCCCGGGACTTTGCCACCCTCGGGGATGCCACGGCCGGTCAATGCCCTGATTATAGACGACGAAGCGCACGTTCGCGTGCTTATCCGCATGCTGCTCAAGCAGCTCGGGATCGAGACGGTGTGGGAGGCGGCCGACGGCAATGCGGCCCTCGAGCAGGCGGCCGCGCACAACCCGATGGTCATCCTGCTCGACATCAACCTGCCCCACGTGGGCGGGCTGGAGGTGCTCGCGAAGCTCAAGGCCGCGCACCCGAAGATCCCGGTCATCATCGTGTCGTCGCAGAGCACGATGAAGACGGTCATCCAGACCCGGGAGCTCGGCGCGGAGGCGTACGTGCTCAAGCACGCGCCCAAGTCCGAGGTCCTGCAGATGCTCTCCGACGCCTTCGACAACATCGCCGCCGAAACCGATGGCGCCGCCGAAACCGACGGCGCCGCACAGGCCGAAGACCCCGCGAAGGGCGGCGAGGCGAAGCCCGAGGCGCCGGCCTGACCGGCGCCGCGGGCGCTTCAGAGCTTTCCGCCGTAGATCGCGGAGGCCCCGAGCTCCTCCTCGATCCTGAGCAGCTGGTTGTACTT
>PLXR01000152.1:8524-8671 GCA_003151495.1 Opitutaceae bacterium
ATGATCGGGTACTTGGCGATCAGCTCCTTGTAATAGGAGACCATCTGGGAGCCGCTCAGCGAGCGGCCGCTCGACTTTTTGAAGACGTAGCTCTTCTTCTCGGCCACGTAGAACTCCGAAGCCGCCGCGTCGAGCGCGAGCGCGATG
>PLXR01000157.1:0-4386 GCA_003151495.1 Opitutaceae bacterium
GGATCGTGTCACCCAGGCCGTCCATGAGCAGCGAGCCGATCCCGATCGACCCCTTTATCCGGCCGTCCTCGCCGTCCCCCGCCTCGGTCACCCCGAGGTGCAGGTGATAATGCATGTCCTCTGCGTCCATCCGCTCCACGAGCAGCCGGTAGGCCTCGATCATCACCTTCGGGTTCGAGGACTTCATCGAGAGGATGATCTCCCGGTAGCCGTGGGACTCGGCGATCCGCAGGAACTCGAGCGCGCTCTCGACCATCCCCGCCGGCGTGTCCCCGTACCGGTTCATGATCCGGTCGCTGAGGGACCCGTGGTTGGTGCCGATCCGCATCGAGCGCCCGAGTTCCTTGCTGCGCAGGACGAGCGGGGAAAAGGCCTCATGGAGCCTGTCGAGCTCGCGCCGGTAGTCGGCGTCCGAGTAGTCGCGCACGGCGAACCTCTTCTTGTCCGCAAAGTTCCCCGGGTTCACGCGCACCTTCTCGACGTGCTCGACCGCCTCCATGGCCGCCGAGGGAAGGAAATGGATGTCGGCCACGAGCGGCACCGATCCCCATCCGGCCGCGGTGAGCCCCGCCCGGATCTCCCTGAGGCACCGGGCCGCCTGGACGTTGGGGGCGGTCACCCGGATGATCTCGCATCCGACCTCGGCCAGGGCCACGGACTGGCGCACGGTTGCGGCGACATCCTGGGTGTCGCTGGTCGTCATCGACTGGATGCGGACCGGGTTTGCGCCGCCCACCCCGACGGTCCCCACGGGGACCTCGCGGGTCCGCCGGCGCTGGGTGCCAAACCGAGAGGCGCAGTAGGCCATGCCCGGCGGCCTCAGGGTTTCGCGGGGGCGGCCGGCGCGGGCGCCACCGCGTGGCTTTCACGGGCGTCCCGGCTCCAGCGGCGCACGTCGAAGAAGCTGATGTAAACCACCATCGAGAGGATGAGCACCATGAACACGCTCTGGGCCGTCATGATGAAGTTGGGGGGCAGCGCCCTGCCTCGCAGCTTGCCGATCGTCGCGAACACGATCTGGCCCCCGTCGAGCACGGGGACGGGCAGGAGGTTGAGGATGGCCAGGTTGACGTTGATCAGGATCGTGATCCGCAGGACGGCGCGGATCCCCGCCTCGGCCGCCGCATGGAAGATGTGCACGATCCCCACCGGGCCGGACACCTTCGAGAGCCCGATGTCGGAGCGGGGGTTCACCAGGCCCCAGACTGTCCGGAGCGTCATGACGAAGGGCTGGGCGATCTGCGCGAAGGGCGACGGGTGCGTCATGTGGTAGCCGGCGGAGAACTCGATGTCACCGACCTGGAGCGACGCCGTGCGCGGCGGGACGACGAGGTCGAGCATGAGCCCCTGGCGGACGACGCCCAGGTGGGCGGGCCGGGCGGGCTCGAGGGAGAGCTCGTCCCCGAGGCCGTTGGCGTTCATGATCGGGGCCCCGTTCACGGTGACGATGCGGTCGCCCGCGAGGAGACCCGCCCTCGCCGACGCCGAATTCGCATCGACGGCGTGCACGTTGAGGTCGTAGCCGGGCATGATCCCGACGCGCCTCCAGCGCTCGTCCCCGGAAAGGCGGGGATGGAGCGTGATTTCCATCGGGACGCCGGCCCTCACGATACTGAAGACCGCATTCCGCACCCCGCTGGAATCGCGCCCCGAGCCCATGGAGAGGGTCTCGTTGATGTCGTCCCAGTTCGAGACGGGCGTGCCGTCGATCGAGCGGATCATGTCGCCCACCCGCAGGCCGCCCTGCATCGCCGGGCTCGTGACCCTGGAGCCGTCGGCCAGGTCGATCGTGCGCGTGACATAGCCGATCTGCGTGCTCTCGGACTCGTTGTTTTCGGGCTGGCCGACGACCCACACGATGCAGGCAAGGAGGAACGCGAAGAGGATGTTGAACGCGGCGCCCGCCACGAAGACGAGCACCTTGGTCCCGTAGGTCACCGGGGGAAGCTCGGCCGCGTCGACCTTGCTCTCGCCCTCGAGCTGCCCGAGGTCGGCGATCTGCGGGAGCAGGACGTAGCCCCCGAGGGGGAACCACGCCACCTGGTAGCGGGTGCCGTCCCCGGCCGTCCAGGAGAAGATCGGGGGTCCGAAGCCAATGGAGAAGACCTCGACGTGGACGCCCCGCGCCCTTGCGGCGAGGTAGTGGCCGAGCTCATGGACGAAGATCGAGCCCCCGAAGAAGAGGACGATCAGGAAGATCGACCACACGTTGGACACGAGGAAGGTGAGGATTTCGGACGACACGATTACCGTAAGATATTAATATGTAATTACTTGAAGCTAACCGCATCCGCCTCCGCCCCCCGGCGCGCCTCCTTGTCTGCTGCAAGGACATCGGCGAGGCTGCCGGGTTCGAAGTTGGAGGTGCGCCCCAGAGCGTTACCGACGATCCGGGGAATCGCAAGAAAGGGAATCCGCCCCCCGAGGAAGGCCTCGACGGCCACCTCGTTTGCGGCGTTGAAGACGGCGGGCGCCACGCCGCCTGCGGTCATGGACTCCGTCGCGAGCCGCATCATCGGGTAGCGGCCCATGTCGACCGGGCTGAAGTCGAAACGGACAAGTCGGGTGAAGTCGATCGGGGGCTCCACGCCCCCCGCCCGGTCCGGGTAGAGGAGCGCGTGCTGGATCGGGAACACCATCGAGCTGGGCGCGAGCTGCGCCAGCATCGCGCCGTCGTTGAACTCGACCAGGCAGTGGACGAGGCTCTGGGGGTGGATGACCGCCGTGCACTGGCTCGGCTTGAGCCCGAAGAGCCACTGCGCCTCGATGAGCTCGAGGCCCTTGTTGGCAAGCGTCGCGCAGTCCACCGTGATCTTCCTGCCCATGGACCAGTTGGGGTGCTTCAGGGCGTCGGCGGGCGTCGCATGCCGCAGCTTCTCGGCCGGCCAGTCCCGGAACGCGCCCCCGCTCGCCGTCAGCACGATGCGCCTGACCCCGGCGCCGGGGTGCCCCTCCAGGCACTGGAATACCGCGTTGTGCTCGCTGTCGATCGGCAGGATCCTCGTTCCCCTGCGCCGCGCAGCCTCCATGATGAACTTGCCGGCCAGGACGAGGATCTCCTTGGAGGCCAGCGCAAGGTCCTTGCCGGCGTCAATCGCCGCCAGGGCCGGCTCGAGGCCCGCGGTCCCGACGACCGCGACCAGCACGACGTCCGCCTTGGGAAGGGTGGAGAGCTCCGTGAGTCCGGCCGCGCCCTGGAGGAGCCTTGTCCCCTCCGGGAACGAGCCCGAGTCGCGGGCGTCCGCGAACGCCCCGGGGTCGAAGACCGCGGCGTCGCGGACCCCGTGCTCCCGTGCGATCTCCGCCAGCCCCCGCCAGTTGGAGTGCGCGGCGACGCCGACCAGCTCGAGCCGGTCCGCGTGCGAGGCGATGACCCGGAGCGCGTTCTGCCCGATGGAGCCGGTCGCGCCGAGCAGGACGACCCGCTTTCGGGAGCCGCGCGGCGTTGGGGAGGGGAGGGCGTCGGCCGCGTTCATCGGGGGCGCGCCTAGGCGAGCCGCTGGAGAAGGAGGTAGCCCACGGGGGCGGCCAGGATCAGGCTGTCGCTCAGGTCGAACATCCCCCCGATCCCGGGGACCCCGTCCCCGGAGTCCTTGTGGTCGGCCCTCCTCTTGATCACGGACTCGACCAGGTCGGAGAGGATAGCGACCGAGGCGACGGGCGCGGCCAGAAGCGCCGCGCGCAGCGGGGTCATCGAGTGGGGGATGACGGAGCGCCCGAGCCAGGCCACCAGCGCCCCGACCCCCATCGCGACCACGACCCCCCCCGCGGCTCCCTCCCATGTCTTCTTCGGGCTCGTGAGCGGGGCCATCTTGTGGCGGCCGATCGCGAGCCCCGTCAGGAGCGCGCCCACGTCGCAGAACTTGGCCACGGCGACCACCCAGAGGCACAGGACAAGGCGCCCGTCGGCGGGGATCGTGTCGCCCGGGGCGGGGGTGACGATGCGCACGAGGTACTGCAGGAGGAGGGCCACGTAGACCAGGCCGAAGAGCGTGGACGAGAGCGCCTCGACGCGCTTCTCGGGCGGCCGCTCCCCGATGATGCGCACGCAAAGGACGACGACGGCGAGGGCGAGGAGCGGGTCGCCGGGGATCCCGTACCGCGCCTCGATCCAGGGCGAGAGCGTGATGAGGGCGCCGAAGATGAGGCCGAGCCCCATGAAGGGGGCGTGGCCCGAGGCGGCCATGAGCCTGTAGAACTCCCGGAGCGTCAGCACCGACACCGCGGCGATCGCGGCGACCGCTCCGTTCGTGCGGAAGAACCAGAGCACCGCGAAGAGGAGGATCCAGAGGACGATGGTGCTCGCGATGCGTTTTGGCACGGGGTTGGGCGGGGGTTACCTGGCGGCCTGGGCCGGCTTCACCTGCTCGCTCGTGAGGCCGTAGC
>PLXR01000157.1:4439-4881 GCA_003151495.1 Opitutaceae bacterium
GTCCTGCGGCTTCTCGCGGCCCTCGCCCAGGGCGGCCGCGTAGGCGCGGGCCGCGTCGGCGACCTCGGTGCGCGCCCCGTAGTTGAGCGCGAGGACGAGGGTGTAGTCCGTGAAGGCGCTGGTCTTCTCCACGGTGTGGGCGAGGTGGCGCTGCACGCCGGGGGGCAGGCCCCCGATCCGCCCGATCGTCCGCAGGCGCACNNGGCGCACCCGGTCCCGGACGAAGGTTTCGAGCTCCTTCTTGAGGTACAGCTCGAGGAGTCCCATCAGGGCGCCCACTTCCTCCTTCGGCCGGCTCCAGTTCTCCGCGGAGAAGGCGTAGAGGGTCAGCATGCGCACCCCCAGGTCGCGCGCCGCATAGGTCGCCGTCCGCACGGCCTCGACGCCCCGCCGGTGCCCCTCGATGCGCGGCAGCCCCCGCTGCTTGGCCCAGCGCCCGTTG
>PLXR01000142.1 GCA_003151495.1 Opitutaceae bacterium
TGGAGGCGGTCAGGGGCGCGAAGAACGTGATCTTCCACCTCTACAACTCGACCTCGCCCAAGCAGCGCGAGTACGTCTTCAACCTGCCGAAGGAGGAGATCGTGCAGATCCCCGTGAGGTCCATCGGGCAGCTCAAGCGCGACAGCGCCCCGCTTGTCGCGGCGGGCACGCGCCTGCGCCTCGAGTACTCCCCGGAGAGCTTCACGANNATCCTCAACCTGCCGGCCACGGTCGAGTACGCGACGCCCAACGTCCACGCCGACCAGATCGAGTGGATGTGCACCCACCTCTCCCGGCGCGACTCGACCATCGTCTCCCTTCACACCCACAACGACCGGGGCACCGGGGTCGCCGCCACCGAGCTCGCGCTCCTGGCCGGCGCCGACCGGGTCGAGGGGACGCTCTTCGGGAACGGGGAGCGCACCGGCAACCTCGACATCGTCACCGTCGCCCTGAACCTCTACACCCACGGGATCCACCCGGGACTGGACCTGGGCGACCTGAACGCGATCCGCGACGTCTACGAGCGGTGCACGCGCCTCGAGGTTCCGCCGCGCCACCCCTATGCGGGCGAGCTCGTGTTCACCGCCTTCAGCGGCTCCCACCAGGACGCCATCAAGAAGTCCCTGCCCCACCAGGGGCCGGGCAAGCCCTGGGACGTCATCTACATCCCGATAGACCCTGCCGACATCGGCAGGAGCTACCGTGCGATCATCCGGATCAACTCCCAGTCCGGGAAGGGGGGCGTCGCCTACGTCCTCGAGCAGGAGTTCGGCTACCAGCTCCCGAAGCTGATGCACAAGGAGATCGGCAGGATCGTCAACGACCTCGCCGACAGGAAGGGCACCGAGCTCACCTCCGAGGAGATCCGGGACGCCTTCCACCGCGAGTACCTCGCCCGGACCGCGCCCCTGGCGCTCGAGCACTTCAAGACGACGGAGCGGGACTCGACGGTGAAGTGCGAGGCAAGGGTGACGATCGAGGGCAAGGCCCATTCGCTCGCCGGGTCGGGCAACGGCCCGATCGACGCCTTCGTCCGCGCGCTCGCCGCGACGGGCCTGCCGAAGTTCGACGTCCTGAACTATTCCGAGCACTCCCTCGGCGCGGGCGCGGAGGCGCGCGCGGTGAGCTACATCCAGGTGAAGGTCGAGCGGGGATCCGCGTACTTCGGGGCCGGCATCGACACGAACATCGAGCTCGCGTCGATAAAGGCCATCGTGAGCGCCCTCAACCGGGCGATCCGGCCGAGCGATGAAGTTTGAACCCGCGAGGCGCCCGCTGACGGGCGAGACACTGGAGAGCCTCTCGGCCTCGCTGGCGGAGCGGGGCGAGAAGCCGTTCCGCGCGGGGCAGATCCTGGACTGGGTCTACAAGAAGCGGGCGCGCAGCTGGGAGGACATGACCAACCTGCCGAAGGCGCTGCGCGCCTGGCTGGAGGGGGAGTTCACGCTCATGCCGGCTACGCTCGTCCTCAACCGGCACTCCGCCGACGTGACCGACAAGCTGCTCCTCGAGCTCGAGGACCGCTCGCTCATCGAGACGGTCATCATACGCGCCCCGCAGGAGGGCGTCGGCCTCGACCACTCGCGAAAGACGATCTGCATCTCCACCCAGGTCGGGTGCGCCATGGGCTGCGTGTTCTGCGCGAGCGGGCTGGCGGGGCTCAAGCGGGACATGAGCGCGGGGGAGATCGTCGCGCAGCTGCTCCAGGTGTGCTACGCCGAGGACGAGAGGACGCCGCGCGCCCGCTCCGAGCTCGCGTCGTTCGACAACATCGTGGTCATGGGCATGGGCGAGCCGCTCGCCAACTATGACGCGCTCATCCGGGCCCTCACGATCGTCAACTCCGAGTGGGGCCTCGGGTTCGGGGCCCGCCGGATCACCGTCTCGACGAGCGGGCTCGTCCCGAAGATCCTGAAGCTCGCCGAGGAGCCCATGGGGTTCCGGCTGGCGATCTCCCTGCATGGGGCGACCGACCTGGTCCGCTCCCAGATCATGCCCGTCAACAAGGCGTACCCGCTTGCGAAGCTCCTGCCCGCGGTCAAGGCGTTCACCGAGCGCCATGGCAGGATGGTGACCCTCGAGTTCATCCTCATCGCGGACGTGAACGACACGCCCGACCAGGCCCGCAGGCTCCGGGACATCGCCCTCGATCTCCACGCCCACGTGAACCTGATCCCATACAACACGGTCGAGGGCCTGCCCTGGATGCGCCCCGAGGCGTCCCGCCAGGTTGCGTTTGCGGAAATTCTGGACCGGTCGGGGGTTTCGGTGACCCTGCGCCGCGAGAAGGGCCACGATATCGCCGCCGCCTGCGGCCAGCTCAGGCTCAAGACGGAGCGCGAGCGCGAGGAGCCCGCGGCCGCCAAATAAAATTCATCTTGAAAGAGCGATGGAACTAACCGCTACATAAGCGGTTCATACGGGTCTCTCGGCCCCTGTTCCCCTCCCCTTCAACCCATGATAGAAGTCAAAGGCCTCGTAAAATCGTATGGCTCAAAGCGCGCGGTGGACGGCGTGAGCTTCTCGGTCAAACGGGGTGAGATCCTGGGCTTCCTGGGGCCCAACGGAGCGGGCAAGTCCACGACCATGAAGATGATAACGGGCTTCGTGCGCCCGGACTCGGGCACCGCACTGGTCGGGGGCACCGACGTGAGCCAGGATCCCGTGGCGGTCAAGCGGAAGCTCGGCTACCTGCCCGAGAACGCCCCGGCCTACCCCGAGATGACGGTCGAGGAATTTCTGGGATTCATAGCCGAGGTGCGGGGGTTCCGCGAGGAGGAGGCCTGCAAGGCCCAGGTCGAGAGGGCGATCTCCCTCACCCACCTCTCCTCCGTCCGCAGGCAGGCGATCGACACGCTTTCAAAGGGCTTCAAGCAGCGGGTCGGCTTCGCCCAGGCGCTCCTCCACGACCCGCCCGTCCTCATCCTCGACGAGCCCACCGACGGGCTCGACCCGAACCAGAAGAACGAGGTCCGCATGCTGATCAAGAACATGGCCGCCGAGAAGGCCGTCATCCTCTCGACCCACATCCTCGAGGAGGTCGAGGCGATCTGCACCCGGGTCGTCATCATCTCGCGGGGCAAGCTCGTGGCCGACGAGACCCCGGCCAAGCTCCTCGAGCGCAAGCCGGGGGCCCGGATGGACGAGATCTTCCGGAGCCTGACCCACTCGGACGCATGAGGCAGGTCACCCCGATCTTCAAGAGGGAGTTCGTCGGCTATTTCCGGACGCCGGTCGCCTACGTCTTCCTGGTCATGTTCCTGCTGATCTCGGTGGCGCTCGCCTTCTCGCGCTTCGGCGGGTTCTTCAAGGCCGGGATCGCGGGCATGGACGCCTACTTCGGGTTCTTCCCCTGGCTCTACCTCTTCATCGTCCCGTCGGTCGGAATGCGCCTCTGGTCCGAGGAGAAGAGGTCCGGCACGGCGGAGCTCCTCTTCACGCTTCCGGTCACGACGCTCGAGGCCGTTATCGGGAAGTTCCTCGCCGGCTGGGCGTTCCTGTCGCTCGCCGTCCTCCTCAGCTTCCCGATGGCCCTCACGATCGGCTACCTTGGGAGCCCCGACTGGGGGGTCGTCGCCACGAGCTACCTCGGCGCCATCCTCATGGCGGGCGGGTACCTCGGGGTCTGCTCCCTCACCTCGGCGCTCACAAAGAACCAGGTCATCAGCTTCGTGATCAGCATCGGCGTCTGCGCGGTGCTCGTGTTCCTCGGGTACAGCGGGTTCACGGGGTTCCTGGAGGGCTTCCTTCCGGTGGGCGTCTCGGACGCGATCTCGAACTTCAGCTTCATCACCCACTTCAGCCCCATGGTGAAGGGGATCGTGGACGCGAAGGACGTCGTGTTCTTCCTCTCCCTGATGGGTTTCACCCTCTTCCTGAACGTGGTCGCCCTCGAGCGCTGATATCCCGGAGCCGCAATGACCAAAGGAAGCAAGACCATCGCAGCCCTTCTCCTCCTCGTGGGGCTCGTCCTCGTCAATTACCTGGCGACCTCCGTGCCGCTCCGCTACGACGCGACCTCGGAGAAGATCTACACGCTCTCGCCCGGGACCCGCGCGCTCCTCTCGAAGATCAGCGAGCCGACGACCCTCGAGCTCTACTTCTCGCGCAGCGCGAGCGGGCAGTACGTCGAGTACAAGAACTACGCCGAGCGCGTGCAGGAGATGCTCCGCCAGTACGAGCGGGCGTCGGGCGGCAAAGTGCGCCTGAGCGTCGTCGACCCCGAGCCGGACACACCCGAGGAGGAGAAGGCGACGGCCGCGGGCATCCAGCCCCAGACGATACCGGGCGGGAGCCAGTTCTACTTCGGCCTGGTCGCGACCCAGGCGGACCAGCAGAAGGTGATCGCCGCCCTGAACCCCCAGCGCGAGCAGTTCCTCGAGTACGACGTCTCGGAGCTTGTCTACGGCGTGGGCCAGACGGACAGGAAGAAGCTCGGCCTGATCACGAGCCTGCCGCTCCAGGGGTCCCCCGGGATGCCCATGATGGGCCAGCAGGGCACCGAGGGGCAGTACGTCGCGGGCGAGTGGGAGCAGACCTACCAAATCGTCCCGGTGCAGGCCTCGGCGACGGAGCTGCCGGCGGACCTCGACGTGCTCGCGATCGTCCACCCGCAGAACCTCTCGCCGAGGCTCCAGTTCGCGATCGACCAGTTCCTGCTCGGCGGAAAGCCCGTCTTCCTCGCCGTGGACCCCTCGTCGGCCTTCTTCAAGCGCCAGGGGGGGCAGGAGGCGATGTTCGGCGGGCCCCAGCCCAATGTCTCGAGCGACCTGCCGGTCCTCCTCGGCGGATGGGGCATCGCCTACGACCCGCAGAAGGTCGTCGGCGACCTGGAGAATGCCGAGGAGGTCGAGCTGCGCGACCAGAGCCGCATCCGGTACCCGGTGTGGATCAACCTGGCGCAGGACAGCTTCAACGCGAAGTCGCTGCCGACCGCACAGCTGGCGTCCGCGCTCTTCATCGAGGCGGGCAGCCTCTCGCTGAAGCCCGGCACGAGCCTCACGTTCACCCCCCTGGTCGAGACCTCGGCCAAGTCGGGCGACGTCCCCGTCGTCGCCCTGCAGTTTGCGCAGCCCGACGAGGTGGCCCGCCAGGTCAAGCCGGCCGGCAAGCGCACGATCGCGGCGCTCGTCACCGGCAAGTTCAGGTCCGCGTTCCCCGGGGGGGCCCCGAGGGAGCCCGAGCCCGCGGACAAGAAGGACGCGAAGCCCGCGGCGAAGGCCGAGGAGAAGGCGGCCGCCCCCTCGCTCGTGGAATCCAGGACCTCCTCGATCCTGATCGCCGTCGCGGACACCGACTGGCTCTTCGACGACTACAGCGTCCGAAAGTTCAACTTCATGGGGCAGGCGGCGGCGGAGCCGTTCAACGACAACCTGGCCCTGGCCGCCAACTCGCTCGACTTCCTCGCGGGATCGCGCGACCTGATCTCGATCCGCGGCAAGGGCAACTCGCTGCGGCCGTTCACGGTGGTCCGGGCGATGGAGGCCGACGCCGCGGAGAAGTACAAGGAGAAGCTTGCCGCGCTCGAGGCCAGGATAAACGACGTGCAGGCGAAGCTCGCCGACCTCCAGGCGAAGAAGGGCGAGGGCGGCAAGCTGATCGCCTCGCCCGAGGCGACGCGCGCGATCGAGGACTTCCAGAAGCAGTCCTCGGTGATGCGCGGGGAGCGCAGGGCGATACGCAGGAGCCTGAGGGAGGGCATCGACGCGCTTGAGAACAGGCTCCTCGTCGCGAACCTTCTCGGCACCCCGCTGCTCGTCTGCGTGTTCGGGCTCTGGTACTACCTGCGGCGCAGGGCCTAGGGGCGGCGCCCCGGCAATCCACGACCCCGCGATGAAAATCAGGAACCTCGTCATCACCGTCGCAGTCCTCGCCGCCCTCTCGGCGGTCGCCTTCCTGCGCAGCAGGCCGCGGTCCGCGCCGGCCTCGGACCCGAGGGTCGGGACCGCGGTCCTCGACTCGGACACCGCGTCCAGGGCCGCGGGGCTCACCGTGTCCGACCAGGGAAAGAAGGTGGAGCTCGCCCGCGGCGCCGACGGCGCGTGGAGGGTCACCAGCTACTTCGACCTGCCGGCGGACTTCGACAAGATCGCCCGGTTCGTCCAGGACCTGAACGAGTCCAAGGTCGACCGCTTTGTCACCTCAAGCCCGGACCGGATCGGGCGGATGGAGTTCAAGGACTCCGCGGTCTCGCTCAGGGACTCCGGCGGAAAGGAGATCTGGGGCGTGACCCTGGGAAAGACCCCCGAGAACGGGAACGGGCGCTTCATCCGGTTTGGCGCCGAGCCCAGGGCGTACTTCTCGGGAATGCACGTGTGGCTCGACACCGACGCGAAGGGCTGGGCGAACCCCCAGATCGTCCCCATGAAGCCCGACGAGGTCGTGAAGATCGAGATCGGGTTCGGCGAGGGGGCGCCGGTCGAGGTCACCCGGGCCAGGAAGGACGCCCCGTGGGCCGCGGCTGCGCCGCCCCCCGGCAAGAAGCTTTCACCGGACAAGGTGGCGCCCGTCCTCGCCTCCCTCACCGCGCTCCGGTTCTCCGACACGTCCGAGGCGTCGGACCCCGCCGCGGCCGAGGCCGCGAAATCCGCGAGGACATTCAGGCTGACCGCCTCCGACGGGAGGACCGTCTCGGTCACGCTCGGGAGGAAGCCCGAGGAAAAGCGCCTCAAGGCCCCGGTGGCCGACGCGAAGGAGGCCCTTGTCCCGCAGCCCGGCGTCCCCGGGGAAAAGCCCGAGCCGAAGCCGATCGCGCCCGAGATGGAGACCGTCCCCGCGGGTCCGGTCTTCGCCGTCGTCTCAAGCTCGGACGCGAAGGCGCCGGTCAACGAGATGATGAGGCGCCGCTCATTCAAGGTGGACGACTACGCCTTCACGGGCCTGCCCCAGAAGGCGGACGAGCTGTTTGAGGACGTGAAGGCCAAGTAGGACGCGTCCCGGGGACGTCGGGCCGGCTTCCGGTCGACGCGTGGCAAGGGGCGCGCCGGAGGGCGGCCTCGGAATTCTCTTTACACATATCAACATTTCGTGATGCGTTGATATGTGATTTTGGCCGACCGTCCCCTCTCCGAACTCTTCGCGCAGCGACGCCCGCTGCGCTCGATCGAGTTTTTCCCGCCGAGGGACGACGCGGGCGTCGAGGCGCTCAGGAACACCGCGGCCGCGCTCCGGGCCATGTCCCCGGACTTTGTCTCGGTCACCTACGGGGCGGGCGGCAGCACGAGGCAGAGGACGGCGCAGGTGAGCGGACTCCTGAGGTCGGAGTTCGGGTACACCGTGATGCCCCACCTCACCTGCGTCGGGCACTCCGTGGCCGAGCTGAACGACATCGCCGACCGGATCCACGCCGACGGGTTCCGCAACATCATGGCCCTGCGCGGGGACCCCCCGAAGGGGTCGACCCAGTATGCGGCGGCGGAGGGCGGCCTGCGCCACGCCAGCGAGCTCGTGGCGCTCCTGAGGGCCCGCCACCCGGATTTCTGCCTCGGGGTCGGGGGATATCCCGAGAAGCATCCCGAGGCGCCCTCGGCCGAGGCGGACATGGCGGCCCTCAAGGGGAAGGTGGACGTGGGGGCAGACTTCGTGACGACGCAGCTCTTCTTCGACAACGAGGCTTACTACCGCTTCGTCGACACCTGCCGCAGGTCCGCGATCAGCGTCCCGATCGTGCCCGGGATCATGCCCGTCCTCTCCCTGAAGCAGATCCAGCGCTTCACCTCCATGTGCGGGACCGCGCTTCCCCAGGCGCTGATCCGCAGGCTCGAGGCCGCGGGCGAGGCCCCGGAAATCGTCGAGGCGATAGGGATCGACTGGGCCCTGCAGCAGATAAGGGACCTCCTCGCGAGGGGCGCCCCGGGCTACCACCTCTACATCCTGAACCGCGCGAAGAGCGCCCTGACGCTCGCGGCCGGCCTCGCCGCCTAGCGCTTCAGCCTCCCGCAAACACGGGCCGAAACCCGGCCTCGGAGAGGATGCGGGCGACCGTCTCCCGCTGGTCGCCCTGGATCTCGATCCGCCCGTCCTTGACCGTCCCGCCGCAGCCGCACGCCGCGCGGATGCGCTTGGCGAGCTGCTCCTTCTCCGGGAGCCCAATCCCCGTGAATCCGTCGACGACCGTCACGGTCTTGCCCCCCCTGCCCCCCTTCTCGCGCGTGATGTCGACGCGCCCCCGGTTGCGCTCCGGGGCGGCGGGGGCATGCCTCGGCGCCGCGGCCGCCGGGGCGGCGGGGGGCAGACCCTTCAGGTCCAGATGGGCGAACGGGCTCTGGCCCAGGGCCTTCCCGCCCTCCGTCGGAAGCTTGTCGGCCACGCTCAGCTCCTCCCGCCGCAGGAGCCTGCGGGGATCCCCGCGTCGCCGCCCAGGAACATGAGCGCCTTGGGATAGCTCCGGTTGTCCAGGAAATGCACGAGCTGGGGATGGAGCGAGCCGCGCCCCTGCCCGAGCAGGTCCTCGACCCGGGCCATCCCGGAGGCGATGGCCTCGCCATCAGCCCGCTTGATGCCGTCCAGCAGCAGGATAAGGGATTCTTTAATGCGTTCTTCCATGGTCCGGGGAGAACCCAGACTAATGCAGGAGGCCCGTTTGTGAAGCGCGATTGCAACCCTCCCCGGGGCCTGCCCCGGGCTTGAGTTAAGGGGGTCGCCGTGCAATGTGTGGCCAAACCCTCTCTATAGATGCCGGCGCCCGGACGGGCCGGCAGGACCCATGAATTCCACCACACTTCCCACGCGCGCCAACCTCGACGTCATCGAGGCGACGTACCGCCTGTGGCTCGACAACCCGGACGGGGTCGACCCCACCTGGCGGGCGTTCTTCCAGGGCTTCTCCCTCGGGAGCAACGGGGCGCCGATCGCGGACGTCCTCGAGGCCCACGCCCAGCAGGCGCCGATCATCGACAGCCAGAAGCAGGCCCAGGTGCGCAACCTGGTGTTCGCCTACCGGGCGATCGGCCACCTCCAGGCGCACCTCGACCCCCTGGGCGACCCGCCCGCCCGCCTGGCCAAGCTCGAGCTCGGGCAATTCGACCTCGACGAGTCCGACTTGGACACGTCCTTCAACCTCGTGGCCTACCGGGGCGGGGGGCAGATGAAGCTGCGCGACGTCGTCGCGTCCCTTGAGAGGACCTACTGCGGCCACGTGGGGGTCGAGTACGCCCACATCCAGGACAAGGACTGCAGGGACTGGCTCCAGGAGCGGATCGAGTCCACGATGCTCCAGGCCTCCTTCACGAAGGCCCAGAAGGTGCGCATCCTGCGGCGCGTCCACAAGGCGGAGCTCTTCGAGAAGTTCCTGCACACGAAGTACGTCGGCCAGAAGCGCTTCTCGCTGGAGGGCGGCGAGACGATCATCGCGGCGCTCGACGCCGTGATCGACCACTGCCCGAAGGCGGGCGTCGAGGAGATCGTCATGGGCATGGCCCATCGGGGCCGCCTCAACGTGCTCTGCAGCGTGATGCGCAAGTCGTTCTACCAGCTCTTCGAGCAGTTCTCGGAGAACTACATCCCGGACGCCGTCGGCGGCGACGGCGACGTGAAGTACCATCTTGGATACGAGTCCGTCCTGACGACGACCTCGGGCGACAAGGTCGAGGTCCGCCTCGCGGCGAACCCCTCCCACCTGGAGATCGTCGACCCGGTCGTCGAGGGTAAGGCCAGGGCCCGCCAGCGGATCCGCGGCGACTCCGAGGAGAGGAGGCGCGTCCTCGCCCTCCTCATCCACGGCGACGCCGCCGTCGCGGGACAGGGGATCGTCGCCGAGACCCTCAACTTCTCTCAGCTGCCCGGCTACCGGACCGGGGGCACGGTCCACTTCGTCATCAACAACCAGATCGGGTTCACGACCGACCCCTCGGACGCGCGCTCGACCCGGTACTGCACCGACGTGGCGAAGATGATCGAGGCCCCGGTCTTCCACGTGAACGGGGACGACCCCGAGGCGGTGTGCATGGTGGCGCAGCTGGCGCTCGACTTCAGGGTGCGCTGGAAGCGGGACGTCTTCATCGACATGTACTGCTTCCGCAGGCACGGCCACAACGAGACCGACGAGCCCTCGTTCACCCAGCCGATGCTCTACCGCAAGATCGCGGCCCACCCCCACGTGTCCGCCCTCTACACGGAGCGGCTCGCCGCCGAGGGGACGATCACGGCGGGCGAGGGCGACGCGATCAAGGCGGAGTACTCGGCCGCTCTCGAGGAGAACCTCGCGAAGGCGAAGGAGCGGGAGGCCTCCAAGGCAAGCAGGCGGGCCAGGCCCGCGGACCCCTTCAAGGGCTCGACCGCGCAGTTCCAGCCGGCGTACCACCACAAGCCGCTCGAGACCGGCGTGGCTGCGGCGGAGCTCGGCCTGATCGTGCGGGGGCTCACGACCGTGCCCGCCGGCTTCAGGGTCAACCCGAAGATAAGGCGGCTCCTCGACGCGCGCCAGGCCGCGCACCGGGACGGGGGGCCCGTCGACTGGGGGTTCGCGGAGGCGCTCGCGTTCGGCTCCCTCCTCGTCGAGGGGCGGCCGGTCCGGCTGAGCGGCCAGGACTGCGAGCGCGGGACCTTCAGCCACAGGCACGCCGTGCTGGCCGACACCGAGACCGGCGAGAAGTACACGCCTCTCAAGAACCTCGACCCGAAGCAGGCGCGGTTCTGCGTCTACAACTCGCTCCTGTCGGAGGCCGCGGTCCTCGGGTTCGACTACGGATACTCGCACGACTACCCGGACATGCTCTGCCTCTGGGAGGCCCAGTTCGGGGACTTCGCAAACGGGGCGCAGGTCGTGATCGACCAGTTCATCGTGAGCGGCGAGTCGAAGTGGCAGCGCACGTGCGGCATCGTGCTGCTGCTCCCCCATGGCTACGAGGGCCAGGGCCCGGAGCACTCGTCGGCGCGGCTCGAGCGCTTCCTGCAGTCCTGCGCCGAGGACAACATCCAGGTCGTGAACGTGACGACCCCCGCGCAGTACTTCCACCTTCTCCGGCGCCAGGTGATGCGCGAGTTCCGCAAGCCCCTTGTCGTCATGTCCCCTAAGTCGCTCCTGCGCCACCCGGCGGCGGTGTCGAGGATCCCGGAGTTCCAGGGGGGCGCGTTCCACGAGGTCCTCGAGGAGCCCGCCCCGCCCGAGAAGGCGTCGCGCGTGATCCTCTGCTCGGGCAAGGTCTACTACGACCTCTGCGACTACCGGGAGAGGAACGGCATCAAAGACACGGCCCTCGTCCGCGTCGAGCAGCTCTACCCGCTGCACGCCGACCGCCTGGGCGAGATCGCTGCCAGGTACGGGGACGCCCGGCTCGTGTGGTGCCAGGAGGAGTCCCAGAACATGGGCGCGTGGTCGTGGATCTGTCCCCAGATCGCGGACATCTTCAGGAAGATCCCCCTCTACGCGGGCAGGGACGCATCGGCCTCCCCCGCCGTCGGCTCGCTTGCCCTCCACAAGCTCGAGCTCGCGGGCCTGCTTGAGGACGCCTATACCCTTTAACCATGCCCCTCGACGTCAAAATCCCGCCCATGGGCGAGTCCATAAGCTCAGGAATCCTCGCCAAGTGGCACGTGAGGAGCGGCGACGCCGTCAGGAAGGACCAGCCCCTCTTCGAGCTCGAGACGGACAAGATCACGTCCGAGGGAACGGCCGAGGCCGCGGGAACGATCACCCTGAAGGTCGAGGCGGGAGCCGAGGTCAAGATTGGCCAGGTCGTCGCCTCCATCGAGTCGGGCGCCGCCGCCCCCGCGAAGGCGGCTGCCCCGGAGGCTAAGCCGGCGCCCGCCGCCGACCCCGCACCGATTGAGAAGGCCGCGGAAAAGCCGGCGGTGGCCGCATCGCCCGCGGTCCGGCGCCTGGCCGAGGAAACCGGGGTCAACCCCGCGGAGGTGGCCGGCACGGGGAAGGCGGGGCGCGTGACGAAGGGCGACATGCTCCTCGCCTCCGAGCGCCAGGCTCCCGTTCCCGCACCCGCACCCGCGCCGTCGCCCGCGCAGCCGGCCCCCGCCTCCCAGCCCGCCGGCCGCCAGACCCGCAGGAAGCTCTCCCCGCTCCGCCAGAGGATCGCCGAGCGCCTCGTCTCGGCGCAGCACTCGGCGGCGCTCCTCACCACGTTCAACGAGGTCGACATGTCCGCCGTCATGGCGCTCCGCTCCAAGTACCAGGAGGAGTTCGTCAAGAGGAACGGGCTCAAGCTCGGCTTCATGTCTTTCTTCGTGAAGGCGGTCGTGCATGCCTTGAGGGAGGTGCCGGCGATCAACTCCCAGATCGAGGGGGACACCCTCGTGCAGAACCACTACTTCGACATCGGGGTCGCCGTCTCGACCGAGAAGGGCCTCATGGTGCCGGTCATCCGCGACTGCGACACGCTCGGCATGGCCGCCGTGGAGCGCGCCATAAGCGATGCCGCCGGGAGGGCCCGCGAGGGCAAGATCACGCTCGCCGACCTGGAGGGCGGTGTCTTCACGATCACCAACGGGGGGACGTTCGGATCGCTCCTTTCGACGCCGATCATCAACCCCCCCCAGAGCGCGATCCTGGGGATGCACGCGATCAACGACCGGCCCGTGGCCGTGGACGGCCAGGTGGTCATCCGGCCCATGATGTACGTGGCTCTGACCTACGACCACCGCCTGGTCGACGGGCGCGAGGCCGTCACCTTCCTCGTGAGGGTGAAGCAGGGGATCGAGGACCCCGCGCGGCTCCTCCTCGGGCTCTGACCCGCGCCCCATGGAATCGTACGACGTGGTGGTGATAGGCGCCGGGCCCGGCGGCTATGTCTGCGCGTTCCGCGCGGCGCAGCTCGGACTCAGGGTCGCCCTGGTGGAGCGGCGCGCGACCCTCGGGGGCACCTGCCTGAACGTGGGCTGCATCCCGAGCAAGGCGCTCCTGTACTCCTCCGAGCAGCTCGTATTCACGCGCGACCACGCCGCCGCCCACGGGATCCGGACGGGCCCGGTCTCGGCCGACCTCGGCGAGCTCATGAGGCGCAAGGACGGGGTGGTGGCGAAGCTCGTCGGGGGCGTGTCCACGCTCGCCAGGGCCCGGAAGATCGCGGTCCTGACGGGCGAGGCGTCGTTCACGTCGCCCTCGGTCCTGGAGGTCAGGGGCCCCTCGGGCACCGTCCAGGTCGGCGCCGCGAACTTCGTGATCGCGACGGGATCCGCCCCCGTGGAGCTCCCCTTCCTCAAGTTCGACGGGAAGACCGTCGTCTCCAGCGACCAGGCGATCGCCTTCGACCGGGTCCCCGCGTCGCTCGCAGTCGTCGGGGGCGGGGCGATAGGCCTCGAGCTCGGCTCGGTGTGGGCGCGGCTCGGGAGCAGCGTCACGGTCGTGGAATTCCTGCCGAAGATCGTCGCGGGCTACGACGACGACGTCGTGCGCACCTTCTCCCGGCTGCTGCAGAAGCAGGGCCTGAAGATCGAGACGGGGGCGAAGGTGACGGGGCTCAGGGTCGCGGGCGGGAGCCCCGTGCTCACGGCCGACCGAGGGGGACAGGCCCTGGAGTTCCCGGCCGAGAGGGTGCTCGTGGCCGTCGGCCGCCGGCCCTACACGGAGGGCCTCGGGCTCGACAAGGCGGGCGTCGCGCTTGACGAGAAGGGCCGGGTAAGGGTCGATTCCAGGCTCCGCACGGGCGCCAAGGGGATCTGGGCGATCGGCGACGTGGTCGCGGGCCCGATGCTCGCCCACAAGGCCGAGGAGGACGGCGTGGCCGCCGCCGAGTGGATCGCGGGGAAGGCGGGCCACATCAACTGGGACCTCGTGCCGACGATCGTCTACACGGACCCCGAGGTCGCGTCGGTGGGCCTGGGCGAGGACGCCGCGAGGGCCCTGGCCATCCCCGTCAGCGTGGGCCGGTTCAACTTCGCGGCCAACGGGCGCGCGATCGCGAACGACTCGACGGACGGTTTCGCAAAGGTCGTCGCGGACTCCAGGACCGACCGCATACTCGGGGCCCAGATCATCGGCCGGGGCGCCGGGGAGCTCATTTCCGAGGTGGTCACCCACATGGAGTACGGCGGCAGCGCGGAGGACCTGGGCCGCACGATCCATGCGCATCCGACCATGGGCGAGGCCCTAAAGGAGGCCGGCCTTGCCGTCTCCAAGTCGGCGATCCATGCGATTTGACACCGGCGCCTCTAATCTGAAATCTGGCACCGATGTCCCGGGAGTGCCCCCGGGGCCATGACAGTGCCAGAAACACCCTCCACACCTGAATTGACACCGCGGACCGACCCGGCCCGCGCGGGCCCGTCCGTGCCGGGAGGCCCGGCCGGACGCGAGGATTCGCAAAGCCCATGACCCCAGCCGAACGCGAGGAAGCCCTGGAACGCCGCGAGGCCAACGCCGCGCTGCTTTCGGCCAAGCTGGAGAAGGACCGCGCCGCGCTCGAGGCCGACATCTCCGCGTCGGCGGCGGCCTCAAAGGCGGCGTCGGCCATCACGAAGGCCCTCCAGTCGGACGCCGTGAAGAAGGCGAAGGATCTCGAGGCCGAGTGCGTCAAGTGGGAGGCCAAGCTCGCGCGCCTCAAGTCCGACGTCGGCAAGGCCGAGCCGGTCGTCCCCGCCGGCCCCTCCAGGAGCGAGAGGGAGATCGAGGCCGAGAAGGCAGCGCTCGCGGCCTCCAGGACCCAGTTTGACGCCGACCGGGCCGCGCTCAACTCGGAGAGGGCCTCGTTCGACCGCGAGGCCTCCGAGGCCCGCGCCAAGATCAAGGCCGAGGCCCAGTCGCTCGCCGAGCTCAGGGCGAAGCTGGTCACGATCCGCAGCGAGATCGAGGGCAACGTGAAGCTCCGCGAGGCCGAGGTCCGCAAGAAGGAGACCCACCTCGAGGCGGAGCGCGCGAAGCTCCAGGCGAGCGCGGACGCACTCGTCCGGGCCGAGTCGGAGCAGTCCGAGCAGCGCGCGAAGCTCGAGGCGCAGACCGCGTCGCTCGCGGCCAAGGAGGTCATGTTCGAGGAGCGGCACCGCCAGCTCCAGGAGCGCCTCAGGAATTTTGCGAAGACCTGAGCCCGGCGAAACCCCTCCCCTAAGCGCCAAACATGCCCAAGGCAGATGAGACCCAGGTCGTCGTTGAACTGACCCCGTTCTCGATCCGCGCTCTTCGGGCGTCGGGGAGGACCATCGAGGCGGCCGGCGAGTGCCTCCTTGAGAACAAGCCGGGCCTGGAGGCCCTGCTCGACGCGGTCTCGCCGTCCCGCAAGACCGAGGGGTTCCGGGTCTCGGCGGCGGTCTGGCCCGGCTCGGCCCACTGGCACGTTTCGACGGACACCGAGGCCATGCTCGACCGCAGCGGGGACTCCTTCCGGACCATCGGCGCGGCCGACCTGGACGACCCAGGCTCGGCGTTCACCTTCGCGGTGTGCAACGCCACCGACGGGAAGGCCGTCACCGCGGACGGAACCGACAAGTGGGTCCTCGCCTCATTCCCGAGGGACTCCCACCAGAAGGCCGCGGCGCTGCTCAAGGACCTGAACGCCGTGGCGGACGGAGCGGGCCCGGCCGCGTTCGCCGCCATCGGAGCCGTGGCCGCGGCGCTCCGGCTCGAGGGCAAGGACGGCGCGGTCGCCCTCTGGGACATCGGCTCCAACAATTCGAGCCTGGTCCTCGTGACGGCCCGGGGCGCGGAGGCCGCGGTCCCGTGCTCCGTCGGGATGGAGAAGATCTTCGAGGCCGTGCAGTCGGCGCTGAAGCTCAAGTTCCGCGGCGCGGGCGCGCGCCTCTTCTTCAACGAGGGGTACGACTTCACGGAGCCCGGCCCGAAGGTGGGCGCGGCGGTCGGGGCGGCCCTCAAGGAGTCCCTGGCGCAGCTGCCGACCCTCAACGCGCCCCCCGCGCTCGCCTGCCTCGGGCTTACCCTGAGGCAGGGATGGTTCACCCGCGAATCCGCGGCGGTCGCGGGGATCGCGGCGTGGGCTCCCGACCTGGGTCTCCTCGCTGCGGAGCTCGGCATCAAGTTCCAGGATGCGGCGCTTGCGGGCGCCCTCGCGCCGGCCTCGGCCGGGATCATCCAGCGCCTGAGCTCGAGGGTCGGCTCAAGCGAAGAGTGGAGCCCCGAGTGGGTGGAGGTCGAGGCGAGGGAGGAGGAGGAGGCCCCGGCCGCCGCCCCCGTCGAGGAGGAGCCCGAGCCTGAGCCCGAGCCGCCCCCGCACCCGGCGGCCCCCGCCGCCCGGCCGCGGCCCACCATCTCGGCCGACGCCCCGAGCCCGACGGTGACCTTTTCCCCGAAGACGTCGGGCAGGCCGCCGGTCCCCCAGAGGCCGGCCGGATCCATGCCCCCTCCGATGCCCGGACCGCAGTCGGGCTCGACCCGGCCCCCGGCGCAGGCACCCGCCCCGAGGCCGGCCGCACCCCCGGGCCCCTCCGCACCCCTCCCGTCGTTTCCGTCGCCCGCCCCCGCCGGAGGGCGGCAGCCGACCTTCTCCAATCCCGGATTCCCGATGCCCGGCGGCGCGCCCGAGCCCGCGGGCTCGACCCGGCCGCCCTCGTTCTCGAACCCCGGGTTCCCCGCCCCGGGAGGCGCCCCGCCCGAGCCGACGGGCGCCCCTCCCCGCCCCCCCTCGTTCTCCAACCCGGGCTTCCCGATGCCCGAGGCGAAAAAGCCGCCGATGCCGGTCCCGTCAGGCGCCGCGCCGCAGGGTGCCGCGCCGCCGGCCGGAGGCACGACCCCGCCCCAGCCCGCCGTGACGGCGCTCCCCTTCGAGGCCGTGAAGCTGAAGCCTCTCACCGCGGCCCAGAAGGCCGCGGCCCTCGCGGAGGATGAGCCCCCGAAGAGCCGCGTCGGGTTCTACATCGGGCTCGGGGTCGCCGCCTCGCTCGTCTTTGCGGCGATCGCCCTCGTCCTCGAGGCGAGGATGGAGAAGATCAAGGCGTACGACCTGGAGCAGCAGGAGGCCACGGCCCACCACATCGCCGAGGAGCAGCTCAGACAGGCCGAGAAGGACAAGCAGGCGGAGGCCGCGCAGAAGATAAAGGACATCGAGGCCGCACGCGAGGAGGCGAGGAAGCAGGCCGAGGAGGAGACCACCCTGAGGCTCCGCGCCCAGATGGAGGCCGAGCGCCTCTCGAAGCTCCCGGGTGTCCTGGTCGTCGCAACCGTTCCCGCCGGCGCCTTGGTTTCCATTGACGGCGGGGCACCTCTCAAGTCCCCGGTGAAACTCGAGGGGGTTGCCCCCGGAGGCCACCGCGTGCAGATCTCGCTCGCGGGCCACGAGTCCGCCGACATGAACGCGGAGATCCTGGGATCGAAGACCACGGACCTGGGGACGATCTCCCTTGGGTCGATCTTCGGCACCGTGGAGCTGTCGAGCAGCCCCGACAACCTCGACTTCGCGATCCGGCCCGACAACGACCCCGCGGCCAAGCCCGTCCGCACAGGCAGGACGCCGGCGTCGTACGACGACATACCCCACGGCGGCTACCTGGTGGTCTTCTCCCGGCCGGGATGCGCCGACCACACCGAGAAGCTCACGGTCGTGAAGGCGGGGAAGGCGACGGTCCAGACCAAGTACCTGGACGGCTCCCTCGAGCTCACGAGCTACCCGAGCGGGGCGAACGTCAGCAAGGACGGGGAGTTCCTGGGGACGACCCCCCTCTCGCTGCACGACCTCACGCCGAAGAAGGCGACCTTCGACCTGACGCTGCCCGGCTTCGACCCGACGACGATCTCCTGCCAGATCCCCGAGGGCGACACGCTCAAGTACGACGCGAAGCTCCTGCTCAAGGACCGGATCTTCAAGGCGGCGGAGGTGAAGACCCCGCCCGTGAGCGTCGAGGCGCCGCCGCCGTCGCTCAGTGCGGACCAGCGGAAGCAGGGAGCCGACGTCGTGCTCTCCATCGTGGTGCGCAAGAACGGCACCGTGACGGGGGTCGAGGTGGTCCGCTCGACGGACGACGACATCGCGCGCCGCTGCAAGGGCGCGATCGAGAAATGGAAGTTCACCCCCGCGACGGCCCCGGACGACCGCATCGTCGAGGCAAGGATCGAGGTCCCCTTCAAGTTCCCCGCGGGCGGAAAATAGCCCGCCCCGGGCCCCCCGGCGCCGGACCCGCATGGCAAGGAACTTGCTGACCGGGGGCGATGGCCCAAACTTAAAACCGTGTCGCTCCTAAGCAACCCCTACGATTCCGGCGACTTCTTCGACGAGATGTACGCCGGCGACGGCGAGGTCCGGCCGCACTACCGGGGCCTGGTCGAGCGCCTGGGCTCGCTTCCCCTGCCCGAGTTCGAGCGCAGGCGGGCCGCGGTCGACCTCGCGTTCCTGAGGCGCGGGGTGACGTTCACGGTCTACAACGACTCCGAGGGGACCGAGCGCATCTTCCCCTTCGACCTCATCCCCCGCATCATCCCCGGGCGCGAGTGGTCAAGGCTCGAGGCGGGGCTCATCCAGCGGATAACGGCGCTCAACCTTTTCCTCCACGACCTCTACCACGAGCAGAAGATACTAAAGGACAAGGTCGTCCCGGCAGCCCAGGTCCTGAGCGCGAAGCACTTCAGGCGGGAGTTCATGAACTTCTCGGTCCCCCATGACATCTACGTCCACATCTGCGGTACGGACCTGATCCGCGACAGGGACGGCACGTACCTGGTGCTCGAGGACAACCTGCGCTGCCCCTCGGGGGTGTCGTACATGATCGAGAACCGCTCCGCGATGAGGCGCGCCTTCCCGAACCTCTTCCAGAGCTACGGGGTGAGGCCCGTGGAGGGCTACTCGGAGATGCTGCTCAAGGCGCTCCTGCACATCGCCCCGGACAGGGACGAGCGGCCGAGCGTCGTCCTCCTGACGCCCGGCGTCTTCAACAGCGCCTACTTCGAGCATTGCTTCCTGGCCCGCCAGATGGGCATCCCCATCGTCGAGGGGCGCGACCTGCTGGTCCAGGACACCCGGGTCTACATGCGGACGACGGCCGGCCTCCTGCCCGTGGACGTGATCTACCGCAGGATCGACGACGATTTCCTGGACCCGTCCGTCTTCAGGTCGGACTCGATGCTCGGGGTGCCGGGGCTCGTGGCGGCCTACCGGGCCGGCACGGTGGCCCTCGCCAACTCGATCGGCACGGGGGTCGCCGACGACAAGGTGATCTACGCCTACGTCCCGAAGGTGATAAAGTACTACCTCGACCAGGAGCCGATCCTCCCGAACGTGCGGACCTATCTCGCCTCCGACACGGCCGATAAGAAATACATCCTCGATCACTTGCCCGAGCTAGTGGTGAAGGCGGCCAACGAATCCGGCGGCTACGGCATGCTCATGGGTCNNGGCTACGGGATGCTGATCGGCCCGGCCGCCTCAAAGAAGGAGGTCGCCGACTTCAGGGCGAAGGTCGCCGCGAACCCCCGCAATTTCATAGCGCAGGACCCGATCATGCTCTCGCGCTCCCCGACGTGGTGCGAGAAGGGGCTGGAGGGGCGCCACATCGACCTGAGGCCGTATGTCCTGTGCGGCGAGAAGACGGTCGTTACCCCCGGGGGCCTCACGAGGGTGGCGCTTCGCAAGGGCTCGCTCGTCGTCAACTCCT
>PLXR01000022.1 GCA_003151495.1 Opitutaceae bacterium
GGCCGACGCTCGCGTTCAAGGACATCGCCCTCCAGCTCCTGGGCAACCTCTATGCGCGGCAGTGCGCGCTGCGCGCGGAGACGATAAACGTCCTCGGCGCCACCTCCGGCGACACCGGCGCCGCGGCGATCCACGGGCTCATGGGGCGGCCCGGCATGGCGATCTTCATCCTCTATCCCGACGGCCGGATATCGCCGCTCCAGGAGCGCCAGATGGCGTGCACGGGCGCCGCCAACGTCCACGCGCTCGCGGTCACCGGCTCCTTCGACGACGCGCAGGCCGTGCTGAAGGAGCTCTTTGCGGACGGGGGCTTCCGGACGAGGAACCGGCTCTCCGCCGTCAACTCGATCAACATCGCACGGATACTCGCCCAGTGCGTGTACTACCTGCACGCCTGGCTCAGGCTCGGCGCGGAGCACCGGCGCTCCGCCGTGTTCGTGGTGCCGACGGGGAATTTCGGGAACGTGCTGGCGGGGTGGATGCTCCAGAAGATGGGGGTGCCGATCAGGGGCTTCCGGGTCGCCACCAACCGCAACGACATCCTCCACCGTCTCTTCACCACCGGGGAATACCGGGTCGGCGAGGTGACCCCGAGCCTCGCGCCCTCGATGGACATCCAGGTCGCGTCCAACTTCGAGCGCTTCCTCTACTACAGCCTCGGCAGGGACGCCGACCGGGTGCGCTCCGTCATGGGGGAGATCGCCGCGAAGGGCGTCTACCGCTTCCGCGGCTTCGACCGGGACACCTTCACGTCGTCGCGCTGCGAGGACGCCGAGATCCACGGGCTCATCCGGCAGGTCCACCGGGCGCACGGCTACATCCTCGACCCCCACACCGCCTGCGCCTTCAAGGACATGGACTACTCGAGCCCGAGCGTCGTTCTCGCCACCGCGAACCCCGCCAAGTTCCCCGATACGATCGTGAAGGCGATCGGGATCGAGCCCACCCACCCGTCGCTGGAGGCCCTCAAGGGCCTGCCGCTGGTTAAGCACAAGATTGTGGCTGACGCGGCCGCAATACGTGCCTTCATAGAAACCCGCGCCGTTTAGCGGGCGACGACCATGTCCATGGACGAGATCAAGATCTACGACACCACCCTCCGCGACGGGACGCAGGGGGAGGGGATCAGCTTCTCGGTCGCCGACAAGCTCCTGGTGGCCGAACGCCTCGACCAGTTCGGGGTCGACTACATCGAGGGCGGGTTCCCCGGCTCGAACCCGAGGGACATCGCGTTCTTCGCAGAGGCGAGGGGCCTCAGGATGAAGCACGCAAAGCTCGCCGCCTTCGGGTTCACGCGGCGTGCCGGCGCCAGGGCCGAGGACGATCCGCAGATGCGCACTCTCCTCGACAGCCAGATGCCGGTCCTCACCATCTTCGGGAAGACCTGGCTCTTGCACGTGAACGAGGTCCTCCGCACGACCCCGGAGGAGAACCTCGCGATGATCGAGGACTCGGTGCGCTACCTGACCGCGCAGGGCCGCGAGGTGATCTACGACGCGGAGCACTTCTTCGACGGCTACCTCGACAATCCCGACTACGCGCTGCGGACGCTCGAGGCGGCCGCGCGCGGGGGCGCGGCCAACCTGAGCCTGTGCGAGACGAACGGCGGTAAGCTCGTCTCGCAGGTGGCGGCGATCACGGCCGATGTCGTCAGGCGCTACGGGGCGCAGCGGGTCGGCGTCCACTGCCACAATGACAGCGGCCTCGGGGTCGCCGTGTCCCTCGCCGGCGTCGAGGCGGGCGCCACGCTCGTCCAGGGCACGATGAACGGCTACGGGGAGCGGGTCGGCAACGCGAACCTGGTCACCATCCTCCCGAACCTCGCCCTCAAGATGGGGCGGAAGATGCGCTGCTCCGGGAACCTGACCCAGCTGCGGGACCTGTCGCTCTTCTTCGACGAGCTCGCGAACCTCAGGCCCAATCCCAAGGCGCCCTTCGTGGGGCAGTCGGCCTTCGCCCACAAGGGCGGCCTCCATGCGAACGCCGCCCAGAAGGTGGCGCGCAGCTACGAGCACATCGACCCCGCGCTGGTCGGCAACAGGACCCGCGTCCTCGTGTCGGACATGGCGGGCCGCAGCAGCTTGGCGCTCAAGGCGCGGGAGTTCGGCGTCGACCTCGACGAGAAGAGCCCCGAGCTCAAGGGGCTCATCGAGGAGCTGAAGGAGCGCGAGTTCCGCGGGTACGAGTACGAGGCCGCGGACGCGTCGTTCAAGCTGCTCGTGGCCCGCAAGCTCGGGCGCAGCAGGGAGTTCTTCGAGGTCGAGGGCTACCGCGTGATCGTGGAGAGGCACGGCACCGAGATCTGGTCCGAGGCCACGGTGCGGGTTAAGGTCAACGGGGAGTCGATCCACACGGTCGCCGAGGACAAGGGCCCGATCGGCGCGCTCGACAAGGCGCTCCGGCTTGGCCTCGAGAAGACCTACCCCCAGCTCCGGGCGATGACCCTGCGCGACTTCAAGGTGAGGATCATCGAGGGGAACGAGGGGACCGGGTCGATGACGCGCGTCCTTGTCGAGAGCGGCGACGGCCACTCGATCTGGGGCACGGTGGGCGTCAGCGACAACATCATCGACGCCTCATGGGAGGCGCTGCGCGAGGCCGTGGAGTACAGGCTGTCGACGGCCCCGGCCTCGTAGCGCTCAGTCGGCCCTGTCCCCGTAGAATATCCCCCGGCCCCCGGTCCCGAAATAGACCCGCCCGAATATCCTCGGGTCGCCGGTGATCACCCGGATGCTGCCGTAGCCGTGCCGCGGGTCGTTGATGCGGACCCATCCCGACCCGCCGTCGTCGGAGCGGAAGATCCCCTCGGAGCCGTCGACCGTGCCGACGATGAAGAGGGCCGGATAGGCCCTGCCCGGCGCCGGTTTCCCGAACCCCATGATCGTCGCGGTCACGCCGGGCAGCTGGCCGAGCGAGGCGCCCGAGTCGGCGGAATGCAGGAGGGCGCCGTGGACGAGGACCCAGAACTCCCCCTCCCGGCCGGGGGCGGCGGCGATCGTCCCCGGGGCCGGGCCCCATCGGCCCCTCTCGACCGGAAGGCCTCCGCCGACGGCGCGGAAGCTCCGCGCCCCGTCGGAGCTCACGACGATCGTCCCGGCCTCCGTGTCGTAGGCGTAGAACCTGGAGGGGTTGACCGTGTCGGCGGCGACGGCGAGGTTGACGGATCCCCCGACGCAGGGAAACCACGTGGCCCCCCAGTCCTGGGACAGGTGGGGGGCGACCCCGGTCGGAGACCAGACGACGGTGCGGCCGTCCGCCGAGATCGCGATGGGGCCCTCGCCCCGCCAGTAGCGCCCCACGGTCCCGGGCGGCTCGGACTTGAACGCCTTCCACGTCGCGCCCCCGTCCTCCGAGTAGCCCCCGGTGACAACGTCGCCGTGGTAGGAGTTGCCGGAGCGCACGACCCGCTCGGGCCGCTTCCAGGCAAAGGCGATGTGGGCCGTGTTCTTTAACGCCGGCGTGCCGAACCTTCCCGGGGGCGAGACGGCGAGGTCGTCGTGGCGGAAGCCGTCGATGTCGGAGAGGCCGCTGAGCAGGTGGGCGCCGGACGGGGGGCTTGCGAGCGCGAGGGGAACGGTCTCCTCGATCCCCTGGTCCTCGAAGGTCCAGAGCGTCGGCCGGCCCGCGTCGGCGTCGCCCAGGTCGTGCGTCTCCCAGATCCCGAATCCCGTGGGGAAGAGGGCGTGGCCCGGGTCGAAGGGGTCGATCTGAAGGTCGGCCAGCCAATGGTGGCTCATGGGCTTTGTGTAGGGCGCCGAGGAATGGTCCCACCGGGCGCGGTCGAGGAGCCCGACCCACGAGCGGCCCCCGTCGACGCTCCGGAACACCTGGTCGAAGGGGCTGTAGTGGCTCCACGTCCCGGTGAGCACGGTGTCCGGGTGCGCGGGGTCCACCGCGACCGACCCGTATCCGAAGGCGCTGCCCGTGCCGGGCCGCTCAGGCGTGATGTCGGCCCAGGACCCGGAGGCGGTGTCGCAGCGCCAGACCGCGCCGTCCGTCATGGAGTTGGGTCCGGCCTCCTTGCCGTAGGTCACGTAGAGGACGCCCTTCGCGCTGAGCGCCGCCCGTGTCGGCCTCAGGCCGAGGGGCTGCCCGGGCAGGGGAGCCCAGGTCGCGCCGGCGTCCGCGCTCCGGAACAGGCTGGCATGCGGGGTGGACACCGCCGCGTAGACGACCGGGGTCGGCGCGCCCCGCGCCCCGCTTCGCCCGTCCATGAACACGATGTTGATACCGACATCCTGGGGGACATAGACGCCGGGGTTGGCGGGGGGCGGCATGGCCTCGTCATAGTCGGGGAACGAGGCCACGCGGGCCCATGTGGCCCCGAAGTCCGCGCTGCGCCACAGGCCCGCGGAGCGGGTGCCCAGGAGGAGAACCCGGTCGTCGTTCGGGTCCACCGCGAGGCGCTCGCCGTTGTTGCGCCCGTTCTCGTTGCCCCCGAACTTGAAGGGCAGGGGAGTGCGCTCCCAGGAGTCGCCCCGGTCCGTCGAGCGCAGGAGTTCGCCGTTGGAGACCCCGGAGTTCGTGTAGGTGCCGGCGGCGATGTAGACACGCCGGGGATCCAGCGGGTCCGAGGCGAGGCTCTCGACCCCGTAGAGGTTCCAGTCGGCCTGCCCAGCCCAGTCAAGGAGCGGCACCCACTCCCTTGAGCGGGCGTCCCTGCGGTAGGCCCCGCCCACGTCGGTGCGCAGGTACACGAGCCCCTTCTCCGAGGGGTTGAAGATGATCCCGGTCACGAAGCCGCCGCCCCCGATCGCGACGCTCCTGAACGTGTAGCGTTCGGAGGCGGCTGCGCCGAGGGCCGCAGGCCCGAGAACGGCGGCGATGAGGAGCCAGGGTCCAAGGCTTCGGGGTGGAGTCTTCATCGGGCCGGGCGATCGTGGGCGGTCGCCGGCCGGACCGCAAACGCGAAGGCGTTCTAGAGGATCGGCGCCAGGAGCCTGCAGACGTCCTCGACGACCCCCGTCAGCAGGTGCCGCGGCCGGACGGTCGGGGGAACGCACTTCGTCGTCAGGTCGCCGATCCAGGCGCGGATCGCGGCGATCTCGGGCTCGGTGTAGACCAGCACGGCGACCTCGAAGTTCACAAAGAGGCTCCTCAGGTCGAAGTTCGGGGACCCGAACATCGCCACGCGGTCGTCGACCACGATCGCCTTCGCGTGGAGCATCCCGGCGTCGTAGTGGAGGACGCGGCCCCCCGCCTTGATGAGCTCCCGGGTGAAGTTGCGCCGCGCGAAGTCCGTGACCGGGTGGTTCGACTTAGTCGGGATGATCAGGTTCACGTTGCAGCCCGCCCGCGCCCTGACGATCATCGAGCGAAGAAGCACCTCGTCGGGGATGAAGTACGGGGTGACGATCCACATCTCGCGCTCCGCCTGCTGGATCATCGCTACGATCCCCTCGTAGAGGGGATCCCCGGGGACGTCCGGCCCGCTCGCCACCACCTGGAGCTCGCAGTCGCCCCGTATCGGCGCGCCGCCGGCGTGGGCGTCCCTGCGGACGCCGTCCGGCGCCTGGCGCAGGACAAAGCACCAGTCGGCGATGAACACCTCGCCGAGGACCACGGCGGCGGGGCCCTCGATCAGCGCCCCGAAGTCACGCCAGCGCCTGGCACTCGGGGTCGGCCCCATGTACTCCCCGGCGAAGTTCCTCCCGCCGACCATCGCGGTCGTGCCGTCGAAGATCGCCATCTTCCGGTGGCTGCGGAGGTTCGCGGAGCCGCGCGATGTGAAGGGAAGGACCGGCATGAAGCGCCCTACCTCGCCACCCGCCTTGCGGATCGGGTCGACAAACCCCCGCGAGGAGATGAAGCAGCCGAGCGCGTCCAGGAGCAGGCGGACCTTGACTCCCTCCCTCGCACGCTTCGCCAGGAGCTCGACTATCCTGCGCCCGGTCTCGTCGCGGCTCAGGATGAAGGTCGCGATGTGGATCGACTGCCGCGCCGCCAGGATCTGCCGCTCAAGCTCCGCAAAGTCATCCTCGCCGGTCAGCAGGAACCGGATCCGGTTGCCCCCGACCGGCTCGAATCCGCCCGCGGCGGAGACCGTCTTGGCGACCGGCTCGAAGACGTGCCCCAGCTTCGTCACGCAGATCGCGGGGACGGTGGACTGGAGCATCTTCTTGTCCCGGGCGAGCCTGCGCAGCTTCCTGCCGCCCAGCAGCAGGTAGAGCGGGACCCCCAGCCAGGGGATGAACACGATCCCGAGGAGCCAGGCGAACGTGTTGGCGGGCGCCCGCCGCTCGCTCATGAGCCGGGCGACCAGGAAGAAGGCCAGCAGGAACCCGGCGACCGTCGAGAGGTGCGCAAGGAGGCCGCCCGGAACGAAGCGGTCCACGTACTGGCTGAGCGCGCTCATGGCTGCCTACAAGAAGGGCACGGAACCGGGGGCGCGAGGCGCAAGTGGGCGGAGGGGGCGGCCGGGGCATTCGCGCAGGCTTCGCACTCCAAAATGATCCTTGACGGAAACCCCCGCTCGTGGATGTTTCGGCGTTTGGTTTGGTGGAGTTGAGCAGTGGCCGCTCCGGAGACTGTAAATCTCCCGTCTTACGACACCGTTGGTTCGAATCCAACCTCCACCACCATCTTGTCCCCTGCTGGGTAACGGCTTGCGCCATTGATGCCGGTTTTATCCTAGGGACGGATCGCCCGGGAACCCTTTGCAGACAGGCGGCTACCCGAGCGCCACGGGCTCAATGTTCGCCGGGCCTGGCTTCCCGGGGAGCGCTCTCCCACGGGAGTCGCCCGGCTGGGAGAATGCGTCCCGACAGCCGCGCTTGACCCTAGGCCGGGGTATTGACGTACGCACAGGAACAATCTACAGGTTTGGTCATGAAATCTACAGTTAGCATTACGGAAGGCCAGGACTCCTTTCCTGCCATGGTCCGGGCCGTCGAGAAGGGAGATGTCGTCACCGTCACACGTCACGACGAGCCCGTCGCCTGCATGATTGGGCACGGGCGCATGAGTGCGATTGCCGAGACCCTCGAAATCATGGGGAACGCGGCCGCCATGCATGCCATAGGCGAGCACAAGGCCGGTCGCACACAGTTTGGGAGCCTTGATGACATCCCCTGATGAGTCGCGTTCTTCGACCTTCGATTCAAGTCATCGCATTTGCCAGCAGGCTTGCGCCGGAACCCAGGCGGGCCATCAAGCTTGCGCTTGCCGCGCTTCGCATGGAGCGGGGTGATTTTAGCGCCCTGGAGGGAACCCTTTCGGGATACTATCGCCTTCGCGTGGGCCGGCATCGCGTCATTTTCAGCTATGCGGCCGACGGCGCCATCGAGGCTGTGTTCATCGAGGAGCGCCAACTCGTCTACGAGGTCTTCGAGGCGCAGTTTATAAGACGCCTTAAATCGTAGAACCCGGGCGGAGGCTCAGCGTGCTCCGGCCGGGGCGGGACTACCGGAAGCGCTCCCCCACGGGAGTCGCCCCGCGGATAGGATGCGTCCCGACAGCCGCGCCCGGCTCTCGCCGAGCGTGAGCGCGTTCTCACCCACCGCCACGCTGTACGGCGACGCCTCCGGCGTCTCAATCTCCTGGTCCCAGACCTGCACGCCGTCCACGGCGCACCGGAACTGGCGCTTGAGCGCCTGCCGCCCCTCCTCGGGAACGGAGCTCCCCCAGAGCGCGCTGCCCACCGGTGGCAGAAGCGATCCGAAGGAAGCTTCGACACTGTGGGGACGGTCGTAGTCCCAGGCAAAGGGGGCGCTGGAGAACTGGTGCCCGCCAAAATCCACCCATTCGAGCCGGACCCTACTTTCGCCCAGGCGGCGGACCAACAGGACGCCGCCCGTGTGGCGGTACCCGGCGCTCACCAGGGGCTCTGCCGTGCCCGGGGCCGCGGCCGCGAGCTCAACCTCCTCCCGGAGGGGCCCGAACATCCCGGGGTTCCAGTCGGGGAAAAGGCCCACGTCGGCAACGCGCGGCCGGTCCACCCTGAGGATCCGGCCGGTGAACGCCCTTCCGAAGGAATCCTCGTCGGGGCTCTCTCCGACCCGTATGCGGCCGCGGACCGGGTGCAGCTCGGCCGGGGCGTCGAGCACGGTCGCGCCGTCAAGCGCCACATGGATGAACGGGTACGCCGCGGGCCGTTGTCCCCGGGGGACCGCGGCCATGAGGGGATGGTCCGCCGGGGGCAGGAAGCTCCCGAGGTCGATATCGAGCACGTGGCTCGCCCCCCGGTCGACGGGAAGGTAAGCCGAGACGGGTCCCCCGTGCCCCATGGCCTCGAAGCCGAGCTGGATGAGGCCCGGTCCGGCATAGTAGACGTAGAGGAAATCCTGCGCGCCCGGCTCCCCGGTGACGAGCAGGGGCTCGATGCCGGACGCGGAGCCCGGGAATCTCAGGTCGAGCCGCACGTACCGCGGCCCGTTGCCCGAGAGGCGCTCGGCTGCGTAGGCCAGCCGGTTGAAGGGCCTCGCCATCCGGGCAAAGTCCAAAGGCCGGACTTCGTCAAAGAGCGACGCCGTGCGGGCGATCGACACCGCCTCAAAGAGGCCGAGGCAGGCGCTCCAGGCGAAAACGAGCGAAAGGAGCACCGCGGAGACAATCCTCAGGGGCGCGCTCCCGGGAGGAGCGGGGAGCGCAATTCCAAGGGCTGCCACAAACGCGAGGATCCCCAAAAAATCCACCAGGTAGCGGTAGGTTCCAAAGCCTATCAAGGTCAGGAGGGCGAAGTTGGAGAGCGCGGCCAGGGCGAGGAGTGTCGACGGGCGCCGAAGGCCGCCCAGTCCCCGTTCCCCCCAGACCGGCACGGCCGCCCAGGCCAGGATCGGGAACATGAGGAGGCACCCGTACACCTGGTACATCTCCTCGTGATGGGGCGGAAGCGCGATCGGGCTCGCAGCCATCCCATCCACGAACGGGAAATAGTCCCCGATGCGAAATCCCCCGATCAGGTAGCGGTGGGCGTTGTAGAGGACATTGCCCGCCGACAGCTCCGAGAACTGGGGCTGGCTGTGCTGGAAGAATATGTAGGAAAGCCCGAACTCCAGGGGGTTTGAGAACCGGACGTAGTTCCAGGCGGCGAGACAGGTCCCGACAAGCACAAGGGGGCTCGCGACGAGGGCGGCGCGGCGCATGCGGGAGCCCCCCGCGGTCCAGGCCTGCAGCACGGACCATGCGCCCACGAGGGCGGCAGCCGGGATGTAATTGGGGCGGCAGCCGACCGTGAGGGCGGCAAGGAGGACAGCGACCGCGAGGGCCGCCGTCCGCCGGCGCGGGAATTCGCCGGCAATGACGAGGCAGAGCACGGCAGCCGCGAAGAGCGCATAGGCCGCGGCCTCCTCGATCTCATAGATCGCGGTCCTTGCGAGGAGGGACAGGGTTCCCGAGCACACGATCATCGCACACGCCGCGACCGCGAGCCGCACGAGGGAGCCTTTCCCGCGCCTGTTGAAGGCAATCCACAGGGACGACCCGTACATCACATAGCCGATTGCAAGCAAACCCACGACCGCCGCATTGTCCGTGACCAGCGTGCGGGTGAGGAGCGTCCACGGCACCAGGAGGAGCGCGAACGGAACGATCCCGAAGTAGAGGTAGAAGCGCCCGCGGTAGAAGGAGCTGTCGATCGGGTGGTACACCATGTTCTGGCGCGCAAACGGGTCGGGCGAACTCAGCAGGCGCGCGTCGGGCTCGATCCCGATGGAGGCGTGCCCCCGGGCCAGTGCCTGCGTGTAGGTCTGGGCCATCGAGTTCTGGTTGACCGCCGTCACGAGGCGCCCCGGAGCCAGGCCAGCGAACCACGCCGCGAAGAGGAGCGCCACCGCGACGACGAGGATGACTATTGCGGAGGACGTGGCTTTCATGCCGCTCGCTAGGGTGGAGTTGAAGGGAAGGGGGGTGGACGACGGCCCGAGCGGGAGACAGGGGTCGGGAGCGCAGCCCCGGGGGACCATTGATGCTTGATTTCTAATTGGTCGGAGCGCAGCTTTTTAATTCCCTGCGAACGCAGCCGGGCTAGGTGCCCGCCGGATCGCGGATGTCAGACCCCAATAACCCCAACAGCTATGCAAGTTACGCTAACTTGGCTCGATTACCTCATCCTGCTGACCTACACGTCCTTCGTAATCGGCATCGGCTTCGCCCTCAAGAAGTACATGAGGAGCTCCTCGGACTTCCTCACCTCCGGGCGCTCGATCCCGACCTGGGTCACGGGGCTCGCCTTCATCTCGGCCAACCTCGGGGCGCTCGAGCTGGTCGGCATGGCTGCGAGCGGAGCGAAGTACGGCATCGCGACGGCCCATTTCTACTGGGTGGGCGCCATACCCGCCATGATCTTCCTGGCGGTGTTCATGANNTGCCGTTCTACTACGGCTCGAAGGCCCGCTCGGTCCCCGAATACCTCAAGATGCGCTTCGACGAGAGGGTCAGGGCGCTCAACTCCCTCTCCTTCGCCGTGATGACGGTGTTCGCTTCGGGCATATCGATGAACGCCCTGGCGAAGCTCCNNACCACGCGAGCCTCTGGATCTGCTCGGCGGTCGTCCTCCTCTATGTCCTGAAGGGCGGGCTCACGTCGGCGATCTACACGGAGGTGCTCCAGTTCTTCATGATCGTGCTCGGCTTCGCCCCGGTCGTGTACCTTGGGCTCAGGGACGTCGGGGGCTACCACGCCCTCACGGGCCTCCTGAAGGGCGTCGCCACCAATCCCGCCGCCCTCAACCTCCGGGAGGCGGGGACCACCTACAGCCCGGATGCCTGGACTAGCGCATGGCACCCGCTCCTTGCGGGCCCGGCCAGCAACCCGATGGGAGTCGACTGGTTCGCGATGGTGTTCGGCCTGGGGTTCGTGCTCTCGTTCGGATACTGGTGCACCAATTTCCTGGTCGTGCAGCGCGCCATGGCCGCCCGCAACATGACGGCGGCCCGCAACACCCCCCTCGTCGCCGCCGTCCCGAAGATGCTCTTCCCGGCCCTCGTGATCCTTCCGGGCATGATCGCCGTGGCGCTCATGACCATCCCGAGCAAGGGCTACCGCATACCGGCTCCGATCCTCGACAACGCCGTCTACGCGAAGGCCTCCGCCGCCGTCGCGGCCTCGGCCTCCCTCCCGGCCGACCAGGCCTTCGGCGAGGTCAGCGCCGCAGTGGGCAAGAAGATGGACCCGGCCAAGGTGGCGGCACTCATAAAGGACTGCGCCGCCGGGCCGATGGCGCCCGCGGTCTTCCAGGACCGGCTCTGGAACGCGGTGGCGGAGTACGACTATGACGGGGTCATCCTCTCGCTCGTCAAGCGGTACTGCCCGCCGGGCCTCCTCGGCCTGGCGCTCACCGGGCTCCTCGCCTCGTTCATGTCGGGCATGGCCGGAAACGTCACGGCGTTCAACACCGTGTTCACCTACGACCTTTACCAGGCCTACATCGCGCCCTCCAGGACCGACGAGCACTACATGCAGATGGCCCGCATCGTGACGGTGGCGGGCATAGGGCTCAGCATTGCCTGCGCGTATTTCGCGGCGCTCTACAACAACGCCATGGACATCATCCAGCTCGTGTTCGCCTTCGTGAACGCGCCGCTCTTCGCCACCTTCCTGCTGGGCATGTTCTGGGCGCGCGCCACGGGCACGGGCGCATTCCTCGGGCTGCTCGGCGGCACGGCAACCTCGGGACTCGTGCACGCGCTCACGATCTCGCAGGGCAACGCGCCCGGGATGAAGGGCGGCTACCTCCACATCCTGCACACGTTCCCGAGCGAGATGGCTCAGAACTTCTGGCTGGCCACCTTCGCCTTCCTCGTCTGCTTCGGCCTCACGGCGGGCATATCGCTGGCGACGGCGCGCACCAAGACCGACAAGGAGCTGACCGGGCTCGTCTACTCGCTGACCCCCAAGATCCGCGAGGAGGGGGTTCCCTTCCACCAGCGGCCGGCGGTCATCGGCTCCGTGCTTCTCGTTGCCTGCGTCATCCTCAACGTCATCTTTGCCTAAAAAGGAACTCCTATGGGACTCGATATCCGCTGGCCGATCGGCCTCATGTTCACGTTGGTCGGCATAATGCTGACCGTCTACGGCTTTGTCACCAGGGCCGACACCGAGATGTACCGCCGATCGCTCGACATCAACATCAACCTCGTCTGGGGCGTCCTGCTGCTCGTGTTCGGGGCGGTGATGCTGTTCTTCGCCAACCGCGGCAAGGCGAAGGCGGCCGCGGGCGGCGAGGGCTGAGGGACGGGCCTACTTCAGCGCCGCCTCGGTCGCGGCGTCGAAGATCTGGGCGTGGTTCAGGTCGAACGTGACCTGGACCCGTTGGCCGGCCTCGAACCTGTCCGTGGGGCTGACCCTCGCGACGAACTGCGTGGCACCCGTGTCCAGGTAAAGGAGCGTCTCGGCGCCCATGGGCTCCGAGACCTCGACCTTCACGTCGGCGGTGCGCGAGGGGTCGGGTGACGCGACCGTCAGGAGGTCATGGATGTCCTCGGGCCGGATCCCGAACACGACGGGCCTGTCGAGGTGCCCGGACGACCTGCCGGCAAGCTTCTCGTCGAGGGCTATCGTGAGCGGGGCCGCCACCGTGTTGTCCTCGACGAATGAGACGTGCCCGCCGGACGCCCGGAGGGTGCCCTTGAAGAAGTTCATCGGCGGCGAGCCGATGAAGCCCGCGACGAACATGTTCTCGGGGTGATTGTAGAGGTCCAGGGGCTCGGCGACCTGCATGATGTCCCCGTCCTTCATCACGCAGATCCTGTCTCCCATTGTCATGGCTTCGACCTGGTCGTGGGTCACGTAGATCATCGTCGCCCCCAGGCGGGCGTGGAGCTTGGAGATCTCGGTGCGGGTCGACACGCGCATCTTCGCGTCCAGGTTCGAGAGGGGCTCGTCGAAGAGGAACACCTTGGGTTTTCGCACGATCGCGCGCCCCAGCGCGACCCTCTGCCGCTGCCCGCCGGAGAGCGCCTTGGGCTTGCGGTTGAGGAGGCCCTCGAGGCCCAGCATAGCCGCCGCCTCCCGCACCCTCAGGTCGATGTCCGCCTTTGGGAACTTCCGCAGCTTTAGCCCGAAGGCCATGTTCTCGTAGACCGACATGTGCGGGTAGAGCGCGTAGTTCTGGAAGACCATTGCGATGTCGCGGTCCTTGGGAAGGACCTCGTTGACCACCTGGCCCCCGATCCGCACGGTCCCCCCCGAGATCTCCTCAAGGCCGGCTATCATGCGCAGGGTGGTCGACTTTCCGCAGCCGGAAGGCCCCACCAGGACCATGAATTCCCGGTCCTCTATCTGAAGGTTAATGCTCTTTACCGCGGTCACGCCGGGCCCGCCCTTCTCGGCGTACACCTTCGTGAGATTTTCGAGCGCTACCTGGGCCATAAAGGGGTGGGGGATATCGCATTAACATTCGTGCGCATTTTCATTGGAAAATGAGCCTTGCAAGCGATTTACAGCCAAAACAGAACGATTGCCCGTCACAGGCAATCCCAAACAGGTTGCCCGTGCTAAACCCTTATCCAGTCGCCTGGTGCGCCTTTGGCCGGGTGCGGTGCTCGGTCGGGTGCTTACTGCAAGCCAAATGCCATTCCTCCACCCCGCAAAACACTCCTTTCCAGACAATTTCATCTGGGGCGTCTCCACCGCCGCGCCGCAGATCGAGGGCGCCGCGCAGGCCGACGGCAAGGGGGAATCGGTCTGGGACCGGTTCTCGCGGGTCCCGGGGAAGGTGTTGAACGGTGACACCCTGGACGTGGCCTGCGACCACTACCACAGGTTTCCCGCGGACTTCGCCCTCCTGCGCTCCCTCGGCATCCGCAACTACAGGATGTCGATCGCGTGGCCGCGGATCCTCCCCAAGGGTGACGGGCCCGTCAACCAGGCGGGGATCGACTATTATCACAGGCTCTTTGACTCGCTGGCCACGAACGGGATCACCCCTTGGGTGACGATGTTTCACTGGGACATGCCGCAGGCGCTGGAGGACCGCGGGGGGTGGACGGACCACGTGACGGTGGACGCATTCGCCAGGTATGCCGACACGATCGTGAGCGCGTATTCGGGGAAGGTTAAGAACTGGATAACGCTGAACGAGATCAAGTGCTTCACCCTTTTGGGATACGGCCCCGGGGCGTTCGCGGCGCCCGGGCGGCCCGTCTCCGCGAAGCTCCTCAACCAGACCTTCCACCATGCGCTCCTCTGCCACGGGCACGGCGTGCGCGCCGTGCGCCAGCACGGGGGGCCGGGCGCCCGGGTCGGGCTGACGGACAACTGCGACGTGCCGATCCCGGTGACCGAGTCCCCGGCGGACATCCAGGCCGCAAGGGCATGGTTTGTGGAGAAGAACCTCCATATCCTGGACCCCATCCACCGGGGTAAGTACTCCGAGGACTACCTAAAGCGGGTGGGAGGGGACGCCCCCACCGTGCGCGACGGCGACTTTGAGCTGATCAGCGCGCCGACCGACTTCCTCGGCATAAACATCTACACGGGATATTGGGTCCGCGCGAAGCCGGGCGCGGCCTACGAGGAGATCGACGCCCCCGTCAACTACCCGCGGGCCGACAGCAAGTGGCTGAGGCTCACGCCCCAGGTCATCTACTGGGGCGCGCGCCTGGTCCACGAGACTTACGGCGCAAAGCCCATCTACGTGACCGAGAACGGGTGCGGCTACGACGCGGAAAATGTCGTCAATGGCGAGGTCCTCGACCTGCACCGGCGGGACTTCCTGCGCAGCTACCTTCGCGAGCTCCAGCGCGCGATCGACGACGGGGTGCCCGTGGCCGGGTACTTCGTCTGGTCGTTCCTCGACAACTTCGAATGGGCCGACGGCTACGTGCGGCGCTTCGGGATCGTCCACGTGGACTTCGCCACCCAGAAGCGCACGCCCAAGCTCTCCGCCCGCTATTACTCGGAGGTCATCAGGTTCAACGCGATCGTCTGAGCGATGAGCCTCTTCGGCATCGACCTGGGGGGCACAAAGATCGAGGGAGCCGTGGTCGACCCCTCGAGGCCGGACCACGCCCTCTGCCGGCTGCGGGTCCCAACCGAGGGCTCGAGAGGGTACGCGCACGTCCTGCGCCAGATCACGCGCCTGGTGGCGATGCTTGAGCGCGAGTCGGGCGAGAAGCGCCCTCGGCGGATCGGGATCGGGACCCCGGGGGTCATCGACCCGCTCACGGGAGTCCTCAAGAACTCAAACACGACGTGCCTCAACGGCCGACGCCTCCGGGAGGACCTTGCAAGGGCCCTGAAGGCGGAGCCCATGATGGCAAACGATGCCAACTGCTTCGCGCTCGCGGAGGCCCTGTTCGGAGCCGGACGGAACCGCAGGGTCGTCGTCGGCCTCATCCTGGGGACCGGATGCGGCGGAGGAATCGTCGTCGACAGGCAGGTGCTCGGGGGCCTGCACGGGATCGCAGGCGAATGGGGTCACAACCCGATCCCGGGCGAGCGCACGCCCTGCTTCTGCGGCCGGGCCGGCTGCGTCGAGACGGTGATCTCCGGGCCCGCGCTCGAGCGGTCGTACCTCGCGCGGAGCGGGCGCCGGGCCCGCCTCCCGGAGATCGTGGCAAGGGCGGAGGCCGGAGAACCCGACGCCCGGGCGACCCTGAGGCGGCTTCAGGTCAAGTTCGGGGTCGCGGTCGCCGCCCTGATCAACATCCTCGATCCCGATGCCATTGTGATCGGCGGGGGCGTTGGAAACGTCGACATCCTCTACGGCGTGGGCACGCGGGAGGCGGTGCTCCGGCACCTCTTCAACGGCGACCTTCGCACCGAGTTCCTCAGGCCCTTGCTCGGCGACAGCGCGGGCGTGTTCGGGGCCGCGTTGCTCAGCGCCTCGTCCAAATCCTGAGCGACGCCAGGAGAAAGTCCTCGAGCGCGGCGGATTCGTTGAGGTTCACGCGCAGGAGGCCGGCGGCCCTCTCGAGCGCGGCCGTGGCGGCGATGAGGGGGCGGCGCGCCTCCGGGTCCTCAGACTTGAGGAGCTTCAGCGCGTGCTCGCGGGTGGCGCACTCTATCCCCGCGAACATTCGCAGGCGGAGTCCGACAGAGATCTCCGCCTCGATCGCCGCAATCTCGTCGTCCTCGAGGCCCTCCGGAAGGAGCGCCTTTCGCCGGACGGTTTCCGCGGCCGATGCCTTGTCGAGCATTGAGCCGAAGCGGGCCACGAGGCCGTAGAGCGCCAGGATCCCGTCGGCGGCCGCGCGCCCGGCGGCGACCCCCTGCCCAAGGCGGCCAAGCCAGGCACGATAGTCGGAGAGCCAGGGCTCCCAGCCCTCGGCCGGGACCGCGCTCGTGAGCCCGGGAAAGCGGAAATGCAGGACGCGGCTGCGGATCGTGGGCAAGAGCGCATGCGGCTTGCCCGTGATCAGCAGAATCGTCGTGTTCGCAGGCGGCTCCTCGAGCGTCTTCAGCAGGATGTTCGACGCCGCCGCATTCAACCGGTCCGCCTCGTGGAATATCACCACCTTGTACTGCGATACGCTCGGGGACACATTGATCCTGCCTATCAGCTCGCGGACTAGGGGCGCGGTGATGAAGCGGGCCCGGCCGGAGGGCCGGATCTGGAAGCAGTCCGGATGGCGGTCGGGGGGGTAGGGAGCGCGGGCGCCGGGTCCGCGGTTGAGAAGGCGGTCGGCCAGCGCGAGTGCCGCCGCAGCCAGGGTGTCAGGGTCGTCTCCCGCCAGCATGAGGCTGTGGGAAAGGCGCTTTCGGCCTATGGCCCCCTCGATGACCGAGACCGCCGGGGTGCCCGCCAGCGCGGGCGGCCAGGGGACCGGGGCCGCCGTCATCAATCGATCCGGGATTTCACCGCCGCCCAGATCTTCTTCTCCGTGGTCGCGGCGTCCTTGTGCCCGTCGACGACCACGAACCTTGACGGCAATCCCCGGGCGAGCACGAGGTAGCCCTCGCGGATCTTGTCGTAGAAATCGATGTTCTCGCGCTCCATCCGGTCGGGCAGGTCCGACGCCCTCTGGTGGATGCGGGCGAGGCCCACCTTCACCGGCACGTCGATGACAATCGTCAGGTCGGGCATCACGTTGCCCACCGCAAACCGGTTGATCTGCGCGACCGGATCGGCCGCGAGGTTGCGCCCGATGCCCTGGTACACGGTCGACGAGTCAAGGTACCGGTCGCTAAGGACGATCGCCCCTCGCATGAGGGCCGGCGCGATCACCTCCCGCACAAGCTGGGCGCGCGCAGCCGTGAAGAGCAGCAGCTCGGTCTCCGGGCACATCTCGTCGCCCTTGGAGTTGTGGACGATTATGTTGCGGATCTGCTCGCCAATCTCCGTGCCGCCCGGCTCGCGGACGGTGACGACGTCCCGCTTGAGCTTCTGCAGTCGCTCCGCGAGGCGGGAAATCTGGGAGGTCTTGCCGCTCCCCTCAGAGCCCTCGAACGAGATCAGCTTTCCGGTGTGTTTTGCCTTCAGGACCATGTGGAGACGCAGATTGGGGGAAATCGCGCCATTTGGCGAGGACGCTTTGAATTCCATTGGACGAATCGTGAAAATCCTCCAACGCTCGGCCCATGTCCGTGAATTTCGTCCCCCTCCTCGCTTCGGCGAACGTCATAGACGTCTTCGAGCACTGCGACCCGGTCGGCCAGGTGATCACGTTCGGCCTCGCCATCATCAGCGTCGTGGCCTGGGCCGTGATGTTCGGCAAGCGCAGCGAGCTCAACTCGCTCCGCAGCCTCAACCACCAGTTCGAGCGGCACCTGCGTGACCAGAAGAACCTCCTTGAGCTCCCCGAGTCGCTTAGGGAGCGCCGGGACATCCCGTACGCGGACCTTTTCGGGGACGCGGTCGAGGCGTACTGGAGGGCGGCGGCGATCGGGAAGGAGAAGGGCATGGACACCTCGCGCTTCCGGCTCGAGCACACCGAGAACGCGCTGCAGAGGGCCCTTGCGCGCCAGACCCTGCGCTACGAGTCCAACATGATCTTCCTGGCGTCCGTGGTCTCGGGCGCCCCGTTCCTAGGCCTCCTCGGCACCGTGTGGGGCGTCATGGACGCCTTCAGCGCCGTCTCGGTCCAGCAGACCGCCAGCATCCAGACCCTTGCGCCCGGCGTCTCGGCGGCGCTCCTGACCACGATCTCGGGGCTCCTCGTCGCGATCCCGAGCCTCTTCGGCTACAACATGCTCTTCGCCGCCACGAAGAGGCTCATCACCGAGCTCGAGAACTACGCGAGCTCGCTCGCCGACAGGATCGAGCTCGAGTCGAAGTGAGGCGCCGGTAGCCCGAACCACCATGGCAAGGACATTCAGGAGACCCAGGCAGGCCCACCCGATCGCGGAGATGAACGTGACCAACCTGATCGACCTCGGCTTCACGCTCCTGATCATCTTCATGATCGCGACCCCGCTGATCAACCAGGAGCAGACGATCCCGGTCACGCTTCCCTCGGAGTCCAAGAGCGCCCAGCAGAAGCCGGACAAGAGCACCCACTATGTCGCGATCTCGATCGACGCGAAAGGCAACACGTACCTCGACGAGCGAACGGAGCCGGTCGGCTTGGCCGAGCTTCGGAGCCGCCTGAGGGTCTATGCCACGGAGTCCAAGCCGCCGGTCATCCGCATCCGCGGCGACTCAAAGGTGCCGTACGCGAAGATCGTGGGCCTGATGGACGAGCTGAAGCAGGCCAACCTGCTGAAGTTCACCTTTGACACGCAGACCGCCTCGAAATGAGCGCAACGTCGCCCGGCGCCTACGGCATCTCCGCCCTTCTGCACGGGGCCGCCGCGGGGCTGATCATGTTCTTCAGCTACGCAGCGACGAGCATGGTCAAGGACAGCCCGAAGGTGTTCGAGCTGGTGGCGGGAGCGGGGGACAACTACGGCGCCACTGAGGCGCCCGCCCTCGGCTCGAGCGGAGGCGTGAAGCTCGCCCCGAAGCCCGTAGCCCGCACCGAGGCGCCGCCGAAGCCCGCGCCCGAGGCCTCTCCCATCCAGTCCGCCCCTCCCGAGGCACCGCCGACGCCGCACAAGCAGGCAAAGCCGATCGACCTCGTCGCCTCGCTCAAGCGCGCCGAGATCCGCAAGGAGGCGAGCCTTGAGCGAAAGTACCAGAAGGAGAAGGCGGCCGAGGAAAAGCGGGAGGCCGAGGAAAGGCGGGCGGCGGCGAAGGTCGCGCACGTCGATGCCGAGGGGATCAGGGAGGGAGTGCTTGGGGGCTCGACCAACAACAAGGTCGGCGGCGCCGGCGGCAAGGCGCTCACCCGGGAGGAGGGGAGCCTGCTCGACGCATACTTCTCCCTCCTCAAGTCCCGGATAAAGGAGAACCACACACCGCCCGAGGGCGTCAGCGACAGCCTCGTCGCGAGGGTCGAGTTCTTCGTCGCCGCGGACGGCTCGCTCTCCCACATACGGATCGTCAGGGCCTCCGGGAACTTCGAGTTCGACCGCTCGGTCATCGAGGCGTGCGAGAGGACGCGCTCCATTGGCGCCCGGCCAGACGGCCGGAGCGAGACCGTCCAGATGGCGTTCAAGATGCGCGAGGACGAGTCGCCCTGACAAAGGATACGCTTTCCCAAAGCCCATGAAAACCCCACTAGTCCGCCTTCCCCTGGCGGCGTCCCTCGCATTCGCGGCCGCGGCGGCCGCCCAGAACGCCCCATTGGCGACCTACCAGGACAAGGCGCAGCCCGTCGAGGCGCGCGTGGCGGACCTGCTCCGGCGCATGACGCTCGAGGAGAAGGTCGCCCAGCTGCAGGGCGTCCGGACGAAGGACCCGCACGCATTCGATGAGAAGGGGAATTTCGTCGGGGGCACCGACGCCCAGGAACTCAACAACGGCGCGGGCTCGGTCTGGGCCGGGGGAGACCGTTTCGGGCACAACCCGAAGGAGCGGGTCGCAAGGCTCAATTCCCTGCAGAAGTACATGCGGGAAAAGACCCGCCTGGGAATACCGGTGTTCTCATTCTCGGAGGCGCTGCACGGCTACATGGCCGCCGGGGCCACGAGCTTCCCGGCGGCGATCGCGCTGGGCGGAACCTGGGACCCCGACCTGGTCGAGAGGGTGTTCGCTGCCGCCGCCCAGGAGGCGAGCGCCCGCGGGGTTCGCCAAGTGCTCGCCCCGGTGCTCGACCTCGCCCGCGACCCGCGCTGGGGCCGGTTCGAGGAGTGCTATGGCGAGGACCCCTACCTGGTCTCCCGGATGGGTATGGCGGCCGTCTTCGGGCTGCAGGGCAGGGAACCGGTGATCGGACCCGAGCACGTTGCCGTCACCCTCAAGCATTTCGCCGGCCACGGCCAGTCGGAGGGGGGGCGCAACATCGCCCCGGTCAGCTTCTCGGACCGGGAGTTCCGCACGAACCACCTGTATCCCTTCGAGATGGCGGTGAAGGTTGCACACGCCCACTCGATCATGGCCTCCTACAACGAGTGGGACGGCGTCCCAAACCATGTGAACCGCAAGCTGCTGACGGATATCCTGCGAACCGAGTGGGGCTTTGACGGCTACGTCATGAGCGACGGCGGCGGGATCGACGTCGTCTACGAGGATCACCACGCCGCCGCGGGCCCCGCGGAGGCCGGGGTGCTCTGCATCGAGGCCGGCCTGGACTACGACCTCGGCGGGAAGGGCCGCTGCTTCTCGACCCTGGCCGATGAGGAGAGGGCGGGAAAGGTGTCGATGGCGGCCATCGACCGCGCAGCCGCCAACGTGCTGCGTGTCAAATTCCTCTGCGGGCTGTTCGAGAGGCCGTACACGGATCCTGACCGGGTGGAAAAGGAGACGAACAATGATGCGCACAAGGCGCTCGCGAGGGAGGCGGCCGAGAAAGCGATGGTACTCCTCAAGAATGACGGGCACCTGCTCCCGCTAGACGCCGCAAAGATCAAGACCCTTGCCGTCATAGGGCCCAATGCCGCGGAGGTCCACCTGGGGGGCTACTCCGCCGTCCCGATGGAGGGCATCAGCGTGCTCCAGGGCATCGAGGACTTTGCCGGGACCTCCATGAAGGTGCTCTATGCGGAGGGATGCAAGCTGACGGCCAACCATGTCTCGGGATGGCTCGTGAACGAGAATCCCGTGCCCAACGATCTGGCCGACGACAACCGCCTGATTGACGAGGCTGTCCAGGCGGCTCTCAAGAGCGACGCCGTCGTCCTTGTCCTCGGCGAGAACGAGCTCCTGCGCCGGGAGGCCTGGAGCGAGGACCACCGGGGCGACAGGGACACCCTCGAGCTCACAGGGCGGCAGCGCGAGCTCGCCACGGCAGTGCTTGCGACCGGAAAGCCGGTTGCCGTGCTCCTGGTCAACGGCGGGCCCCTCGCGGTCAACGAGCTCCAGGAGCGCGCGCCGGCCATCATCGAGTGTTGGTACCTGGGCCAGCAGACCGGGCCGGCCGTCGCGGATGTCCTCTTCGGAAAGGCAAGCCCCGGCGGCAAGCTCACCGTGACGTTTCCCCGCTCGGTGGGCCAGGTGCCCGACTACTATGACCACAAGCCCTCAAGGATGCGCGGATACGTCTCCGCGGACTCGACCCCCCTCTATCCCTTCGGCTTCGGGTTGAGCTACGCCAGCTTCGCCTACGGGAACGTGCAGGTGACGCCTGCCAAGATCGCGCCCGGGGGGGCCGCCGAGGTCTCGGTAGACGTGACCAACACCGGCACGGTCGCGGCGGACGAGGTCGTGGAGCTGTACGTCCACGCGGTGGTGAGCTTGCCCGTCCGCCCCGTCGAGGAATTGAAGGATTTCCGAAGGTTGACCCTGGGGCCCGGCGAGAAGAGGACCGTGACGTTCGAGCTCACGCCGGACAAGCTCGAGTCCTACGACCTTGCCATGCACCGGACTGTCCAGCCGGGCGACTTCGACGTGCTGGTCGGACGGTCCTCGGCGGATGCGCTGAAGGGCTCCCTCAGGGTGGAGTAGGGCCCCCGGCCCCGGTCCTCAGGGCGCTTCGCGCCGGGAGCACGCAGGCGTAGCCCTCCCGCGAGAGGTGATCCAGCAGCAGCCCGACAAACGTGAGCCTTGGGCCTGGCCGGTCTCCCGCCTCGTGCGCGAGGAGGATCGCACCCGGGCAAAGCCGCCCCGCGATCCTGCCCATGGCCGCCTCGGGGCTTCCGGGCCCCCCATCGCGCCCGCGCGCGCTCCAGAGCACCTGCTCCATCCCGCGGTCCTCCAGCTGTGCGGCCAGAAAGGGGTTTCGGACTCCGACGGGCGGCCTGAAAAAACGCTCAAAGGGCGCGTCCGCAAGGAGGAGGGCGCCGACACAGCCATCGATCTCGGAGGCGATTCGTGCCGGCGAGGCGCACCAGAAGCTCGCCGAAGGGTGGGAGTGGGTGTGGTTGCCGATGGTGTGCCCTTCCGAGACGATCCTCCGCGCAAGCTCGGGATGCTTTGCCACCTGCGTCCCAATCACAAAAAAGGTCGCCCGGGCACCATGCGCCTTGAGAAGCTCGAGGACATGCGGGGTGCTGGCGGGGTCCGGACCGTCATCGATCGTGAGCCATACCTCCCTCTGCCGGGTTTCAAAGCACGTCGCCGCGGGACCGAAGGCCTGCTGGGAGGGCAGCACAAACTGCATGAAGATCCACGGGTCGGGCGCGAAGAAGACGCAGACGGCGGCCCAGGGGTGGTGCAGCATCGCAAGCGCCGCCGCGCAGACCTTGAATCCCAGGAAGGCCGAAATCCAAATCTTCACGTTCGCGCCGATCCGTTGTGCCGTCCACCGAAGTCTTTGGGGTACATCCTAAGCCAAGGTACCGATGCGCGGGCGCCGATACCAAGCCGGAAATTGCTTGTCGGGCGCGCCGCGGTGCGCGTAGGTCGATGCGCATGATGGTCGAATTCTCCTTTGGCGACGCGGGCGACACGCCCCGGGGAACACTGGGAGCCGGGCTCGCCCTGCTCTCGGGCGAACGGAGCGAGACGCTGCTCCACGAGGCCGCGCCCCATGCGGGCGAGCAGGGACTTTCCCTGTGGACCGGCCCGGAGGGAATGGTGGGGTTCGCCCGGGTGGGAACCAAAGACGGCCTCGAGGCGGCCACGGAGCGCACCTACAGGAGCATCCTGCGCGCGACGGCTGGCCTGAACCTCTACCGGATATGGAATTTCGTCCCGGACATAAACGGCGGCGCGGGCGAGGGGCTCGAGAATTATCGTTCGTTCTGCAGGGGCCGCTCGGTTGCCTTCGAGGCGGGCCTCGGCCCCGGCTTCACCCGGAGCCTCCCCGCCGCCTCCGCCGTGGGGACGGAGTCCCGCGAGCTCACGGTCGCCTTCCTCGCGGGGAGGTTGCCCGCGAGCCACCACGAGAACCCCGTCCAGACGCCCGCCTACGACTACCCCCCGGAGCATGGCCCGCGCTCGCCGAGCTTCTCAAGGGCGACGGTGGTGGATCGGTCCGACGGCGCCATCGATGCGTACGTGTCCGGAACCTCGGCCGTCGTGGGGCACGAGACCGTTGCCCCCGATGACACCGCGGGCCAGCTCGAATGCACCCTTGCGAATCTCAGGCTGATCTCCAGGGCCTGCGGCCTCGGGGAGCAGATCGGCCGCGGCGGCGCCTGCCGGAGGTATTTCAAGGTCTACCTGCGCCACGCCGGCGACCTTGGAGTGGTCCAGCGGGAGATGCGGAGCCAGGGCTTCCTGGCGGACAACGCCGCCGTGAGCTACCTTCGCGCAGACATCTGCCGCGCCGCGCTCAACGTGGAGATCGAGGTCGCCGCGCGCGGGGCCATGAGGACCTGATTGATCCTCGCCAGGTCCGGTTTCCCGCGGGCTGTGACCGGGAACTCCGCCAGGGCGACGATCCGGCCTGGAATCTTCCACGAGGCCAGCCGGAGCCGGAGCATCCTCCTGATTTCGGCGGGCGGCTGGTCCGTCACGGCTGCCGCCGCAAGCACCGGGTCCGCGCCGCCGACGGCGGCCGCCAGGGCGTCGCGGACTCCCGGCACGGACCTGAGGGCGGACTCCACCTGAGCAAGGTCCACCCTTCGGCCCGCCACCTTGACTATCCGTCCCGTCCGGCCGAGGAGGACGAGTTCCCCGTGCCCGTTCATCCGGGCCCGGTCGGCGGGCGCGAACCGCCCCGTCCCGAGGACGGCCCGGCTCGACACCCTGAATGCGCCGCGGCGCCCGACGGAAAGGCGCACGCCCTTGAGGGGCGTGCCAACGCTCCGCCCCTCGAGGGTCGCCTCGCCCGTCCGGTCGTAGGCAATCCCCCCGGTCTCGCTCGTCCCGTAGAAGCCGTGGATGTGCAGGCCGAAGCGGCCGAGGAACCCCTGCGCGACGGCGGGATCCAGCACCGAGCCCGCCGAGATCACCAGCCTCACGCGACCGAGCGAGCCCTTCCCCAGGCCGCTGGAGGCGAGCGCTCTCAGGACCGGGGGAACGGTTGGAAGGACCGTGGCGCCGTGGCGCCTTGCGTCGGCCGCGACGGCATGGGGGAGGATACTCGAGGCGCAGACGACCCGGGTCCCCTGGAGCAGCAGAGGCAGGACCAGGTTCCCCAGCCCGTAGGAGTAGCCCAGGGGAATGGTGGCCAGGTTGGCGTCGCCCGGCCCGATCCCCATGCTCGCGCAGACCTGCCGCCCGTCGGCCACCATCTGCGCGAACGTGGCGGGGAGCCCCCTCGGGGAGCCGCTCGTGCCGCTGGTGAGCTTCACAAGGCATTCGCCGCGGCCGCGACCCACGCGGCGGACCGCGCCACCCACCTCGTGAAGCCGCCCCGAGCGCCACACCAGGGAGGCCCCCACCGCCCGGGCGGCCTCGGCCTGCGCGGCCTCCGGCTCCGAGGGGTCGACCGGCACCGGCGTCGCGCCCGCGCAGAGGATCCCGAGGAACGCGCGGAACCAATCCACCCCGTTTTGCTCGGACATGAGGATCCGCTCGCGACCATGGCTGGGAAACGCATCCCGGTAGCCCGCCGCCCAGTCCTGCGCCTCCCGGGCGAGGACCGAGCGCTTCCAGCTCCTTCCCGAGGAGGCGTCGACCAACGCCACCGCCGAGGGTGCATCCTCCACTGTTGCCATCCAGAGGCGGTACAAGGGGCTTCCCATGTTCAATAGGGTGTTATACCCCTACGGCCGGGCGAGTAAAATTGCGGTGTACACGGATGTCACGCAAAGGCATCCTCGGTGCGAGAATGATCGAGAACGACCAACCTCCGGCGTGGGACGCCATCATTCTGGGCGGTGCCCTGGCCGGGTCGGCCACAGCGCTCCTCCTGAGGCGGCGGAACCCCCGGTGGAGGATCCTCATAGTCGAGAAGAGCGCCCACCTGGGCCGAAGGGTCGGGGAATCCACCGTGGAGACCAGCGCCTTCTTCCTTGGGCGCGTGCTCGGGCTGACGGACCACCTCAACGAGAAGCACCTCGTGAAGCAGGGCATGCGGTTCTGGTTCTTCAACGAGAGCACGAAGGGGCTGGCGGACTGCAGCGAGACCGGCCCGAAGTACAATGTCCGTTTCCCGGGATACCAGGTCGACCGCGCGGTCCTTGACGAGGAGGTCCTCTCGCGGGCGGTGGCCGAGGGCGCGAGCCTGCTGCGGCCCGTGAGGATCAGGGATGTCGAGCTTGTGGACGGCGGCGTGCAGACGGTCCACTGGACGGACGAGGCGGGAGGCGCCGGGACGGAGCGCGCACGGTGGGTCGTGGACGCCTCGGGCGTCGCCGCGATCCTTGCCCGCAAGAACGGCTGGCTCAAGACCAACAAGGCGCACCCCATCGCCGCGTGCTGGAGCCGCTGGAACGGCGTGAAGAGCCTTGATTCGCGGGAATTCGCGGAGCGCAATCCCGAGTGGTCGAGGCGGGCGAAGGCGGTCCGGTTCACGGCCACCAACCACATCTGCGGGAAGGGCTGGTGGTCCTGGTGGATCCCGCTGAAGGGCGGCGACATGAGTGTCGGGATCGTCTACGACCAGCGGATCACGGAGCTGCCGGAGGGCGGAAAGATAGGCGACAGGCTCCGCGCGTTCATGGCGGCGCACCCGGCCGCCAGGGAGCTCCTCGAGGGGGCGACTTTCCAGGAGGGCGACGTCCACTTCAGGCGAAACTGCGCCTACAGCTGCTCGCGCTACGCCGGCGACGGATTCGTCCTTGTCGGCGACGCAGCGGCGTTCATGGACCCCTTCTACTCCCCTGGGATGGACTGGATCAGCTTTTCGGCGAGCGCGGCCGCCGCCCTCGTGGACAGCTGCCTCTCTGGCAGGAGCGCCCCCGAGAGGGTCGCGCGCCACAACGCTAATTTCACGGCCTCGCATGACCGGTGGTTTGATGCGATCTACAGGGACAAGTACTACTACATGGGCGACCACGAACTCATGACGCTGGCGTTCAGGCTGGACCTCGGCAGCTATTACCTGGGCGTGGTCGCGCGGCCGTTCGAAAGCGGCAACTCGGCCCTTGAGACACCCGCCTTCGCGCCCCGGGGGGGCCTCGCGGCCGGCATCCTGATGGCGCTCTACAACCGCCGGCTCGCCTCGATCGCGCGCTCAAGGATGGCAAGGGGAACCTGGGGCCGGAGCAATACCGGGCGCTATTTCGGTTTCATAAGCTACGAGCTGAACGGCCGCCTTCTCCCGCGGGTTGTCGGGCAGCTCCTCATGTGGATGCTCCTCGAGGCGAGGGAGGGGTGGCGGACATGGTTCTTTACCCAGCCCGCAGATGCGCACGCCCCGATGCCCGCGCCCGTGGCCGCGAAGACCTGACTACCCCCATGGCCAACAACCCAGCCCATCAGCCCGTGTCCGCCCTGGCCCGCTTCCCCGCCGAGGTCCTCGAGGCCTACGAACGCTACCGGGCGAGCGGGGATGCCCGCGCCGTCGGGGCCGTTGTGGCCGCCGCCGTGGTAGACTACCGCCCGTCGGGCTCGGGCGCCCCGCCCGCGGTCACCGACCAGACGAGGCTCTTCGAGGACCTTGCCTACGACTCCGTGGCCGTCGCCGAGCTCATCTTCTTCTTCGAGGACCTGTTCGACCTCACCCTGTCGAACGAGGACATCGTGGGGGTGAGGACGATCGGGGACCTCCGCGCCTGCGTCATGCTCAAGCTGGGCGCAAAGGCCAAGAACCCGTGAACTGCTTATCCCCGGCTTGCGGGTTGATGGCCCGGTCCCCATAGGCAAGTGTCACCCCCTCACACCATGCCCGACCCCCTCATCGCCAAGTTGAAGCTGCTGATCGTCGAGACGCTCCGCCTCGAGGACATCGCCGCGGCGGACATCCCGGACAACGAGCCGCTTATCGGAGGGGGTCTTTCGCTGGACTCAATCGACGCGCTCGAGCTCGTCGTGAGGCTGGAGAAGGAGTTTGGGATCAAGATCGCCAGCAGCGAGGAGGCGAAGAGGGCCCTGGGCAGCGTGGCGGAGCTGACCGCCTACATCCGCGAGCACGCCGATCCCTCGCGGCTTCCGGCCTGACCGGGCCGCATATCCGCAGCATGGCCGGAACCCCCGCACCCATCCGCCTCACCTCCTGCGGCTGCATCACACCCCTGGGCGACGCACCCGCCACGCACGCCGCGCTCATGGGCGGAAAAAGCGCGCTGAGGCCAGTTCCCGTGCTCGGCCGCGAAGGCGGCGACCGTGTGCCCCTGGGCCTCCTGCCCGGGCGAGAGCTTGACGAGACCTCGCCGCCGGCCTGGCTCGGGGCCCTGATCGAGCTCAATTCCTCGATACCCGGGGGCGACTGGGGCCTGCCCCGGCGGCCCGTGTTCGTCACCGGGAGCAACTTCGGGGTCGGCGGCCTCTATGCCCTGCGGAGGAACGGCGACCCCTCGTTCGCCAGGTGGGGCGCCCCGCCGACCTGCACCGAGCAGATACGCCGCGAGCTCGGCTGGGGCCCGGACATCTCGATCCTGTCCCACGCCTGCGTCTCGGCCCACCTCGGCCTGCTGAACGCGACGCGGGTCGTCGAGGCGGGCCTCGCCGACGAGGCGCTCGTCCTCTCATTCGACTTCCTCAGCCCGTTCGTCGCGGGAGGGTTTCACGCCCTGAAGATTCTCAACACCGGATTTCCAAATCCGTTCCGGGAGCAGCCGAGCGGGGCGATCGGACTTGGCGACGGCGCGGGATTCGCGGTCCTGTCGAGGGGGAGGGGGGAGTGGGTCCTCTCGGGCCAGACCCTCTTCAATGAGATGCACCACTTCACCTCGAACCGGGCGGATGGCTCGGGTTTCGAGAGGTGCCTTGAGGGGGTGCGCGCCGCAGCCTCCGGCATGAAGGTCTGGTTCAAGGGGCACGGCACGGGCACGCTTGAGGCCGGCCGGATGGAGGTGGCGGCTGCGACGCGCGCCTTCCCCGGGGCGCCGATAGTGGGCTGGAAGGGCGCTCTCGGGCACACGCTGGGGAGCTGCGGCCTTGTGGAGCTCGCGATTGCGCTCGAGGCGTCGAAGGGCGGGTGTTCGCCCGGGACCCACGGGAGCGGCGGCCCGCCGATGGCGGACCGCGTGGCCATCGACAATTTCCCGACCGTCCCCTTCGACGGGGTCGTCTGCGCGAGCAACGCCTTTGGCGGGGCCCACGCGGCCTTCCTCCTCCACCATGCTTGAGCGCCACATACAGGTCCTCGCCACCGACGCCGCCGGTCCCGAGAGCCCCGCCGCGACCCGTGAGCGCCTGAAGGGCGGGTTTCCCCCGGGGGCGACCCGCAGGATGACGACGCTCGGCCTTCTGGTCGGCGGGGTCCTCGCCCGCGTCGAGCCCGGCGCGGGCGACCCGATCGTATATGCGACCGGGTACGGCGAAAGCCGCACCCTCGAGGCCTTTCTCGACAGCTTCCCGACGCCCAGCCCCACGCTCTTCCAGACCTCCATCCACCCGAGCGCGGTGCAGCAGCTCATGATCGCGCGCCAGTGCCCGGTCGGGGAGTTCCTGCCGCTCTCCGGGGGCGACCTCCTCTCATTCCACGCCCTGCGCGCAAGCCTGCTGTCCCACCGGGAGCGCGTCATCATGTGCGGCGGCGAGGAGACCGGCACATGGCTGCTGGAACACGGGCTTGCGAGCGACCGCACCTTTGCGTTCGCCGTGGCGCTCACGAGCGGCCCCGGGACCGGCTCGGCCGGCACCGTCAGGATCCATGAGGCGGACGGCCAGGGTTCGCTCCCCATGCCGGCGTTCTTCGACCTCATGCACGGGAGGCAGGGGTTCGACGGGATGATCGCCCCAGGCTGGCGCCTGGAACTCGAATGGCATTGAAAGACGCCGCGATGCCACAACTTCGCAATCCAGGCCCAAGCTGGGGCTACCGGTTCATTCGGCTGTGCGACGCAACGCTGCCCGAGGCCCTGTTCAGGCCGCTGCGCCAGGGCGGCACATGGACCGCCGTCCTGCTCATGCAGCGCCAGCGCGGGTGCTCCCGCGACTACCTCCGCGTCGTCCTCGGCCGGGAGCCGGGCCCGCGCGACCTCTTCAGGCACTTCCTGTCCGTGTGCGAGGCCCTCGTCCTGCGCCTGAGGGTCGCTGGGGGGCTCCAGCACCGGTGCGTCCACGGTCCCGGCTCTTCCGACATGGAAACGTGGCTCGCCTCGAATCGTCCCGCCCTCCTGGGCACATTCCACATCGGCAACTCGGACCTGACCGGATTCATGCTTGCCGGGCAGGCGCACAAGCGCGTCCACCTTGTCCGCCTCCGCGTCGGGAACTCCCACGACACAGACGCGCTCGCGTCGCGTTTCGGCGACCTCCTGAGGTTTGTCTGGGTCAACGATCCCTCCGAGATGCTGTTTGCGCTCAAGGAAGCGGGCTCCAGCGGGGATGCGGTCGCCCTGCAGTGCGACCGCGCCGACCACAGCACGCGATGCGAGCCGTTCGAGTTCCTGGGCGCCCCGCGCGCCTTCCCGTTCACCATCTATCACCTTGCGCTCATCTTCCACCGGCCTGTCATCCTCTCCTTCGGCGTGCCCAGCGGACCGGCCGAGTCCACGGTCTACGCCTCGCCCGCCTTCGAGCCCCTGTCCGGGGAGGGCAGGGCGGAGGCCCTCGCACGGTGCAGGATCCATTTCCAGTCGTTCCTGAGAGTCGTCGAGGCCCACCTGCGCGTGCACCCCTACGACTGGCTCAACTTCCTGCCCCTGTGACGAGACGCATCGCCAGGATCCGCTGGGTCGCCTTCTACTGCCTCTCCTTCGTCGTGTTCGGCGCGGTCGGGCTCCTGCTCAACGTGGCTTGCGTTGTCTTCCTGGCCCTGCCGGCCCGGGAAAGGTACGGCGCAAGGGTGCGGGCAATGATCAGGCGCCTCTTCGGCGCGTGGCTTGCGTGGCACCACGCAACCGGTGTGTTCTGCATTGAGTGGGAGGGGTTCGAAACCGAGGTCCTGCAGCCGGGAACGGTCTACATCGCCAACCATCCTACCATCGTCGATGCGACCTTCATCCTGGCGCGCCTTCCCGACGCCATCTGCATCTTCAAGCCGTCGCTCATGCGCAACCCGGCGGTGGGTCCCGCCGCGGCGATGGCGGGATACGTCCGGGGCGACACCGGGATCGACCTCATAAAGGCGGCGGCGGAGAGGGTCGGCATGGGGCAGTCCCTCCTCGTGTTTCCCGAGGGAACCCGGACGCAGCCGGGGACGGCCCTGGGAAAGATGCGTCCCGGTTTTGCGCTGATCGCGGACCGGGCGAAGGCCCCCGTCCGGCTCATCGTCATCCAGGCGAGCCCGGGAATCGGGGCCCGCGGCGTGCCTTGGTGGCCGGCTCCCAGGGTCTGGCCGGGCCGGCTCCGGCTTACCCTCGACCGGACCTGGCCCTACGAGCCCGGCCGGCCGGCAGCCGAGTTGACGCAGGCTGTCGAAAGCCGAATCTGCGAGGTGCTCGGCGAAAGAAACCCCAAATGACCCGCACCCGATCCCACCTTGTCCTGATACCCGCCTACAACCCGGGCCGCCTCCTGGAGACCACCGTCGGGGCGGCGCTCGCCCAGTGGGGGGACGTGTGGGTCGTCGTGGACGGGAGCACTGATGGGAGCCACGAGTCACTGGTCCACCTAAAGGAGCCGGGCCTGAGGGTGATCGTCATCCCTGTGAACGGGGGCAAGGGCTCCGCCGTCCTCGCAGGCGCCCGCCTGGCGCTTGCCGCCGGATACACGCACGCCCTCGTGATGGACGCCGACGGCCAGCATCCGGCCGACCGGATACCCGCCTTCATGCAGGCGTCGGCAGCCGCACCCGGCTCGGTCATCTGCGGGGAGCCGGTATTCGGGCCCGAGGCCCCCCTTGTGAGGCTCTACGGCCGCAGGCTGAGCATCGGCCTGGTTCGCCTCGAGTCGTCGGGCAGGGCGGCAAGGGACCCGCTCTTTGGTTTCCGGGTGTATCCCCTCGGGCCGCTCGTCCGGGTGCTCGAGGAGACCCCCGGAGGCAGGGGATACGACTTCGACCCTGAGGTCGCCGTCCGGCTTGCCTGGGCGGGGGCGCCGGCGGTCAATCTTGAGGCCCGCTGCGCCTACGTTGGGCGCGAAAATGGGGGGGTGTCCCATTTCCGCTACGTGAGGGACAACCTCCGTATGATGGCTATGCATGTCCGGATCCTCTCCCAACTCTGCTTCCAGCGCCGGAGGGCGCAGTCCGCATGACTCCGCTTCGACGCGCACTGGCGTTCCTTGCGGCCGCGTCCCTTTCGATGGGCGCGCCCGGTGCGCGATCCGCCCAGGCCCCGGATCCCGCGGAGATCCCGTGGCGGCCCCTCGCTGAGGCCCTCGCATCGAAGGGGGCCATCGAGGCGAAGTTCACCGAGCGCCGGTTCTTCTCATTTCGCCGCGAGCCGACGGTGCTGACGGGCGTGATCCGCGTCTCAGCGGACCGAGGGCTCAGCCTTCAATACACGGCTCCCGAGGCGTCCGAGGTGATCGTCGACGCCGCCGGCCTGGTCATCAGGGACGCACGGGGCCGGGAGCGCGAGCTGCCGGCGTCCTCCCGAGACGGAGGGGCGATTGCCGCGCTCCTTCCCATCATGCGCTTTGATATCGCGGCCCTTATCCCGCGCTTTGAGATGCGGGCGACGCTGGAGGGCTCCGGCTGGAAGATCGACTTCACGCCCCGCGACCCGGAGGCGGCTCGATCGCTCGGGTTGATCTCGATCGAGGGGTCGATGGCGGACGTCACCCACATTTCCATCAGGAAGTCCGCCTCGCAGCGAATCGAGATCGATGTGGGCGAAACGAGGTCCGGCGTGACCTTCACGCCGGACGAGCTTGCACGGCATTTCCGAAGGACCGGGAAGCGATGACCGAGCCCCCACGGCAGAAATGGACCGCCCGTATCCTGCTCCTGGCTGGGGCGCTCGCGGGCGGCGCATGGCTGTGGAGCCAGGACCTCGGGCGAAAGATATCGTCCGACGTGCTGGACCTCGTCCCCACCGACGAGCGCTCGCCGGAGCTCTCCATGGTGCGGAGCCTGGCCGGCGAGGACGAGGCCCGCGTGGTCCTGCTGGCGATCCGCGTTCCCAGGAATGAGGGCGAGAGCCAGGACTCCTACGTGGCGCGGGGCAGGCGCGCCGCCGCGCTCTTCACGGCGTCCCTCTCCGGCTCCCGGGCGTTTTCAAAGGCGATGCCGCTCTCGGACACGGGACCCAGGGAGCGGCTTGCCGCGACCCTCTTCTCGAGGCGCCTGGAGCTCCTGCTTCCCGCCTGGCTGGAGGAGCGGCGCCAGGAGTTTGACTCGACGCCCGCCCACGGGACGTGGAGCGCGTGGCTGGCGGAGCAGACCGCCTCGCAGCTGGAGGCCTATCTGTCGCGGCCTGAGGCGATGGCCACCCAGGACCTGATCTCCTCGGATCCCCTCCTCTTGGCCCCCCGCCTCCTGGACCGGGTGTCGGGCCTCTCGGACTCCGGCTCCGCCGAGGGAAGATCCGGGGACTATGAGCTTGTGTGGGCGCGCAGCCGGTTTTCGCCGCTGGCCCCGGACGGCCAGGATCCCGTCTTCAGGGCCGTGGACGAGGCGTTGGCGTCCGTCCGGGCCTCGGATCCGGGGGCCGAGCTCCGCTGGACCGGGATCGCGCGCTTTGCCGCGGCCAGTCGCGCCCGGATCGAGCACGAGCTCACCACGCTGAACCTGCTGTCCCTCGCCCTTGTGATCGGCGTGGCGGCCGTGAGCGTGAGGCGGGTGCACCGGGCCCTGCACCTTGTGCCGGTGGTTCTCGGCTCGCTCCTTGGGGCATGGGTTGCCACGACCGCGGCGTGGGACAGGGTGCACATCCTCGTCTTCGTCGTGGGATCGCTCCTGGCAGGGGTCGCCGTCGACTATGGATTCTACATCTACCTCCAGCCGCTAAAGAGGCCCGATGAACCCTACATGGAGAGGGCCTCGCGCCTCATCAGGCCCCTCCTTGCCAGCGCCCTGACCACGGTCATCGGCTTTTCGTTTCTCCTTTGGTCCGAGCTGCCTCTCATAAGGCAGGTGGGCATCTTCGTGAGCGCGGGCCTCATCTGCGCCCTGTGCAGCGCCCTTCTCTGGTTCGCCCAGATTGACGACTCCCACCTGGAGACGCGCGCCTTCGTCCGGCGCCGGGTTTCGACCGCAGGATCCGCCGCACGGAGGGGGGCGCGGGTGGCGCTTGCGGCCGGCGCAGCCGTCGCCCTCCTGGGTCCCTGGCGGCTCCAGTGGCGCGATGACATCCGCGAGCTTGAGATTCCGACCCCTGAATTGAAGGCGAACGACGAGGCTGTCAGGGCCCTCTTTGGGGAGACGCAGGGGCGAACGGTGTACCTCACCCGGGGTTCCACCCCGGCGGAGGCACGCGAGCTCCTGCAGCACTTCCTGGCCTGGCATGCGAAGGAATATCCCAAGGCCCACGCCGCGACCATCGGGTATGCGCTTCCCACCGAGGAGCAGTACCTTCGCATGCCCGGGTTGCTCGCCTCACTTGGCGACTTTGCGGGCGATCTTAGGCCCGCGCTTTCGCGGCACGGCTTCGACCCTGGGGCCTTCGACACATTCTTCACCGCGTGGACGGCTGGGGTCCAGTCCACGGCACGGCCAGCCTACGCGGACCTGCTGGGGCAGGTCGCCGGCGCCTTGGAGGGCCCGCTCGGCTCGCTTATGCATGTCGGCCCGGGAGCGACCTGGTTCGTGACGATCGCCGAGCAGGCGCCCGGGGCCGATCCCCCCGCAGCCACGCACACGGTGACCGACAGCCAGCTGCAGAACCTGAACCAGCTATTCTCCCGCTACCGGGTGTCGGCCCTGCGCCTGAGCTCTGCAGGACTGGCCTTTGTGGGGCTGAGCGTGTTCGTGATCTACGGACTGCGGAGGGGGATCGGAATCTTCGCCGTGCCGGCCGGGGCCTGCCTCTTCGCGTTCGGGCTCTTCGGGCTGGCGGGCGCGACGCTCAACCTCTTCAACCTGCTCGGGGCTTTCCTCGGGGTCTGCCTGAGCCACAACTACGCGATATTCACCGCCGAAAGCAGGGGGAGGGGGGAGGAGCCTCCGCCCTCGATAAGGCTCTCGGCCGTTGCTACCGCCTCCTCGTTCGGGGTCCTGGCGCTGAGCCGGATCCCGGTGGTGTCCTCGCTCGGGGCGACGGTGGCGGTGATCGTCCTCGCAGCCCTCGCGATCACCGAACTTACTCCGCTTGCCTCCGGCGCCGTCCGGATCAATGCTGGCCGACCGTGATCACCCCATTCGTCTTCATTGGCCTGGCCGCGGGAATAGCCCTGGCCGCCATCGTGACCCTGCTCTTTGGCGTCTACACCATCGGGCCCACCGAACGCGGGGTCCTGACGACATTCGGGAGAGCGCCCCGCCTCAACGGCACCGTCGGTACGGACCCCGACCTTGCGCCCCTGCTCACCCCCGAGGAACTTCCCCGCTACAATTTCCCCCTGATCCACGTCGTCAAGCCGGGCGGCCCCTATTTCAAATGGCCGTGGCNNCACCGGGCTGATCGGGCAGCTGCGCTTCCGCGTCAACGAGCAGAACCTCTACGCCTACCTGTTCGCGGTGAAGCGGCCGATCGTCCACGTGATGGGCTACTTCATCTCGGTGCTGCGCGACCGGATAGCCACCTTCCACAGCCAGGCCGGGGACGTTTCCGTGGATGGAATCTCGATCAACGACCTTCGAAAGAACCTGTCGAGCATCAACCAGTTTATGGAGGTCGCGTGCAAGAAGACTGCCGCGCGTTATGGGATTGAGCTGGAGGCCGCCCTCATCACGACCATAGACCCCCCTGCGGACGTGGACGACGCTCTCGCCTCGATCAACACGACTCAGAACCAGGTGGCCGCCGCGATCAGCCAGGCGCGGGCGGATGCCGACCAGAGGCTCACGATGGCCGAGCAGGCGGTGCAGATCGCCCGAAACATGGCAGACGCCGACGCGGCTCCGATCCTCGAGCTCGGCCGCACGCTCGCCGACATCCACGCCCACGGAGGCCAGGCGGCACTGGACTCCTACCTGCGAAACGCGCTGCTTCCGCTCAGGGAGAAGGCGTCCCAGACGGTCATCAACCCCTAATCGCCATGATCCCCTTCTTCACATCGCTTGCCTTCGGGTTTATCGGCACCTACTTCGCCGTCGGTTTCTTCATCGCTCTCGGCCGGGTCTTCCAGGTCTGGCGGACGCTCCCCGAGCGGACCGTCGTCGTGTACACCTACTTCGGAAAGGTGATAGGCGAGGTGAGCGAGCCCGGGATGTTCTTCCCGGTCTTCCATTTCGGCGTCAAGGCGCTGCTCCTGCCGCTCTTCGGAAAGGCGTACACGGTGACCACCGCGCTCCAGCAGTCCTACCTGCGCAACCAGCTGGTCAACTCCGAGGAGGGCGCCCCGATGGGGGTGGGCGTCTGGTACGAGATGTACGTGCAGAACTGCACAGCGTTCCTGTTCCAGAACTCCGATCCGGTCGGATCGCTTCGGGCGAACGTTGCCACTGCGGTTTCACGCCAGCTCTCCAACCTGAAGCTTGAGACCCTGCTCGAGGACCGGGACGCGCTCTCCTCAAAGGTCCGGGAGGAAGTGTCGCCCACCTCGCTGAAATGGGGATTTCAGCTGGGTTCAACCTACATCAGGAAGGTTGCGTTCCGCGACAGGGGAATGATCGCACAGATCGAGCTGAAGGTGGTCAACCGCCTGCGGCAGGTCACTGCGGCGATGCGCCAGAACGGCGACAACCAGGTGGCGCTCATCCATTCGGACGCGGACAAGAAGGCATCGGAGAAGCTCGGCCAGGCACAGGCAGTGCGCCCGAAAGTGGTCGGGTCCGCGCTGGCGGAGGTGCAGGCCAATCCCGCCGTGGCCGATGCTCTGTTCAGGCTCCTGGACATCAAGGCCACGATGAAGAGCACCGGCAAGGTGCTGATATCACCCGCCGGGTCGGTGGGCCTCCTGCTTCAAAGCTAGGCCACCAGGACGGGCAGGGGACCGCCAAGTCATCTCCCCGGCGATACCCGTATCCCCTATGAGAGAACCCTGGGCGCCCCGCGGGCACCAGACGCCGGGGCTATCTGGGCGCCTCCGGGACTTGGTCCCTCCAGAGGCGTGACACGATCCGTGGCACCGCTATCAACGATGCCGAAAAAATACCGGGCGAGGGCGCATTATCCGAACCAGGATCGACCCAGAAATCTGAGGCGGTGGTCGGGGCGCATTAAGGTGTTCACCTGTCGCCTGACTAACCTTCCTCGCCCTGTTGGCGACGTTTTTTCCTTACTTCTTCTTCTTCGACTTGGATTTCGACTGTTTCTTCTTAGCTACTTTTTTCTTGGCCATGGTGGATTTTCCTACGTTTAGGGTTGTTGCTAATCGGGAAGGATTCTTCCCGAAACTGTGTCACAGTATCGGACAGGTTACGGAGATTGTAAACAACTGTCGTCTGTCCCAACGCAATATTTTGCGGCGCTCAAATTCGCCAAATTTGGGCGCCCATGCGCGTTTTGCGCGTCCGTTTTCGTATCCAGTAAACGGATAAATCGCGCGCCCTACTTCTTCCCAGAGGGGACGGAGGAGGCCACTCCTGGAATCGCGCGACGGCGATAGTCCGCATAATCCGGCACGATTCGCTGGTAGGTGGAGTCCATTAGGGGCGAGGAGATGATGAAGTCCGCCGAAGCCCGGTCGCACGCTATCGGAATGTTCCAGACGACGGCCATCCTGAGGAGGGCCTTCACGTCGGGATCATGCGGCTGCGGCTCGAGTGGGTCCCAGAAGAAGATAAGGAAGTCGATCTCGCCGTCGACGATCTTTGAGCCGATCTGCTGGTCCCCGCCGAGGGGACCGCTCTCGAGCTGCCGTATCGGGAATTTCAGCTCCTTCTCCAGCACCGCGCCGGTCGTTCCCGTCGCGTACACCTCGTGGTGCGCCAGGAGGTCCCTGTTGAACTTCGACCATTCGATCAGGTCACGCTTCTTGTTGTCATGGGCGACAAGCGCGATTTTCTTGTTCGGGCTCATCTCGATCGTCTTGTAATTCATGGTGTATGCCTTCCCGCGGGCGCTCATGGCCCGCCCTCCCTAGAGAGAGTCCCTACTTGGGCCCTTGGTCAAGGTGGCTGCTCGCCGCGGCCGCTTGCGAATGGGATGAATGCCCATTTGTTGTGCCTATCATGAAGCGAAATGCATCAGCGGTATGGCACGGCAACCTGAAAGCCGGAAAGGGAACCCTTTCCACGGACAGCACTGTTCTCAAGGAAACACAGTATTCATTCACCTCGCGCTTCGAGAGCGGGGTGGGGACCAACCCGGAGGAGCTCATAGCCGCCGCCCACGCGGGGTGCTTCACGATGGCCCTCTCCGCGGCTCTGGAGAAGGCGGGATTTGTGGCCGACACCCTGAGCACCACGGCGGCTCTGACACTGGAGAACAATCCGCAGACGAGCTGGACGATTTCGGCCATCCATCTAGCGACCTCGGCAAAGGTGCCGAATATATCGGCCGAGAAGTTCGCGGAGGTGGCCGAGGGCGCCAAGGCCAACTGCCCCGTTTCACGCGTTCTCAAGGCAGCGATCACCCTGGACGCGAAGCTGGTCTAGCGAGTCCGGGTAGTCGCCGCCCAACCTGCTGGGGGTGCCGTCCGGTCGCTAGGCCGAAGCCAGGCCGAGCTTTTCGCGATAGGTGGTCGGGGATTCGCCCGCCACCCTCAGGAACACGCGGTTGAACTGGGACAGGGACTGGAAGCCGGCCTCGAATGCCGCCTCGCTCACGCGCTTGCTCGGATTGAGGAGGAGTTGCTTGACCTTCTCGACACGCAGTCGGGCCAGGTATTCGGTAAAGGTCATCCCGATCGATTTGCGGAAGACGCGGCTGAAGTAGTAGGCGCTGATATTCACCTGCTTTGCGACCTCCTCGAGGGAAAGGGGCTCCGAGTGTCGCTCCTCAATGAACGCCCGGGCCCGCCCGATCACCGGGGATTCCGCAGCCTCCCGTTTCATCATGAGCTGCTTGCTGAGGAGGGAGAGATGCTGGGCGAAGATCTGCAGGAGGTTCACGACGGACTCGTATTGCTTCTCGGTGAGCACGCGGGACTGGAAGTACGCCTCTTCGAGGCGCTTCATGTCGACCTGCGCGCCGAAGCGCAGGAGCGCCTGGGCGGTTTCCGAGAATTGCTTGGAGGTGGGCTCGCTTGTGAGGATCTGGCCGGTCTGGAGGAATGCGATGACGTTCTCGCCGACCCGCACCGGGATCGCCGAGTCGCAGAACCCCGCGAAGCATCGAAGCGTCTTGGGATCATAGCGCGCCTCATCCACCAGGCTCTCCTGGAGCTGGATGCAGGCGGAGCAGGAGTGGTTGGTCTGCGCCATCAGGACGCAGAATGGGTTCTCCTTGGGGTCGCCGTGGTGGGGAAGGTTGAACGATTCCAGCGGCCGCAAGGCGATGGGCATTCCGGTCGTGTCCCTGAAGGCCCGCTCATAGTGGCGGTAGATCTGCGACCGCTTTAGGTGGTCAACGACCTCTCGGGACCGGTGCTTTCGGGAATCTCCTGTCAGCATGGCTATCTCCTAATCGAGGAGCTCAAAACGGGCCAGAGCAAACCCGCCCCGGCGTACATGATATAAGTCACCCCCGGATAGCCATTTCACAAATTGCTAGCTCCACCCAATGAATGACTTCGGTAAGGGATTGGCCTGGGTGTACATTGACCCGGACGCCCGTCCAAATCCCCCGCACCAGCGACGGAAGTTCCGCGCCCGGTGGGCCCGCAGCGGCTGCCCTCAGTCTGCCGAATGGGGCCCGCGCTCCTGTCCTATGTCCTTCTTGCCCTCGTAGATCCCGATAGACCGTGCGCTGTCGCTCCAGGCCGGCAGGTCTCCGCCCTTTTCCCGGATTGCCTGGCCGATTCTCCCAATGCAGTACGACTCCATGCAGTGGCTCATCATGCAGTTGAGGGCCCCGTAGGCCAAGTCCGGAACTTTAATTCCGTGAGCGTCGGCACGCCTCTGAATGGCGGCCATTTCCTCGTGATCGACTTGTATTTTGATGGTTGGCATAGCTCCCTTCCTTTCTTGGGGCACTGTACGGCCGGGCGGTGAACCAAGCTCCGCATCGGTTGCCAATACCGTCGCATCCCTTGCACGGGCTTTATCGCCCCTTGCGGTTCTAGGCAGGTCCCGCCGGGCTGGAACGCCACCTTGCCGGCGGCAAGAGAACGAGGACGATCAGCAGAATCTGCGTAGCCACAAATGAGATCAGGCCGTAGAACGCAGCATCGGTGAAGCCGTAGCTGTGCAGCCCGATCCCCAGCATGTTGGTGCCAAACCAGCTCCAGGAGGTTACGATGTTGCCGCAGACCGCCATGGCCATGAGCCCCCGCTGACGGATCAGGCCTGCCCAGCGGCAATGCAGGATCGCCGCGTTCCAAAGGACGATGATGAGGGCGCCATTCTCCTTCGGGTCCCATCCCCAGAACCGCCCCCACGACTGATCGGCCCAAATGCCTCCGAGGACGGTGCCCACAAAGCTGAAGAACGTGGCAAAGCACACGATCCCGTAGACCATGCGCGCGAGCGAGTCGGCCGTGCGCCGGTCAAGGGAGCGCGTGAGGACGCCGCGGAGGATGTAGATCACCGCTAGGAACCCCGCGAGAAACGTTGCCGCGTAGCCGGTCGTGACCGTGACAACATGGGTTGAGAGCCAGAAGTTCGAGTCCAGAACCGCTCGCATCATCTCCATTGTGTCGCCGCTCAGCGAGAGATGGTGGGCGATGATGAGCGTGCAGAATCCGATAAGGCCTCCTGCCGCGCTGGCGACGGCGTTGCGGTTGATGCGCTCGAGGAGCAGGCAGAGGCCGACCGAGCCCCAGCCAATGAACAGCGCGGACGAATAGAGATTGGTGACCGGCGGGCGGTTCTCGATCCACATGCGCGCCAGGATCCCTGTCGTGGCCAAAATAAAACCTATGTCCATCATCCGGATGGCGGATCGCCCGAGCTCTGTGGGCCAGCGCAGCCACGAGGCGGCGGCCAGGACAAACGCGAGGAGGTAGAGGACCATGCTCGTGGTGAACGGCTCCGCCTTGTTGAAATACGACTCCCATGCGCATTTCCGGACAACGGCCCCGAAGTGCTCGGCCAAGTCTGACTGGTAGCCGGCAAGCTGCGAATTGAATGTGGCGGAGTCCTGGGCGCGCCACGCCTGCCCTAGGCCGGCGAAAAACCGGACCCGCCGAGCAGGATCCGCTGCGCCTGTCCCCGCGTCGGGGCCTCCAAGGAGCACGTGGCCCACGTTCTGCCACTGCTCGGGACGGCCGGGCGACAGAGCCGGGGGGACGACACGAAGGAGGCTGAAATCCCGGATGGACTCAATCGAGGTCCTGTCCGCCGCAAGCCGAGCGGGGTCGTCAAGCTCCGCGAGGAAGTCGGAAGCCTCCGGGGGCTCCAGCGTGTACTTGAGGCGCGCGTAATAGGCAACGTGGTCGCGGAGCTCTATCACGGCCCGCTGGAAGGGCGTCCGGATGGCCGACTCGACGGGGGTCGCGAGGTCGGCCTGCCGGTCGAGCTCCGCCAGCTTGGGCTGCAGCTGAACGAACGAGAACCTGACGCCGGTCGCCGCGTCGCCCGTCCCGAGTCCGAAGAGGGACAGCACGTCGGGATGGTCGATGCGGAAGACCGGATAGCTGTCCGCCAGCGCCGGCCTGTAGAACACATCGAGAAGCCAGGCAACGGGAGGCACCGTGTGACCGCCGGGCGCGACGACCCGCTGTCGGCCCTGGAGCATGAGCAGGCCCGTTCGGGCGACCGTGTCGAGCGGCTTTAGCCGGCCGTCGACCAGCGCGGGGAGGCGCCCAAAGCCGTTGAGGTCGACCGGTCCCGAACTTCCCTGGGGAAGCAGGGTCGAACCGACCCAGATCAGGGCCAGTGCCGAGAGTGCGAGGGGGAAGTCCTTGCGCATGGGATCAGGGGGATGCCGCCAGTTTTGAAGATTCGCCCGTCGGCCGCCTGCGGAAGAACCCGAAGAGATGGATGCCGAACTCAACAGCCAGGCCCAGCGCTATCAGCGCGCACGAGAGGTAGGGGACCTGCCAGCTCGGATTGCTCACGACCTGCAGCACCGAGGTGCGGTCGTTGTTGGCATAGCCCGCCTGGTAGAACGCGCGTCCCCCATAGCGAAGGGGGTTGTTCATGAAGATGCGTATCTCGCGGTCATCCCTGGCATCGTCGCTCCTGAGCCTGATCGTGCTGGCAAAGTCCTTGGGGATGTCCGTCCCCGGGTAGATGTCGTGGGTGAACTTGAGGAGCGTGAGCGAAAAGGGCAGGTAGTCCCGCTCCGGCCGAAGGATCATGTGCCACGTGCGGCCCTCGTAAGTCAGCACCTGGCGCTCGACGATCATGGTCGACACAAGGAAAGTCCCAAGGCTCCCGTCCTTGCCGAGGATCTCGATGTACGCGGTGGGAAAATTGGTGTCGTCAGCCTTGTAGGTGATCGGGGTGGGTTCGACGGCGACGTCCGGGCCTAGACCGGCCGTCGCTAGGCTCGGGAGGGGTGAGGGCATCTGAGCCCTCGGGCGCAGTTGCGCGTTCGGGTAGTAGGCTACCGGCCTGATGGCGAACGGAAGGAAGGCATGCCGGATGGGGTCCTTCCCCTCAAGCCTCGCCATGGGGATCGCGACAACCCGGTCGTGGTCTGGATCCGTCACGTCGATCAAGGCGAGCTCCGTCTCGCGGAAGCTCTCCGTGTAGCGCCGGGTCTGGCCGACATCGATCCGCATCTGGTTGTCGCGCTGCAGAATCCCCGAAAGCCCCTGGCCCACGAGGAGCAGGATCAGCCCCAGATGGGTCATCCATATACCGCTCTTCCTCCAGGACAGGCGGAAGCGGCAGAAGTGGGCCACCAGCAGGTTTGGAAGCAATAGGGCACCGAGCAGGTAGCCGCCGGGAAAGATCGGCAGGGACAGCCCTGTTCCACGGATCTGCGTAAAGATGAAGAACGACCGGAAGTACTTCTCCTGGACCCCCCAGACGCCGAGGTGTACCTGGTCTAGGGTCGCTGCGAAGATGAGCAGGATCGACAGGATCAGCAGCGCCACCGTCAGCTTAAGCGAGTTGAAGAAGCCCAGCAGCGCCTTTCCGATTGAGGTCATGACGTTAGGGCGCATGAACCGTCTGGAGGAACTCAAGGAAGCCCGGCTTCTCCTTGGCGACGAGCTCCGAGGGCCCGGTCATCTTGAAGAACCACGAATTTCCCTGCCAGAAGACGACCCCGGCGACGATCCGCTGGGGATGCGCCGCATCCTTCGAGCCGGTGTCGACGACAAAAAAAGTCAGTCCGTTGGCCTGCATGTGGCTTGTGAAATCACCCATCGAGGCCTCGTCGACCGGGGGCAGGCCGACCTGGCCGAGCCACCGGTTGACGTTCGCCAGGGGACCTCCGACGTCTCCGGGGAACGCCGTGACGGAAAGATCGACCGCCCCGTCGGGACCAAGGCCATAGCTGCCCTTGCGCATGCTGGTCGCCGGCTTTACGACCCACGGACCCGGGGCGTGCCAGAGCAGCAGCGAACCTTCAGCCGCCTTCAGGCTCCCGCCTCCGGGCAGCGCCGGTCCCTGGGGCAGCGCGGCCAGGTCGGGTGCGGCGGCCTTTGAGCGCGGAAGGTCGTTCGTGTTGGCCTGGGTCCCGGCGGCCCGGCCCGCAAGCGCCCCGGGCTTCCCGGAGTCCTCGCCGCCAAAGTTTAAGGTGCCCAGGAAGGCCACGAAGGCCTCCTTTTGGGACCCCACCAACCCGGCCGGGCCCATCATCTTGAAGAACCAGACCTTGCCTCCGCGGCGCAGCCACGCGCCGAGGATCCGCGCCGGGGCCTTTCCATCGGGTGCCTGCTCGGCTGTAAGGTCGGCAAGGGAATAGTCCCCCGAGCTCGTGGGGACCGTCGTGACCTGGGCCGGCAGGGCGTCGGCCTCGACGGGGCCCAGCTTCAGCTGGCCCCGCCAGCGGTTTATGTTCGCAAGCTCGTCGCCGCCCGTTCCGCCGAAATTGACGATGGAGACCTCAGCGGTTGCCCCGTCCGCGTCCGAGACTTTGAAGCTCGCGAGGCGCATCCCCGTTGCGGGCTGGGGCTGCCAGGACGCCGGAGCCTGCCATTTCGGCGTGGCCGGGGCGCTTGCGACACCCGCCTCCGCGGGGCCTGCGGGCTGCGACACGGTGCTGTCCCCGGCCTCCTTTGGGATGCTGTAGCTCCTTATGTCCCGATCCCTGCATCCCGCAGTCGCGCTCAGGAGCGCCGCGAGGGCAAGGAGTGCCATGCGGGCGCGTGAGGGCTCAAGCTGGGTCATGCGGTGGGGTTAGGCTCGGAAACCGACCCGGATCATTGTCCGGCCTCCCCCGCACTGCAACGTTTTGCGCCGATCAAAGCGCGTAGGTCAGCGACAGGTACGCCAACGGGCCGTTGTAGTTCGTGAAGCCGCCGGTCGTGTCGCTCGTGCTCCTCAGGTAGCCCACCTTGGCCTCCCCCATGATGCGATCCGTGAACTTGTGCTTTAGGCCGACGGTGACGCTCTGGAAGTTGAAGCCCGCCCCATAGGGCTGGCCGCCCGAGGCCACCTGCGGGTTGTAGTTGTTCGCCCGCTCCCAAAGCCCCTGGACCTGAAGGTCGGTCCTCTTGTCGAGGGCGAAGCCGCACAGGGCACTGCCCACGATGTAATTATTGTCGGCATTCACGATCGGAACAGCCACGAACGGAGCCGTCGCCTTGACCAGGACCGCAGGATACGAGGTCTGGAGGGTGTTGTAGACCACGTTGACGTTGCCCTGCACGTAGACCTGCTTGTAGGGCGCCCAATCAACCGTCTCGCTGATCATCCTGATCGTCGCCTTGCCCGAGGGACTCTCGTAGCCCAGGCCTCCGGTCACCGTGTTGGCCGTTACGGACATCTTCCCGTCCTGCTGCTGGTAGCGGGTGTTGAAGGAGAGCTCCGGCAGCGGCCTGTAGATTGCGCTCAGCGTGGCGCCGTTGAAAGTGTAGCCCGTCGCGTATAGGGCACCGAAGCTCGCCGTGCCCACATAGTCGTTGGCCCCGATGAACCTGTTCTGGTGGTCCTTGCGGAAGACCTCGGCCCGGAGGGTCAGCTTCGTGGTCGGGTTCCAGTTGGCGCCAAGCTTTGCGTCCTCGTTGTCCTGGTTCGCGTTCTGGAAGAAGACGCTGCCCACGGGGATCGGAACCGTCGTGACAACGCCGGCGCCATTCGTCGAGACCGCCGCGAACGGGTTCACCCAGTGCTGGTCGCCCTTGTTTATGCGGTCGGAGTACTCTGCATAGATCGAGAGATTGCGGATGCCAAGGTATTGGAGGGTCACCTCGGGGGTCTGGATGTGGTCCGTCTCATGCGAATAGGTCACGTCCTGGTTCGTGGTGACATACGTGCTTGAGGTGTTCTTGGCCGTGCTCGAGAGGGCAACATTCGTGAACCCGCCGGAATCGGAGACCGCATTGAATTCGTCGCGGAAACCGATGTCCGCGCGCCAGTCCTTCCCCGGGGTGAACTTCAGGAATGCATTGGCAACGTAGTCGTCGAGCGTCGGGTTGGCGTAGATGTTCCCCGCGGTCACCGTGGTGAAGAACGCCTTTGCCGAGGTGCTGTACGCCGGGGTGATCCACTGGCCCCCGTCCTCGCCCGTCAGGTGGAGGTAGCTGAGTCCCACCTCGAGGCTCACGACATCGTTGAACTTTGTCTCCGTCTGGTTGATGACGCGGAAGGAGCGCGTCCTGGTGGTTTCGGAGTCGTCGATGATCGTGGCGGCCGGATCGACGATCACCTTGGAATTGGGATACTTGACATAGACGCGCCCATCGTCGTTGCCCACCCAGTCAAGTGTCGCCTTGAGCGTGTCCGTGGTCTTCCAGAACGAGACCGTCGCGGAGCCCTCAAGGATCTCATGGTGCTCGTCGAGCGTCTGCACGTTGGGGGCTATGAATGGGGTGTTGGCGGGCAGCGCAGTGCCCACGAGGGCCCCCTTGGTCACGGTGGCATCTGCGTTGACGATCGCGCCCCATTCCGAGGAGTCCTTCCTGCCCGTGCGGATCTCGTTGCGGTAGCTGAGGCTGAACGAAGGGCCGTCGGCCTTCTCGATCTTCGCCACAAACCAGAGGGAGCTCCGGTCGACGTGGAGGTTCTCGTTGCTCATCCTCTGGAACTGGTTCGCCAGCGGGAAGAACCCCCCGACGCCGTCGTAGAAGATGCGGTAGCGCTTGTAGCCTGCCTCCACGGAACCGAAGTCATCCTTGGAGATGTTGATGCTGCCGAGGTAGTCCTCGCTGCCGTCCATCGCGCGGCCGTTCACCTTCATGGTGATCTCCTTGGTGAGGTCCTTCGTGATATACAGGTCCTCGATCCCGTAGGAGCCGTTGTGTGGGGTCACGGCACGGGCGGCGAAGGCCGCCGTGTCGCCGGAGATGAAGGGCGCCTCCCCCGAGACCTTGATGTAGCTCTCATAGGTCGGAAAGGCATCGGCCTCGGCAGGGGCGGTTGCGGCCGCCAGGCGGGAGCCGGGCAGGAGCGGGGCGGCGCAGGCCAAGATCAGGCCGGTGCTGCGAAGCAGTGAGGAGAAGTTCGTTTGCATTGGGTGTTGTCTCCTTTGTGATCAGGGCCTGAGTGAAGCGTTCACGTTGGAACCGTGCACATCTTCGTGGCATCCTGCGGACCAGCAGGCGCCCTCGGAAAGTCTTGAACCGAGCGCATTGGCGTGGGCCCCGCCGCTGCTGTAGCCTCCCAGGTTGAACCCTGGCGCGAGGTCGGCCAGGTGGCAGCGCAGGCAGAGGTTGGCGTCACGGGCCACGAGCATCTTGTCATTTACGGAGCCGTGCGGGTTGTGGCAGGCCGTGCAGCCTTCCTCCCTTATCGCACCGTGCTGGTAGACAAAGGGGCCCGCCTGCTGGGTGTGGCAGCGGATGCAGGTCTCCGTCGATGCGGCCAGGGCGGCGCCGCCGCCGCGGACCGAGTTGCCCTTGTGAACATCGTGGCAATCCACGCAGCTCACCCTGCCTGCGAGGACGGGGTGGGTGTGCGGCAGGCTCATCTCGCCCCTCTTCTCAAGGTGGCACTGGAAACAGGTCTCCGGCGACTTGCGCGGGTTGATGATGGAGCCCGGGCCGCCTCCGGCCGCAACGTGGAGGCTGCCGGGGCCGTGGCAGGCCTCGCAGCCCGTGTCGCCGACCTTCGGGTCGGCCCCGGTCAGAGCCAGCCGGCTGTGAGTCGAGCCGGCAAAATGGTCGACCTGGTCGCCATGGCACTGGGCGCAGGCCTTGGACCCGACGTATTTCGCCCCCGCGATGTGCGGCGGGACCACGACGGTGCGGTCCACCGAAATGCAGGAGACAAGGAGGAGGCCCCAGACGGCAAGGCCGCCGAACAAGAGAGTGGTCTTTGACCAGTGAAATTTCGGGCTCATGTTTGTAGTATCGGCATTTTTGCCATTTTTGACTCCGCAGTTTCTGTACTTATCAGCGCAATTCTTTGCCATTGGAGGGCGGGATTGAGAAGGTGGTTCAGGATGCTCTGGTCGTAGATCGGGTGCTTCGTCTCGCGCGCGGCGTTATGCTTTCACCGGCAGTATCTCAGAACGCCTCTGCCCGCGCTCCGCACATCTTGCGCAAGTCTGTGCAGGTCTTGCCCAAAACGTTGATAGTCGTGCAGCTGTATTATTGGAGGCTATTAGAATCGCTGCTGGCAATGACGACGAATGGAGCGTGTGCACGAGTCGCGTGAGTCGTCTGAAATGTGCTCCCGACGACACCGCTCAAAGGCCTTCTGATTTCCGATTGCGTCGCGCTGGCTTTGATATCCGACGGAGCATTTGAAGCTGGGAGCAGGCTGGGGGAATTAAGGGCAAGATTTGCACAGATCTCGGCAAACGATGAAGCGACCGACACGCCGGTGCATGTTAGCCTCGTTGTCTGATAGTATTCATCGAATAATACATGTTCCAAAACAGGTAAACATTGCGCCCCTATCGACAAGCGCATGAACATCGGTAACCGTACTAAACCCATGATAAAAACCACCCATAAGACAGCCGTCGCCATAGTGGCGTTGGCGTTCACAGCGGGTGCGGCCTATGCCGCCACCGCCACCGCCTCCGACAACTGGGACAGTTCGTGTGCCTCATGCCATGGCTCCGATGGCAAGGCGCAGACGAAGACCGGGAAGAAGCTCAAGATTAAGGACTACACCGACGCCCAGGTTCAGGCGGCCCTGAAGGACGAGGACATGATCAAGGCCATCACCGAGGGCATCAAGGGGGACAACGGCAAGGACAAGATGAAGGGCTTCAAGGACGATCTCACCGCCGACGAAATCAAGGACCTCGTCACCTTTGTCCGCAAGTTCAAGGGCTGAATCCCCGATCCCCGGAGAATCTCGCGGCTTCGGCGGGAATCACCCTTTCGCGCCGAGGCCCTAGCGAATCCAACTACCTACAAAGGCCATGCCTGAGCCCGCCCCGACTCCCCGACCGCCCGGCTGGCGATCGCATTTCAATAACTGGATTACCGCGATCGGCGCGGTCGTCGCGTTGGGGGCCCTTTTCTCCTTTGCGCTTCTGGTCTGGATGGACTTCACCCAGGGCGACCGGAATCCGTACCTGGGAATATTCACGTACATCGTCGCACCCGTCTTCCTGATCGGCGGCCTGATTCTTGTATTCTTCGGGGCCTGGGCGCAGAGGCGGTGGGCGATAAGGCATGCGGCGACCACGCCGGACAAATGGCGCCTGGACCTCGGCAACCCGGCGCAGAGGGTCTACCTGGGCGTGTTCGGGGCCGGGGCACTCGGCTTTATCATGCTTTCGGCTTTCGGAAGCTACCAGACCTACCAATACGCAGAGTCCACACAGTTCTGCGGGGCGGTGTGCCACAGCGCGATGAACGCTGAGTTCACCACCTATCAGCGCGGCGCCCACGCGAGGGTGGCCTGTGTCGAGTGCCACGTGGGGGCAGGTGTGTCGGCGGCCATCAAGGCCAAGCTCAACGGCACGCATCAGCTTATAGCATTCACCCTGAACAACTACCACAGGCCGATCGACACGCCTGTGAAGAACCTTCGGCCGGCCCGGGACACGTGTGAGAAGTGCCACTGGCCGCAGAAATTCCACGGGAATGTCGACGTCTCCTTCGATCACTACCTGTCCGACAAGAAGAACACCCCGTACACGATCCGCCTCCTGCTTCATGTCAACTCCGGCCACCCTGGGAGCCCAGCGGGGGGCATTCACTGGCACGTGAGTCCCGACAGTCTTGTCGAGTACTACGCGACCGACGAGAAGCGCCAGGACATCGCCTGGATGAGGGTTACGGACAAGAAGGACGGCAGCACGCGGGTCTACCGCAGCCCGGATTTCAAAGGGGAGCCTCCGGCGGCGGCCATCCGAGAGATGGACTGCATCGACTGTCACAACCGCCCGGCCCACGTGTTTCCCACCGCCAATGAAGCCGTGGAGCGCTCCATGGCGACCGGGGCATTGAGCACCTCGCTTCCAAGCATCAAGCGAAGCGCAGTGCAGGCCCTGATGCAGAAGGATATCACCACCGACGCAGCGGCTCCCCAGAAGATCGCCGACTTCCTTTCAACCAAGTACAAGGACGCTCCGGCTCTGCCGGCGGCGATCGCGGAGGTGCAGCGCATCTACGCCCGGAGCATCTTCCCGGAGCGGAAGGCGGATTGGCGCATCTACCCGACCAACATCGGGCACAAGGACTGGCCCGGCTGCTTCAGGTGCCACGACGACAAGCACAAGACGGCGGCTGGAGAAACCGTCCGCGCGAGCGACTGCACCTCCTGCCACGCCATAATTGCACAGGGCAAGGGTGTGGAGCTGGCGTCGATGAACCCGGCAGGCTTGGAGTTCAAGCACCCGGGCGGCGACTATGACGCCGAACTCTCCTGCACCGACTGCCACAACGGCGGTATTCAGGGCAAGTGATTTGGGGAAATCGTCCTTGATCAGGGGTCCGTGCCCTCGGCCAGACGCGGCCTGGCAGGAGTCGCGCAGGCAAGCCGTCACTAAACGCACATGATTTGACAAGAGCTGCGCAGCATGGGAAGCCCGGATGCCTCATACTGGGGAGCAAGGGCAAATGAACGCGGAAGAACCCCCTCCGTCCTCGTCAGCGAATCCCGACGGAGTTGTCACGCCCGCAGGGAGCGCCAGCCGCATGATTGAAGCGAGGCTTCATCGCATGGAGACCTACCTGGGATTCCGCCCCCTGTCCCAGGCCGATGCTGAAGCCATACTCGGCGGCGAAACACCCCGGTCACCCGTGGCGATCCCGGCTCCCGCGGGGGACAGCGGACTTGAGATGCAGATCGGCGAGCTCTGGCTCGCCAGGGTGGGGGTGCTGGCCCTCAGCCTGGGTATCGCATTCCTTGTGGCATTCCCTTTCGCCGGAGTGCCGTCATTCATCTCCTGCCTCATTGGCTACGCAGCGGCGGCAGCATTCTTTGCGGCGTCCAAGCGCTTGAAGAATGCCATTCCTGACGCGTCGCGCATTCTTCTTGGAGGTGCGCTCTTCCTGCTCTTCTTCGCGACCCTTCGCCTCCATTTCTTTTCGGCCAATCCCGTCGTCCCGGACGTCGGCCTCGGGTTGACGCTCGTGGTCCTTGTCCTCGGGGCCGAGCTCGTGCTGGCGGCAAGGCGACAAAGCGAGACCATGGCCGGCCTAGTGTTTGCCGCCGGAATGGCGACGGTTGTCGTCTCTGATATCGCCGGGTTCCAGCTGGGCCTGCTTGTCGCGCTAGCAGCGGCTGCATACGTGATGGTGCGCACACGCGGTTGGCCGTGGCTGGGACTCGTCGTGGCGGGAATGACCTATCTCCTGCACCTTGATTTGCTCCTGAACAACCCACTGCTTGGGCATGCTTTGCGGGGGACGGACGCCCCCCATGGGAACCTTCTTGCCCTGGCCGCCTATTCGGTGCCGCTGGTTGCACTGGGCTGCAGGCCGGGCGCCGGGAACGACCACGTGGCCCTGAGGATCGGCAGGGCGCTCCTGGTCAGCGGGGGCGCCGTGCTGATTGCCCTGATCAACGTGCAGCTCTTCTTTGCCGCCGCGCCTCCGTGGGTGGAGACCGCGGTGTCGGGCGGGCTGCTCCTGGCAGCCGTGGCGTACTGGTGGCACCACCAGAGCGTCTACGCGACCTCGATCTACGCCTGCGCCGGCTACATGATCCTCAGCCTCGCAATCTTCCGTCACTTTCCGGCTCCGGACTTCTACGCATGGCTGGCCTGGCAGAGTCTCCTCGTGGCCGCGACGGCTGTCTGGTTCCGCTCGAAGATCGTGATCGTGGCAAATCTCTTCATCTTTGGCGGTATCTACTTCGCGTATCTGGCCTTTGGACAGGCCACTGGCCCGGTCAACCTGAGTTTTGCCGTCGTGGCGCTCCTCACGGCCCGGATCCTCAACTGGCAGAAGGACCGGCTCGAGATTCGGACGGAGCTTATGCGAAACCTCTACCTCGGCGCGGCGAGCATCGTAATTCCCTACGGCCTGCTTCACACGGTGCCGGAAGCATGGGTGAGCGCCTCATGGCTTGGTGTGTCGGGGTTGTATTTTGCGGCGAGCGCCGTGTTGGGAAGCCGGAAATACCGGCTGATGGGAATCTGCACCATCCTGGCAACCATCGTCTATGTCTTCAGCGTCGACCTGGCGCGCCTCAAGCCGGCCTACCGAATCACTTCGTTCCTGGTGCTTGGCGTGGTGCTAATCGGCGTATCCGTCGCGTATGCGAGGCAGCGACGGCGGGACCGTGGCGACCTTGGCGCCTAGGGCCAGCAGCGGGAGGGATCAGCCGCCGCACGTGCAGCCGGCGTGAGCGTGGCCTGCCGCGTCGCCATCCCCAGTGTCTGGGGGTCCGCCGAGCTCGTCTGCAAGGCTGCAGAGGACCTGATAGTAGAGCTCGCGGTCCAGGCCCAGGGCCGCCGCCGCAAAGGCCTCAGCGTCCCCGGACGATGCAAACTCGCCATAGTTCACCACAACCAGCTGGTATAGAATGAGGTAGGGGACCATCGAGGGTCTCGACTCGAATGCCGGATGGACGAAGAGGGTGAATCCCTCCTCGGGAAGGCTGCCCTTGGGCTCGGGATATGCGACCTCCCCCGGCTGCAGCCGGGACGAGTCGAACTCGATCGAACAGGGGTAGCGGACGCATGATCGGTCCTCCATCATCGCCAGCAGCTCTTGCCGTCCAATCTGGGGACCGTACTTGGCGAAGATCTCGGCGCCCTTGGCCTCGACGTGCGCAGTAAGGGACTGCTTGGCATCGTCGGCTGTGAGTTGCGTGGCCATCGGCGGAAGGGCGACTTTCAGGGCGCTGCCGCCGGCGCGTGGGCTGCAGCTGCGTCGCGTTCGGGGAGGTGCTCGTTCGCCTTGCTCAATGTGCCCTGGAGAATCGGCACGGACATTCGCAGGAAGATCGTGTAGCAGAGGAGGCCAAAGGCCCAGATCCCAAGGCAGACCAGGGTTTCATTGAGGCTCGGGGTGTACTCGATCAACGCACCAAGCGGCGTGGGAATGAACCCGGGGATCACGAGCCCCATTCCCTTCTCGATCCATATGCCCACAATGCAGAGGACGCACGCGACATCCAGCCACTTCAGGCTGCGGCTCAGGGGCAGGATCAGGAGGAACATGCTGATCAGGTTGAACGCAATTGCGGTCCAGATCCACGGGACGAGCGCGTGGTGCCCGTCCAGGCCGAGGAAGAGGTACCTTGAGGACGCAACATGGAGGTTTCCCGAATAGAACTCCTTGAAGATCTCGTTGATCAGCAGGAAAACATTGATGAGCATGGAGACCTGGACGATGCTACGGAGCGTCAACAGCGCCTTGTCCGTGATGTGGTAGCGCGTGACACGCCGGATCACCTGGAGGGCAAGGATGATTATCGCCGGGCCCGCCGAGAAGGCTGATGCGAGGAAGCGCGGGCCGACGATCGAGGAGTTCCAGAATGGCCGACCACCCAGCCCGACGTAGAGGAACGCCGTGACCGTGTGGATCGAGACCGCCCAGAATATTGCGACGAATACAAAGGGGATGTAAAACCACTTGGACGGCTTCCGGCCCTGGTAGCGGCAGTAGAGGAGGTACCCGCAGATGTGGACGTTGAGAAGGAGGTAGCCATTCAGCACGATCACGTCCCAGCTGAGCATTGATCGGGGAAAGTTGAGCTGCCCGATGCCGGGGATGAGGTGCCAGAACCGGTCGGGCCTGCCAAGGTCGACCGTGACGAACGCCAGGCACATGATTATCGCCGCCACCGCGAGCAGCTCGCCGAAGATGACCAGGTCGTGGAGCTCCTCGTTGTCGTAGATGTAGACGGGAATCACCATCATCACCGCCGCGGCGGCAACCCCCACAAGGAAGGTGAAATTGGCGATGTACACCCCCCAGGAAACCTCGTCGCTCATCCCAGTGACGATTAGCCCGTGCACAAACTGGATGCAGTAGGCGTGCAGGCCCAGGAGACAGAAGACCGTGAGGCCGCCCATCCAGGCATAATAGCGCCAGT
>PLXR01000071.1:0-264 GCA_003151495.1 Opitutaceae bacterium
TCAAGCCGATCATCCACAAGAACCGCAGGCAGATAGCGGAGACCTTCGAGAAGAACGGCCTCGGGGCCTACGACGACGATCCCCAGGTGATCACGCAGCGCGCGCGGCGGTTCCTGCGCCACAAGTACCTCGAGGCGGACGTCGGGCTTACAGGGGCGAACTTCATCGTGGCCGAGAGCGGGAGGATCGTCGTCGTGACGAACGAGGGGAACTCCCGATTCTGCCTGGCGGCGACCAAATGCCACATCGCGCTCGTCGGCATCG